>NZ_JANRHB010000002.1:0-373377 GCF_024733855.1 Gordonia sp. GONU
CGGTGTCGTCGGCGAGTGTTCCGTCGGGGTCGAGGTGGGCCAACAGGCGGGCGCCGAGGGCGGTGATGTCGGCGGGGGTGTGGTCGACGGCGATTTCGGTCATCTGTCGTTCGGCGGCGAGTTTCACGTCGTGGTCGACGGCGTGCGGGATCTGGTCGAGCACGTCGATGACCGCACGCACATGCGCGGGGCCGACATGTCCGTCGGCGAAGGCGTCGGCCAGGGTGGGGTGCTGGGGTGGGAGTGGTTCACCGGTAGGGCTGGGAAAGGTTGCGGTGGCCGACATCTGGTCGCGGCGCCGCATGGGTTCGGCGATCCGGAGGCGGTGGGTCATGAACTGGATGACGCTGCGATGGCCGGTCTTACGGGGTAGGTCACGTTCGGTGGCTTCGACGACCTGACGGTCCCCGGCGAAACTCAGTCGCGCGACGGCACGTTCGGTCTCTGCAGCGACATCGACCAGTTCGGCATCCGAGCATTGCGTCAGGTCGACGGTCTGCAGCTCGTCGATGAGGGAGTGGAGCTGATCGACCAGCACGGCGGCGCTTGGTCTTGCGTCTGCCATGACGGTCACCCTCCGAACCGATAGTGCGAATGTATGTTCGACAGTACCCGCTATTCCGCTGTGCTGCAACGCTAATGAGGAACACACGATGACACGCAGCTTGTCGGTGGGATGGTGTAGGAGGTATGGCGTCGGGTCATCGGTGACAGTTCTGTATCAAGGCATCGGAGACACTCGGTGTATCAGGACCTCGGTGACGGTCTGGTTTGGTGGGACGTGAACCGCGGGGTTGGCGGTTGCCGAGTAGCTGATTCCGGCAGCGGGCCGTGGGTGTTCGACAAGGACCTCCCCGGCGGTGTTGGCGATAATGACCGGGTCGTCGACGGCGACGAGACCTGATCTAAGGCATGGTCCACATCACCATGTAGGTGACTGCGTTGACGCTGACGGTGCCCGAGGTGCTGATAGTTCGGACCAGGTGGTCGAACGCATCGACCTGGGCTTGCAGCTCGGACAGGGTGTCGGCCAACGGTTGTTTGTCCAGGTACCGAAACAGTGTCTGGGACAACAGGCCCGCGTTCAACCCGTCACGCCGGGGTCGCATCGGTCGACTCGAGGACTTGCCGGTGATCGTCTCGACCCCGAGGGCTTGGGCGTGTTCGACTGGGCTGCAGAGCTTTCTCGTAACCAGATGGAGCAGTGACGATGTCAGAGGCGTCTGGTACGGACGTCGTGGAACCGTTCGACAGCAGGGCGTCGCTCGTACGCTCGCTACTCCGGGAGCACCGGAGGCGCCTGCTCCAGCATCGCCCGCGCCTTGCCGAGGACGTCGGGATACCGCTTCAGGTGTGCGCCACCGTTGACGTCGAAGGCAGCCCCGGTGATCCACCGCGCCTTGTCGGAGGCGAGAAAGACGACGGTGTCGGCGATCTCGGCTGGTTCGCCGCTGCGTCCGAGCGGGGTGTTCTCGATGTACTCCTCGGTGAGTCCGGGGACGAATCCGATGCCCTCGGTCAGCGGCGTCGACACCAGACCCGGCGACACGGCATTGACCCGTATCCCCCGGTCCGCCAGTTCCAGGGCAGCGACCTCGACGAGCATCAGGACCCCCGCCTTCGACGCGCAGTACGACCCCATCCCGGCGCCTGGCTGCCGACCGTTGAGCGAGGCGATACAGGTGATCGAGCCGCCGTCGGCGATCCGACGGCCGGCGTGTTTGATCACCAGGAACGTGCCGGTGAGGCAGACGTCGACGGTGTGACGCCAGGCGCTCAATTCGAGTTCGGTCAGGGCACCCGGATCCGACAGGCCCGCACAGTTCACGACCGTGTCGAACTCCCCGACCGCGTCGAAAGCGGCGACCACCGAGTCTTCGTCGGTGACGTCGAGACCCAGCGCACGGACCGTGTCACTTCGCTCGGCGGCGACTCTCTCGGCACGCTCGGCGTCGACATCGGCGACGACGACCTCCACTCCGTCGGCCGTCAGCGCGTCGACCGTCGCCAGCCCGATACCCGACGCCCCGCCGATGACGATCGCGCGCTTCACCGGGCGCTCACGGCCTTGTCCGCGAGGTGGCGGGTGAGGAACGAGACCGCATGTCCGACACACGGTTCGAACCAGTCGTTGCCCTCGAAGACGTCGAAGTGGTCACACGGATAGTGCCTGACCTCGGCGCGCGCCTTGAAAGCCGTCTTGGCCGCCGCCTGCGGCGGCGCAGCCGAGTCGTAGTCGGCGATCTGGACGAGCACCGGGGCATTGAGGTCGCCGACATGCTTGTCGGCCCGGAACCCGCCGACCTCCAGACCGACCGACGCGTCGACCTCGTTGCGCCACGACGGTCCGGCAATGGCCAGGTAGCTCTCCAGGAATCCGGGGGCGGTCAGTGCCGCATCGCGGTCACCCGGCTCGCCGACCACGCGCATCATCTTCGGGCCGCGCCCCAGCTTCGACGACACGGCACTCGCCACGGCCGACGCGGTGGAGCGCGCGATGGCCGCACCTCCGACCTGGTCGTAGGCCACGCGACCGGCGGCCAGACCGTTGACGAGCGGGATCACCGAGATCACCGCGGCGACGTCGAGACGACCGCTCGCGACCGTCAGCGCATGACCGCCCGATTGCGAAACACCCCAGAGGATCACCCGATTCGGGTCCACACCGGGTTGCTTCTTGGCGGCCACGATCGCGGCCCGGTAGTCGTCGGCCTGGCGTTCCAGCGAGATCTGCTGCCGCGGTTGCCCATCCGAGAGACCGAAACCACGGTAGTCGAAGGCGAAGACGGCGAGTCCGGCCTCCGAGAATCGCTGTGCGAACGGTGCGAGACCCGAATCCTTGGTGCCCGCGAAACCATGCGCCATCACGACGACGGGGCGTTTGCCGTCGATCTGGAAAGGCGAGCCCGACGAACCGGCGAAGAACCAGGCATCGCATTCGGTGCCCGCCGACGGGAAACGGACGGTCTGCGCTCCGGACGGTGTGGTCATGCGGTGGCCTCCGTTCCCGAGACGCTTGCGACAGGAGCGTTGTCCGCCACTCCCGCCCAGGTCATCGGCCCCTGTTCCTGCGCGCGGCGTCGGCCGTTGGGGATCTCCTTGGTACGCATGTTGTGTTCGTAGAGGTAATGGTCGAGCTGCTGGGTGTGGCGTGCGCTCTGCACCATGTGGCCGGTGAAGAACTGCGTGTCCGCGGCTATCGTCTCCCGCATCTCCGCCACCGATGGTGGGCGATAGTGCCCGGTCGCGTACGCGCCGATGAGGCGCGCCTGGCATTCGACGAACGGGAACAGTGTCGGGACCGCCTGGGCGAATCCGGCGAAGACGAGGTCGTCGATACCCGGGTAGAACATCCGCTTGTACAAGTCGATCCGGTTGTCCGGCGCGCTGATGAAGTCGGGGTCGAAGAACGGGAAGGTGATGTTGTAACCCGTTGCGTAAATGATGATGTCGAAGTCGTCGGAGGTGCCGTCGTCGAAGTGGACCGTCGACCCGTCGAGGCGACTGACATTCGGCTTCGCGATGACATCACCGGAGCCGAGTCGCAGCGGCAGCTCCACCGATTGCGTCGGGTGTGCCTCGAAGAACTTGTGATTCGGCGTCGGCAGACCATAGTCCTCGGGGCGTCCGGCGGTGACCGGCTGCATCATCTGGACGAACTTCCGCTGCCACGACATCGGGATGTGGGGGGAGGTCTTGTAGTACTTGTCGGCGGGCTTGCCGCCGAAGTACTTCGGCACGATCCAGGCCCCGGACCGGGTGGACAGCGTCAGCTTGTTGTCCAGCGCCTTCGACGACAGTTCGACCGCGATGTCGGCGGCGCTGTTACCCAGGCCCACCACGAGAATGCGTTTCCCCGAGAAGTCATGTGGCGTCCGCGGATCGATGTAGTGATGCGCGTGCATCTCGATGCCGTCGAACTCGCCCGGGAAGTTCGGGAAACGCGGGTCCCAGTGATGTCCGTTGGCGACGATGAGGAGGTCGAACCGGCGTCGTTCACCGTGTTGGGTCTCCAGCTCCCAGCCGCCGCCGTCGAGCCGGCGTGCGTGTTCGACGCCATTGGTGAACTCGATCGAGGGGATGAGGTCGAAGGCCTCTGCATAGGCGTCGAGGTAGGCCTTGATCTGCGTGTGGTGCGGGAAGTCGGGATACTCGGCCGGCATCGGGAAGTCGCGGAAGGACAGCTGGTGCTTGGAGGTGTCGATGTGCAGCGACCGGTAGGCACTGCTGTGACCGTTCGGATTGCCGAACGCCCAGTTGCCGCCGATGCGGTCGGAACTCTCGAAACACGTGTACGGGACGCCGTAGTCGGTGAGCATCTTGCCTGCGGTCAGACCGCTGATCCCGGCGCCGATGATCGCGGTGGTCGGTAAGCGCACGCTTCCTCCTCTGGACAGACATCATTTCTGGACAAACATCGGGTGTAGACACAATCTGGTTTGTGTCTACACGATGGTCGGGTCCGCGTACACAGATTCCGCCGAACTGTCTACGGCCTTGTTAGTCTTCGCCGGAGCACACACGCCGGAACGAGCAACGCAGACCGCAGAGCAACGCAGGAGAACCCGTGACCGAGACAACCAACCCGTCGGTTCACGACCGCCTGCTCGACGCCACCGAGAAGTTGCTGGCGGACAAAGGTATTCGCGCCACCACGATGCAACAGGTCGCCGAGTCGGCCGGGGTCTCCCGAGCCTGGCTGTACCGGCACTACCCGGACAAACCGTCCATGATCGGCGCCACCATCGTGCGACTGACGGAATCGTTCTGGCGGGACGCACGGACCGCGCTCGACGACATCGGCGATCTCGCCGGTCAGCTGACCGCCGGTGTGCGGATCGGCCGCGGCGCCTACGACGACCCCGGCACCCTCCTGATGCGGCTGCGTACCGAGGAACCGACAGAGTTCGCCGAATGCGCGGGCGTCGGCGTCGTGAAACTGGTCCCCGACCTCGCGGGCTTCTGGTTCCCCTACGTCGAGGCGGCCGCCGCCCGCGGCGAGATCCATCCCGCGCACGATCTGCACGAGGTCGCCGAATGGGTTGCGCGCGTGTTGATCAGCCTCGGAACCACGCCGAGCGAGACCATCGACATCGACGACGCCGGACAGGTCCGGCGCCACCTCGACCGTTTCGTGATGCCCGGCCTGCGCACCGACCCCGGCGCCTGACGGACCGCTAGACGACCGCCGGTGCGAGCTCGAGCTTGCCGGCCAGCTTGGCCAGGTATCCGCTGGCGCGCTCGACCGAGTCGTCGGGAAGGCCGTACAGCACGGTCGTGACACCGATCTCACGCCACTTCTCGAGCTTCTCGGCCACCGGCTTGAAGTCGAGGACGACGACCTGCGGGTCGCCGTCCCGGCCGGCGTCGGCCCAGATCTGCTTGAGCAGCGCCACCGAACCCTCGATGTCGTCTTCGCCCGGCGTGGTGATCCAGCCGTCGGCGCTGCGGGCGATCCACTTGAAGTTCTTTTCCGTGCCGGCGCCGCCGACCTGCACCGGAATGTGCGCCTGCGTCGACTTCGGCCACGCCCAACTGGGACCGAACCTGACGAATTCGCCGTCGAATTCGGCTTCTTCCTGCGTCCACAGCGCTCGCATGGCCTCGAGATACTCGCGCAGCATGGTCCGGCGACGCTTCGGTGGCACGTGGTGGTCTTCGAGCTCGTCGAGGTTCCATCCGAATCCGACGCCCAGGGTCACTCGGCCGTCAGAGAGGTGGTCGAGCGTCGCAATGGTCTTGGCGAGGGTGATGGGATCGGACTGCACGGGAAGAGCCACCGCGGTGCCCAGTCGAATCCGCTCGGTCACCGCGGCTGCGGCGGCGAGTGACGTCCACGGGTCGAGGGTTCGCATGTACCGATCGTCGGGCAGGGTCTCGTCACCGGTCTGCGGATGCGCGGCGTCGCGACGAGTGGGGATGTGTCCGTGCTCGGGGACGTAGTACGACGCGAAGCCGGCGTTCTCGATCAGCGGCGCCAGGATGTGCGGCTTGAGTCCGCGATCGCTGGTGAACTGTACGATTCCGAAATCCATGAGGGCCTCCCCGGGCGCCGTTGCTGCCGCCCTCATCAGAATCGGACGGTTGACTGGACACCAGTCTAGGTGATGGGCGCCACAGAGACCAGGGGTTCAGACCAGCTACCCAGAAGAGGAACTAGGGCGCGACGGCTAGGCGCTGCCGGACGTCTCGGAAGATCCCGTTGGCGACGCTGGTGCGGCTCACGGCGTCGGCCGCCAACACGACGGCCGCCGATGTCCAGCAACTCTTCTCCACCGGCCAGCGCTTGCCGTCCGCGAAAACCAGTCCCGTCCAATATGATCCGTCGGGATCGCGCAGGTGCTGAATGGAGGCGATCAGTTCGATCGCATCAGCAGTGTCGCCCAGCGAGTCGAGAGCCAGTGCCAGCTCGCAGGTTTCGGCGCCGGTGACCCATGGACGGTGGTCGACGCACCTCACCCCCTTGCCGGGGACGACGAACTGGTCCCAGCGACGGGCGATCAGTTCCTGCCCCTCCTGGCCGCGCACCGCACCACCGAGGATCGGGTAGTACCAGTCCATCGAGTGTTCGGACGGGGGCGTGAAGATCTCCCACTCGTCCCGCACGATGTCGGCGCGGATCGCATCCCCGAGCATGGTGTGGGCGACGATCCAGTCCTCGTCGGGCTGATCCATCTGACCGGCGATCCGGATCGCACAATCCAGAGCCTGAAAGATGCTGGAGTTGCCCGTGATCAGGGCTTCACCGAACATCGCGCCGGTGCGGTGGTCGCCGCCCCAGCGGAACGCGCCGTCCTCGCGCTGGAATCGGAGGACGCAGTCGATCGCCGACCAGACCACCGGCCACATCCGTTGCAGGAAGGCATCATCCCCGGTGATCAGGTAGTGGTGCCACACCCCGACCGCGATGTAGGCGCAGAAGTTGCTGTCGGTCCCGGCATCCTCGACCTTGCCGCACACGGTGCGGATCGGCCAGGAGCCGTCGGACCGCTGCTTACGCCGCGACCACTCGTATGCCGCTTCGGCTTCGGAATGAAAGCCGGTCACCGACAACGCCATCGCCGATTCGATGTGATCCCAGGGATCGGTCTGCCCGCCGGGGAACCACGGCAGTGCGCCGGATTCCTCCTGCATGCCGACGATCGCCGCGCCGGTGGCGCGCATCTGCTCGGCGGTGACCACTCCAGGGACAGCCGGAGCGGCCGTCATGAAGACGCAGCAGTCTCGGGCTTACGGAGATACAGGGCCACGGACTTGCCGATGATCGGGTTGAGCACCTGCTCACCCACACGGGTCAGCCACGGCTTGCTCATCATGTCCCAGACGAGCAGCTGATGGTAGCCCTTGACCAGCGGATTGTCGTTGTTCTCCACGCCGACAGCACATTTCAGCCACCAGTACGGTGCGTGAAGAGCGTGAGCGTGATCGGTTCCGGTGACCTCGAGACCCGCAGTGCGCAGCTTGCCGGCGAGTTCGGAGGCCTTGTAGATGCGGACGTGTCCGCCTTCTACCTCGTGGTATTCGTCCGACAGGGCCCAGCAGACCTTCTCCGGCCAGTACCGCGGCACCGTCACCGCGGCCACCCCACCGGGCTTGAGAACGCGAACCATCTCACTGATCGCGCCCTCGTCTCCCGGGATGTGCTCCAGGATCTCCGACATCAGCACCACGTCGAAGCTGCTGTCCGCGTACGGGAGACGCAGTGCGTCACCGACCTCGGCGCGCGCCTTGGCCGAAGCGGGCACATGCCCTTCGGCCGTCATGGCGTCGAACATCTCCGCGACATCGGCCATGTCGCTCTCCGACATGTCGAAGGCGATGACGTCCGCTCCTCGCCGGAACATCTCGAAGGAGTGTCGTCCCTGACCCGCCCCGATGTCGATCGCCTTGGTGCCCGGGCCCACGCCCAGACGGTCGAAATCAACTGTCAGCACTCGATGTCCCTTCTGTTGCTCGCCGGTGTCCGGCCAGCACGGTTTCGTAATGGGCCGCCGTCTTCGCGGCCACCGCCGCCCAGCTGTAGTTCTCCTCGGCCCGGCGCCGTCCGCCCGAGCCCAGACGAGCCCGCAGCTCGGCGTCGTCGAAGAGTCGACCGATCGCCTGCGCCAGACGCCCGGAGTCCCGCGGCGGAACCAGCAGCGCGGCTTCCTCGCCCGTGCCGACGACCTCCGGGATCGCGCCGGCGCGAGTGGCCACGAGCGGTGTGCCGCAACTCATCGCCTCGACCGCCGGCAACGAGAAGCCCTCGTACAGGGACGGCACGCACGCAACCTCGGCCGAGGCCAGCAGTTCCGCGATCTCGGAGTCCTCGAGTCCCGAGACCACCGACACCCGATCGGCGATCGCGAGATCCTCGATCAGCTTGGCAGACGGTCCATTCGGGTCCAATTTGGACACCAGTACCAGATTGACGTCGTCCCGTTCGGCGGCGAGCTTCGCCACCGCCTCGAGCAGGTACGACACACCCTTGAGAGGTGCGTCTGCACTGGCGATGCTGACGATGCGCCCCGGTACGCGTTCAGTTCCGGGCGTGAAGATCTCGGTGTCGACGCCGAGCGGAATCGTCGTGATACGGCCCGACGGGATGTCGAAGGCCTTGCGGATGTCGACCTCGCTGCTGCGGGAGACGGTGAGCAGTTCCGGGATCCGGCGCGACACGCGTCCCTGCATACGCAGGAAGGAATGCCACCGCCACGCGGTGATCTTGCGCCAGCCCTTGGCCGCGCGGACCGCGAGGGTGCGGTCCCGCGTGATCGGGTGGTGGATCGTCGCGATCAGCGGGAAGCCCGCTTTCTGGATGTCGAGCAATCCGTAACCGAGACACTGGTTGTCGTGCACGATGTCGAAGTCGTCGCGCCGCTCCTTCAGCAACCGGGCGACCCGGAGGCTGAAGGTGAGCGGCTCGCCGAAGCTCGCCGTCCACATCGATCCGACCTCGAGCAGGTCGATCCAGTCTCGGTACTCGCTCAGTCCCGGGGTACGGAAAGGGTCCGGCTCGTCGTAGAGCCCGAGGCTCGGCACCTTGGTGATCGTGACACCGGCGTCGATGGCCGACTGGTCCAGTTCCGGGTACGGCTGTCCCGAGAAGATCTCGACGCTGTGCCCGAGAAGTGCGAGTTCACGGGACAGATGACGCACGTACACCCCCTGCCCACCGCAATGAGGTTTGCTGCGGTAGGACAGCAGTGCAATCCGCACGGTTACTGCGCCCCGGCGGTGGCAGCCGCCTCGAACTCGGAGATGCTCACGAACTTCGCACGCGCACGGCCGGCCGCCTTGCCCGCCGACTTCTCGGCGGCGTCGATGGCCTTCCACCCGGCGAGGTCGATGCGGTTGGCACCGCGATCGGCGACGAGCGCGGCGACATCGTCACGCGGGGTCGACGGATCGGCGATGGCGCCGGCGACGAAGTCGTCGATCACGGCGCGCGCCGTCTCCTGACCACACAGCCGATTCATGCCGATCCCGCCGGTGGCCCCGCGCTTGATCCACCCGGTGACGTACAGGCCCGGCATGACCTCGCCGTCAGCGGCAACCTGGACGCGCCCCCCGGCATTCGGGACGACGCCGCGTCCCTCGTCGAAGGGGAGGTCGGTGACCGGGACGCCCCGGTAGCCGATGGCTCGCAGCACCAGGCCCGTCTCGAGGTCGAACCGCTCATCGGTCGGCATCACGGCCACTCGTCCGGAGGCGTCGGTGTAGGCATTGCGCACGCACGTCAGCGCGGTCGCCTCTCCGTCACCGGCGATCTCCACCGGAGACGTCAGAAAGCGGAACACGATGCGCTTGTTGCCGGGCGTCTGCGGCCGTTCGGTGAACTCGCGGGCCAGCCGGATCTTGGTCGCGATGGTGGAGTCGAGCGTGTCGTCGGCCAGCGCCGCCTCGGTGGCCGGGTCGAGGGCGAGGTCCTCGGGATCGATGACCACGTCGACCCCCTCGACGTCGCCGAGGGCCAGGAACTCACTGTTGGTGTAGGCGGCCTGGGCGACGCCTCGCCGGCCGAGCAGCACGACCTCCTTGATGTTCGACTCACGCAGGTTCGCCAGGGCGTGGTCGGCGATGTCGGTCTTGGCCAGCTCGTCGGGATCGGTCACGAGGATGCGTGCCACGTCGAGCGCCACGTTGCCGTTTCCGACCACCACCGCGCGCTCCGAGGACAGGTCGACATCGAGGTCGGCGAAGTCCGGGTGGCCGTTGTACCAGGCGACGAACTGGGTGGCCGCGACCGAGTTGCGCAGGTCCTCCCCCTCGATGCCCAGCCGCTTGTCGGTCGCGGCACCCACCGCGTAGATGACCGCGTGGTAGCGGGCGACGAGTTCGTCGTGGCTGATGTGCTTGCCGACCTCGACGTTGAGGTAGTAGTCGAAGTTCTTCTTGGCGGCGACGGACGCGAAGGTCTTCTCGACGCCCTTGGTGGCGGCGTGGTCCGGGGCGACGCCCGCGCGGACCAGGCCGTAGGGCGTGGGCAGGCGATCGAACATGTCGACCTTGATGCTCTGCTTGCGCACGAGTTCCTCGGCGGCGTAGAAGGCGGCCGGCCCGGCGCCGATGATCGCCACGTGCAGCTCCTTGTCGGGCAGCTGCGGCGACTTGCGCGGCGGGACGAGCCCGCCCTCGACGTCGTGGTCCTTGTAATAGTCCGCGTTGATCTGCAGATACGGCTCGTCGCGCTCGGTGAGCTGATCGTCGGGGAGGATCGCCTCGACCGGGCACTCGTCGATGCACGCGCCGCAGTCGATGCAGGTCTCCGGGTCGATGTAGAGCGCCTCGGCCGTCAGGAATTCCGGCTCGTCGGGCGTCGGGTGAATACAGTTCACCGGACACACGCTCACGCAACTCGCGTCGTTGCAACATGGCCGGGTAATCACATGCGCCATCTGCTGTTTCCTCGTAATCCAACACGTAGAACGTGTTCTAGTTTCGGCCTTGACTGTATCTTAACTGCAAAGATACCTGCGACCCATTGAAGGGACTCGAGTGAGCCAGGTTACTTCAGGTGTAGAACCGGGATCGTTACCGGCCCGCAAGGACGGCGCCCGGTTCTACCAGGCGCAGTACCGGATCCGGACCGGTGATGTCGATCAGGACATGCGGGTGCGGCTCGACGCCGTCGCTCGATACCTGCAAGACATAGCCAACGACAACCTCGAGGCCACGGAGTTCGGCAAGACCGAACCGTTCTGGATCGTCCGGCGAACCATCATCGACGTCGTCCGGCCGATTTCCTGGCCCGGGACGGTGACCGCCCAGCGCTGGTGCGGGGCCCTGTCGACGCGGTGGACCAACATGCGGGTGCGTCTCACCTCCGATCACGAGACCAACCGGTTCAATCCAGACCCGCGTCCCGAGGGCCTGATCGAGACCGAGGCGTTCTGGATCAACGTCAACGACAAGGGCGTGCCCTCGCGGCTGTCGGACGAGGCCTTCGAGATGCTGTCGTCGATGACCGACGAACACCGTCTGCGGTGGAAGTCGATGAACCCGGAGAAGGCTCCGGCCGCCGAGGACATCCCGTTCCCCGATCGCGAGCACGTCCTGCGCATCACCGACTTCGATCCGTTCAAGCACCTCAACAACGCCGCCTACCTCGAGGCCATCGAGGACGAGCTGGTCGAACACCCCGATCTCGTCGACATGCCGCACCGGGTGGTCATCGAGTACCTGCGGCCCATCGTCCCCGGGACGCGCCTCACCCTTCGTCGCGTCCGCGAGGGCGACCAGCTGACGGTGTGGCTGCTGGTACCAGGGTCCGGCGACGAGCTGGTCGTTGCCGCGAGTGTGGTGGTGGGGCCGCTACCGGCCTGACCCTTCGTGACGGCCCTCCGCAAGCTCCGGGCCTCCTCAGGGAGCGATGGGGAGCTACTGACCGCCCTGGAGGAGCAGTTCCATCAGCTTGATCGGGGCTGCGCACGGGTCCCCCTGGGGCGCGCTGCGGGGTTCGACGAACCAGGTGAAGATCCCGCGGCTGGGTGCCCGCGCGGTGACCCCGCAGACTCCCGGACGGTCGGGACTGCGCTGGGTGAAGGCGGACTGGCTGGCGACCTTGATGTTCTCGGTCTGGAATCCGAGCTTCTTCGCCGTCTCCTTCTCGAGGTTGACGTTGCCCCATTCGAACCAGTTGAACGTCACGCTGACGACGTCGGTGGCACCGGACACGAGCCACCGGCAGATGGCACCGCTGAAGGATCGCTCGGCGAATCCACCGCCGGCCACGACGTCGGCGATCATGGCGTCGGGGAGCACGTCGCATTCGAGGAGCAGCTTGTCGAACTGATCGGTGTCGATGTCACTGCTGCCGGACTGTCCGGCGGCGCCGACCGGCACCGGCTCACCGTCGACCGTTCGTGCACACCCGGCGAGCGCGGTCAGGCCGAGGAGAAGGGCGATGAGAACCGCCAGCGGCCGCCTCATGACGCACGCTCGATGGACAATGTCGCCAGCTCCCGCGCGGCGTCGCAGATCTGCTCGATCGGACGGGCCTGCTGCGCATCGCCGCGGATGGACCATTCGAAGAAGTCCGCCCCGAAACCGATACCGACCTCACAGATCTGACCGGACTGGGTGTAGCCGATGAACCCCTGATGACCGTCGATCTCGAGTTTGTTCGTGACATCGCGCGACAACTTGACGTTGGCCTCTTCCCGGCCGATGGGCGAACCCCGGTACCAGTTGAACGAGGCGACCGCGCCCGTGCGCGAGCCGGTGGTGTCCCATTCGCACACCGACGTGTTGTTGACGGTCTCGGTGAGTCCGCCGAAACCGGTGATCCGGGTGACCTCTTCCAGCGTCACGCCGCCACACTTGCCGAAGAACGGTCCGGAGCCCGCCTGGGCGGGGGCCTCCGGGGTGTTGGGCTTGTTCGGGTCGACCGGCTCGTCGTCCGAACAACCGCCGACCAGCAGCACGACGACGGCGAGGACAGCGACGAGGAAGCTCGAGTCGCGGAGCCGATCGAGTTGTCGCCGTTCACGTTTGGTGGGCCTCCCGGCGCCGCGGTCACGACGGGGCTGGCTCGCGAGGATCTCCTTGGGCGGAGGTGGTGGGGACCGGTCGACGAAACACTCGGCGGCCATCGGCGCGGACACCCGCTTGTTGATCGTCTTGGTCACCTCGACGATGCGTTCGCGCCCGGCCAGACGGACACGGATCTCGTCGCCCGGAACCACGGGCTGAGCGGGTTTCGCGGTGACACCGTTGACCCGCACATGGCCACCCCGGCAGGCCGCACCCGCCGCGGATCGGGTCTTGGTGAGACGAATCGCCCAGATGTAGGCATCGACGCGCGTGGACATGGTCAGCGACCCGGCCGCCCGGCCGCCGGGCCGTGGTGACGACCCGAATAGTCGATCATGTGCCCGCACTCCCTTCACCCGCATGTGCCCGCCGCCGACGCGCACGGCGTCGCGGTCGAGCTCAGTGGCCACCACTGTAGCCGCGCCCGCCGTCGAGTCGGGGTTTCACCGCGCGGGCGACGTGCTCACCGTTTGCGGGTCAACAGATACCCTCCGCCGCCGACGGCGAGGATGGCGAACAGGATCGCCAGAAACGTCTGGTCGAGCAGCAACAGGACCACGAACACGGCGATGCCCGGCGAGACCGCGACCAGGCTCATCACCGGATGCTCTCGGACGACCTCCGACACCGCTCTGCTTCTGTCGCGATCGATCGCCATCACGGCCTCCCTGCTCGGCTCGGCTTTTCGTCCAGCGTAGTCATTCCCTGCCCACCACGGCCGCGCATCGATCCGACGACCGACAGTGAGCCCGCGAGAGGCCGGAAAATGGTCGACGCCCCGGCACGGATCGAGTCCAATGCCGGGGCGCCGGTCTGGGGGCGGCCGGTGTCAGGCCGCTTCTGCGCCGGAGCTGCTCGACGAGTCCGAGTCCGGTGCGCTGCCGGAGCCGGTGTCCGAACCCGCGTCGCCGCCGCTTTCCGAACCGGCGTCGCTGCCACTGTCCGAACCGGAACCGCTGTCGGAGCCGCTGCCCGATTCACCGCCGTCGTCGTTGCCAGAACCGTCGTCGTTGCCCGAACCGTTGTCGTTGCCCGCACTGTTGTCGTTGCCCGAACCGTTGTCCGAGCCGGCATCGGTGCCCTCGGCGTCGACCGCGGTTTCGGGGGCGCGGTGCTTGCCCTCGTAGGTGGCGCGATGCTTGCCGACGTATTCCTCGACGACGTCGCTGCCCGAGTCGTCCTCGGCGACCTCCTCGGTGTCCGCGAAGGTCGTCGCCGCGAACTCGGTGGGAGCGGAGGCCGCGACCCGGGCGACGGTGTTCTGCCGCGGGATCACGGCATCGTCGGTCGCCGGGATACCGAAGGGGAACTCGTAGCTCGGTATGTGGATCACCGGGACGATCTCGCCGGTGTCGAGCTGACCGAAGGAGATGACCGGGCGGCCCAGACGATTGGGCCGGAGTTCGCCGTTCACCTCGACCAGGGGACGGAAGGTGACCGTGGAGCCGAGCCAGTCGACGGTGATCGGCCCGGTGAAGCCGTAATCGCTGGTGAGGCGGAGGAAGTTGCCACTGAGCAGGCCGTGGTCGCCTCCGACACTGAGCCGGGCGAAGTCCTTGGAGAGGGAGAACCAGTCTCCGTCGAAGTCGACACCCTCGCCGCCGAGCAGCGCCGACGCCAGGCCGGACAGGATCTCGAGACCCGCGCCGCCCAGTACGCCGGTCGGGTCCGCCATGAGCGCAGTCGGGTCGGTGAGCGCGAACTGCACCTCGCCGTTGGGCTGCTGGTAGCGGAAGTCGAAGGTTCCGGCGACATTCGCACACGCGCCGACGCCGTCGGCGTAGCCGGCGGTGAGTCCGCCATAGCAACCGACGCCCGTGACCCCCGGGATGGTGGTCAGGGGTTTGCCGAGAACGGTCACGTCGAGGTCGCCGGTGTTCCACGCGTGGGCCGAACCGATCACCGCGAAGGCGAACGCCGACCGGCCGTCGCTCGCCCCGGCGGTCGCGATGCTCAGCGGCAGGTAGGAGACGGCGGTGGCATCACCGTCGCGGTATGCGAGGGCAAACTGGAAGCCGTTGCCCTTGACCGTCGCCGAGCCGGTGGTGTCGGGTTCGGGTGTGATCTCGGAGGGCAGCTCCGTCTGGAAGATCGGCACGAGAATGACGTTCGCGGCATCCTTGATCCACTGCGGAATACCGTCGTAGAGCTCCTTGAACGAGCCGTACACGCCGACCGGGACCAGCTCGAGGCTGTCGGGCAGCACGACCGCGACGCCGAATCCACCGAGGTCGGTGGAAGAATCGGAGCAGTCCGCTCCCCCATTGCCACCGCCCGATGCGCAGAGCTCGATCCGCCACGCCTCGACGAGCTCGGCCAGGGCCTCGTTGTTGATGTCGGCGAAGAGGTCGCCCAGCGGATTCGTACCGTACTCGTTCTTCAGGACCTTGATCTGGTTCGCCAGACCGGAGCCGGTCGTGGGGGTCGGCCACAACGACAATGCCTCTGCCGCCGCCGGTTCCATCGCCTGTCCGGCGCCGATCGCGGCGACCGTGGCGAGCGCGGCGGCGCCCGCCACGACGCGGTGCTGGCGCTTCTGCTTGCGGTCCGCGCGGCGCGCGACCTTCTCCGAACGCTGAATTCCGTTCCGCCCCATGCTGGTCACTCGTCCAACTTTCTTCTCCCACCCCTTGCGCTGAGTGAAGTTCAGCATCGGGGATCGAAAATTGGTAGCCGACCCGACGAGACGGCACGAAACCCGCGCGCTGGACAGACGACCAGGTCGGGCGGTGCGCGTCTCCCGTGGAGCGTTCGGTTCCGGATGGGCGGCCTACCAGCGGTCGCGGTCGAGTTCCGTCCCGGCAGCACCGGCGTCGGCGGCGCAGCCGAAACCGACGATCCACCGCGCCGGTCCCGTCTCGCCGGCGGCCACCTCGACCTTGCCCAGCATCATCGGTTCCGGCAGAGCGGCGAGGAACTCGCCGAGCGCGGCCGGCGACAACCGCCAGATCTCGCCCCGAATGGCCCGTCCGGCACCAGGATCGCGTATCAGGCCCGGTTTCGGCGGGGTGGTGTCGAGCGCTACGAGTCGGTAGGTCGGGGTCGTGGTGATCTCGCCCGCCCATCGGGCGCCACGCTCGCTGAGCTCGTGGGTGAGCGGTCCGCCCCGCATGTGCGCCCCGAAGACCGCGAGCTCGATCGACTCCGTGGTCTCCACCCACGACGCCCGGATGTCGGCGTCACCGAGGAATCGTCCCGCCACGTCGACGAGGACCGCATCCTCGTGTGCCATACCCAGGAAGGTGACGCCGAATTGCGCCTCGGTCCCGTCGGTTTCGGATACGACGCCGCTCGGGACGGCGAGGCCGCAGAGATCGAACAGATTGCAGAAGTTGGTGTACGTGCCCATCCGGGAGTTGACGCCGACCGGATCGTCGGCGACCTCGGCGATCGTCGGGTGCGCCGGCGCGGTCGGGACCATCAGCACGGTGGCGTCACCCCACTCCCCCATGGCCTCCGCCCGGAGTTCGGCAAGGCGGCGGCGCGCGCGGAGGAGGTCCACGGCAGTGAATCGGGCTGCGGCACCGATGATCCCGGCGACGGTGGGGTCGATCCCGGCGTCGACCGGGTCCGCCGAATCCAGGAAGTCACCGACCGCGTCGTGCCGTTCGGCGACGAGCGCGTCCTCATACAGAAGTTTCGCGGCCGCCAGAAAGGGCGACAGGTCGACGGTCTTGATCACGAGTCCGGCGGCCTCGGCCCGCAGCACCGCCTCGGCGAACGCCGCGCGCCAGGCCTCGTCGAGTTCAGACAGGTCGGCGGGCACGGCGACCACGGGACGTTCCGGTGCGGCCAGCGGCGCCGACGAGCCGAACGGCCTCGGGCCCTGCGCTGCAGCCATCGCCGACATGGCGCGGTTCGCCAGCGGGAGGTCGGCGGCGAAGATCGTGACCGTGTCATAGCTTGCACACGCCGGCACGACGCCGTCGGTCGAGATCGCCCCGACCGTCGGCTTGACGCCGACGAGCCCTTGGAGGCCCGCGGGTACGCGGCCCGATCCGGCGGTGTCGGTGCCGATCGCGATGTCCGCGAATCCGAGCGCAACCGCCACCGCAGATCCCGAACTCGAACCGCCCGAGATGCGATCAGGCCGTCGCGAATCACGCACGGCGCCATGAGGACTGCGCGTTCCCACCAGTCCGGTCGCGAACTGGTCGAGGTTCGTCTTCCCGATCACCACGGCACCGGCGGCGCGCAGTGCCGCGACCGCGGGTGCATCTGCGGTCGGCGTGGAGGCGTAGCCCGGGCAGGCTGCGGTGGTCGGCAGGCCGGCGACGTCGACGTTGTCCTTGACGGCGAGGATCATGCCGGCCAGCGGCCCGCCGGACGCGAGTGCCGCATCGAACTCGGCCGCGACGTCCGCCTGCGGACGCAACGTGATGAACACCTCGGGACGGTCCGCCTCGGCGATCCGCGTGTAGACCTCGTCGACCTTGCTCATGCCACTCGCTCCTCGTTCCCCACGCCGACCACTGCCGTCTCGGCGCCGTTGCTGTCGTCGGCGAATTCACCCTGCGCCGACCATCTCTGACGCTCCTCGGCCCGGGCGATCTCCATCTTCTCCCGCCGAGAGGCGATGTCGACGGCATTGTCTTCGAGGTACTGCTGGTGTTCTGCCAGCGAGAAGACACCGTCGACGATCCTGGTGCTGTCCCCGCGTCCGGCAGCGACGTCGGCGCGCATGTCGAGGAGTTCCTCGGCACTCACCGGGTACCAGTGGATACGGTCGAAGAAGCGCAGCAACCATGGGTGTTCGGGGTCGAAACCGGGCGCCGGTTGCGGGTGCCGATGGTTCCACACCTGCGTGGTGCGTCCGACGAACTGATAGCCGCCGGGACCCTCCATGCCGTAGATGCACAGGTAGGCACCGCCGATACCGACCGCGTTCTCCGGCGTCCAGGTCCGCGCCGGGTTGTACTTCGTCGTGACGAGCCGATGGCGGGGGTCCAGCGGAACCGCCACCGGCGCACCGAGATACACGTCGCCCAGGCCGAGCACCAGATAGCTGGCGTCGAACACGGTGCGATAGACGTCGTCGACGGAGTCGAGGCCGTTCATGCGGCGGATGAACTCGATGTTCCACGGGCACCAGGGAGCATCGGACCGAACGCCGAGCATGTAGCGCTCGATGGCCTCCCGGGTGGCCGGGTCGTCCCACGACAGCGGTAGGTGGACCGTACGGCTGGGCACCACGAGATCCTCGGCGGCGGGAAGTTGGCTCTCGCATTCGGTGAGCCATTCGAGCATCTGCGCCTGTGACCACACATCCGGGTCGGCCTTCACCTGCAGCGACCGGATGCCGGGCGTGAGATCGATCAGACCCCGGGGCTCTTCGGCGGCGATGCGCTCACTCAGCGCGTGCACACGTGCCCGGAGCGCGAGATCGAGTTGCATGTCGCCGTATTCGACGAGGATGTTGTCGTCTCCGGAGCGGCGGTACGTCACCGACGTCGACCCGTCGGCGGTCGTCGTCGAGCCGAGGATGCCGTTGTCGGCGTCGCCGCCCGAGGACAGCACGTCGACGAAACTGGCGCGCCGGCCGAGGCCGGTCTCCTTGGGCGAGGCGGTCTCCGCACTGCGCACGGCCACGAAGCGGATCGTGTCACCGGGCTTGAGCTGACCGAGCTTCCACCGCTGGGCGGTCACGACCGTCACCGGGCACACGAATCCGCCGAGGCTCGGCCCGTCGGGTCCGAGAAGGATCGGCGTGTCACCGGTGAAGTCCAGGGCACCAACGGAGTACGCGTTGTCGTGGATGTTCGACGGATGCAGTCCGGCTTCGCCGCCGTCATTGCGCGCCCATCGCGGCTTGGGACCGATCAGCCGGATGCCCGTGCGGTCGGAGTTGAAGTGCACCTCGTAGTCGGTGGCGAACAGGTCGGCGATGTCGGCCTCGGTGAAGAACTCGGGTGCGCCGTGCGGACCGGCGGTCACCGCCAGTTGCCAGGTGTTGGTCAGGGCGGGTTGTTCGTCGCCGAGAATGCGCCGCGCCGGACCGGTCGGACCGCCCAGCAGTGCGAGCTGATCGCCCGCCGCGAGTGGCCGGCCGTCGAGTCCACCGAAACGCCCCATCGTGAAGGTCGAACGGCTTCCGAGATAATCCTCCGCGTCGAATCCGCCCGACACCGCGATGTATGCCCGCATTCCCAGCGACCCGACGGTACCCACGTCGAGGACGTCACCCGCACCCACCGACAACGGAACCCATTGCGGCACTGGGCGTCCGTTGAGCGTCACGGCGACCGGCGCACCGGTGACCGCCACGACGGACTCGGCCTCGAAACGCAATGCCGGACCCATGAGGGTGATTTCGAGGCCGGCCGCCGCCTCGGGGTTGCCGACCGCGAGGTTGGCGAGCCGGAACGACAGGTCGTCCATCGGCCCGGAGGGCGGTACCCCGACCTTCCAGTACCCGGTACGACCAGGCCAGTCCTGGATGGTGGTGAGCGGGCCGGACCGTAGGACGGTGACGGGGGCCGGCGTGGGGGCCCCGGTGGAGGCAGACATGGTGTGGTCCCTCGGTGAGTCGGTGAGCTGTACGGATTCGACGCGGTGGAGGTGTCAGACGGCCGGTCGGGTCACGATGACCCGGACCGCGGTCGGGTCGAATCCGTTGCACGGGTTGTTGATCTGCGGGCAGTTGGAGATCAGCACCAGGGTGTCGGTCTCGGCGCGCAGCGCGAGGCGCTTTCCGGGGGCCGACAGTCCGTCGACGATGCCGAGAGACCCGTCGGGGTCGACCGGCACGTACATGAAGAAGTTGACGTTGCCGACCAGGTCGGCCTTGCCCAGTCCGTGCCGGCTGCCCTCGATCAGGAAGTTCTCGACACACGCGTGCTGATGCTTGGTGTGGTGGCCGTAGCGGAGGGTGTTGGACTCCTGCGAGCACGCACCACCGACGGTGTCGTGGTTGCCGACCTCGTCGGCGACGATCGTCATCAGCGGGTCGCCCTCCTGGTCGCGGATGACGGTGCCGGTGGTCAGGAAGATGTTGCCCTGCGCGGCGATCGTGGCCTGCGCCGAGTAGCGCTTTGTGTGGTCGTCGGCCCCGTAGAAGAGGGTGTCCACGGCCTGGTTGCCGTGTAGGTCCACGATGGTGAGCACGTCGCCGGCTGCGACGACACCCGACCAGGGGCCGCGTTCACCTACGGTGTCGTCGTGGACGACCGTGCCGGTGACGAGGGCGAGATCGGCGGCGGGTGCCGCGGCGAGATCGATGGTGGCGGTCATGAGTGTTCGGTCCTCTCGGGATGGGAGCTCAGAAACGGGCTGCGGCCCAAGCGTCTTCGGAGTTGTCGACGGCCCGTTGGTATTCAGGATCGGTGTCGGCGACGCCGGCCAGCAGCGCATCGAGTTCGGCCCGGGCCTTCCACGCGAGCACCTCGAGCGGGGTGGTGTCGAAGGTCGGCGACGGGTCGACGGGGTGTGCGGTGTTCACGATCGCCACGACGCACGGCAGGTGCAGGATGAGGTCGACCGACTTGTCGGCACCGGCGGAACCGGTGGAGCGCAACGAGCCGTCGTCCTCGACCTTCACCCCGTGGAAGAACGACACCGAGGGTGCGACGTCGGACGGCGTCAGGCCGTGCTTGGCGGCGGCGAGGATGAACATCTCGCGTCCCGCCGCGGTTGCCGAATGTACCTGTCCGTCGCCGTATTTCGCGATGTTTCCGGCGAGAGTGGTCGTGCCGCAGAGGGCGTCGTGGTGGCCGGACTCGTCGGCGACGACGGTCGCCAGGACGCGTCCCTGATCACTCAGCAACGGATGTCCGGCGCCGAGATAGGCCTGCCACGGGACCTTCACCGTGTCGGCGACATTGAGCCGCTCCCACGGCGCGTCGGCGCGCCACATCAGGATGTGGGCGCAGGCCGAACCGGCGACGTCGTGCAGGCGCAGGCGCGTACCGCGGGCCAGGACCTTGCTGGTGTAGCGCCCACCGGGCACGGTCTCGGCCCAGGTCAGGGATGCGGGCTCGATGCCGGCGGGCGGGTTCGGCCAGTTCGACGCCGGGACGACCGGCATGCTGTCGGTGATACGGCCGGCCTGCGACCGGGCGTGCTCGCGGGCTCCCGCGGTGGTCCCGGTGGCGGTGTTGGTGATGGTGGTCATTCTGGTGACTCCTCGGAGTTGTTCAGGAAGCGGGGAAGGTGACGGGCTTCGGATGTTCCTTGCCGCGTGGGAAACACGCGATCCCGACGAGGACGGTGACGGCGATGCAGATCGGTCCGGCCCAGCGCAGGATCGGCATCTCACCCGCGGGATCGAAGACCTCTGCGCGTGGCCAGGCCAGGTTGATCACCATGAGCGCTCCGTAGAGCACCGCGAGAGCGTTGACGACGATCCCGAGGCGACCCAGGCTGAACAGCTTCTTGCCGCCGGCGTCGACGCCGCCCCGGTGCGGCCAGCCCTGGAACCGGCGGTAGAGCATCGGACCGGTGACCGCGAGGTAGGCCAGGTAGATCAGGATGATGCAGACGCTGGCGAGGGTCGCGAAGATCGCGGAGTTGCCCACGTTGACCAGCAGGATGCCGATGCAGAGCACACCGATCAGGATCGACGGCGCGATCGGGGTACCGGTACGGCGGTTGACGTGGGACAGCTGCGCCGAGAACGGGAGCCGGCCGTCGCGGGCCATCGAGAACATCAGCCGCGAGCACGCGGTCTGGATGGCGAGGGTGCAGATGAAGATCGCCACCGCGACGTCACACAGCAGGACCTTGCCCCAGAAGCTGCCCAGCACCGAATCCAGGACGTAGGGCAGTCCGCCGATCGCGAGTTCCTCACCGAGCGTCGGCGCTGCCATGAGTGCACCGAGCAGCATCAGTCCACCGCCGACGGCGGAGACGGTCAGGGCCATCCGGATGGTGCGCGGTGCGACCCGTCGCGGGTCCCGGGTCTCCTCGGCGAGTTCGCCTGCGGAACCGAAGCCGACCATCACATATGCGGCCATCAGGCCGGACACGATGAACGCCCAGATGTAGCCGGGTTGCTGCCCGGGGACGCCGGTGTCGAAGACGACGTCGGGACCGCGGCGGGCGTGGGTGAACAGCGCGAGGATCACCGCGGTGACGCCGACGAGTTCGCAGATGACGCCGATGCTGTTGACGCGGCTCATCCAGGTGACGCCGACACAGTTGATCGCGGTGACGATCACCAGGAGGATCGAGCCGAGCAGCACCGCATTCGCCGCACCGCTGGTACTGGTCAGCGTCGGGTCGTCACCGACGATCTGGAAGCCCGTCCACACCGCAGGCAGGACCACCTGCAGCGCGATGGCCGCGGCGGCGGCGGTGACGATCTGCGCGATCATCATGAACCATCCACCGAACCAGCCGATGACCTCACCGCCCAGGCGCCGGGACCACTGGTAGATGGCACCCGAGATCGGGTACCGCGCAGCGATTTCCGCGAAGCACAGGGCCACCAGGAACTGGCCTGCGTAGACGATCGGCCAGGTCCAGAAGAACGCCGGTCCGCCGAATCCGAAGCCGAGTCCGAAGAGCTGGAAGATCGTGGTCAGGATGGAGACGAACGAGAAGCCTGCGGCGAAGGAGGCGAATTTGCCGAGCGAGCGGTGCAGCTGCTGCTCGTAACCGAATTCGGAGAGGTCGTCGGCGTCGAGGTCGCCGGCCGGCGCGGTGGCCGGTGGCGCGACAGCCGTTTCCGGGGTTGAGGTCATGGTGCGTTCTTTCTTGTCGAGGAGCTCCTCGTCGAGCGCGAATCTGTCAGTTGATAGATAAGCGAACGCACATTTCTTGCGGTTGACAGTTTTGTTCCGACTGCGAAAACGGGCGTAACGAGTGCGTTAATCGATGCAGGTCGAGGTATCGCAACGGCCTCTGGAGTCGCTCACACATGGTCCACTGGGTCGAGAACATCCACCGACGCAGGAGGAATCATGGCGACCGGCACGCGCTCGGCCACCACATCCGGCGGTCCCGGGCGCCCACGCCTGGTGCCGTCGAGACGTCGGGGCGAGACCGCCCGCGACGAGATCCTCGACGCCGCCGCCGAGCTCTTCACGCGCCACGGCTACACCGGGACATCGACGCGGATGATCGCCGAGGCCGTGGGAATCCGTCAGGCGTCGATGTACCACTACTTCGGCACCAAGGACGACATCCTCGCGAACCTGCTGGAGACGACCGTGTTCGCCTCGGTCGAGCAGGCCCGCGCTCTGCTCGACACCGAGGGACCGGCGTTGGACCGGCTGCTCATCCTGGCCCGGTTCGACGTGGAACAGCTCGCCCGCGCACGCTGGAACCTCGGCGCGCTCTATCTGCTACCCGAGGTGGGCGAACCCCGATTCGTCGAATTCCGCTCGGCGCGACAAGAACTCGCCGCAGCCTATGCGGCACTGACGTCCGCGGCGCTGGGCGATCCGGCGGACAAGCGCTGTCTGCTGCCGTTCCGCCTCGTGGAGTCGGTCATCATGATGCGCGCCGACGAACAGCGCGGCGAGCTCGGCAGCCACAGCGCCGAGGGTCTCGTCGGCACGATCGTCGGCGCGATCCGGATGCTGACCGAACATCGGCCCTGACACAGTCCGCGACTGCGCCAGGGCCGATCCTTCGGTTGCGCTCAGCAGCTGCCGACGGCACCTCCCTGCAGTGCGACCTCGGCCATCCGTGCCCACGTGCACGGCACCGCGTCACGACGGGCCGGCTGTGACGGCGCGACCTGTTTGACCGCCGGTGTCGGTGTCACGCGCTTCACCGCGGGCGAAGGGGCAACCTGCTTGACGGCGGGCACCGGGGTCAGCCGCCGGATGGCGGTCGCCGGTACCGGCGGGGCCACCTGGGCCGGGGCCCGGTCGAGCGAGACCGACGTCGGCTGTGGCCGCGTGGCCGGCTTCCGGTTGAGCGGCACCTTCCACCCCTTGTCGTAACCGTGCGCCGCGCCGATGGCGACACCGGCCGTCACCGCCGGCAGCGCGACCAGAGTGGCGACCAGCGCGGTCCCGACGAGCGGTCCCACGACGAGACCTGTTGGCAGGAACGGAATTCCGAAGAGCAGTCCCAGTCCGCCACCGACCACGCCGCCGACTGCCACGGCAAGCGGAGCCGCGACACCGGCGCCGATCACACCACCGACCGCGGCGTCGCCGACCATCTGTTCGGCGACCTTGTCCGCACGAGCCGCCGAAACCCCGTTGCTGCGCAGGACGTCGGAGATACCCGCCACGAGTTCACCCGAGCCGGCACTGATGTCCGAGGCCAACTGCCGGGACACGACGCTGGGGCGACGTAGCTCGAGATTGCCGATACGCACGACGTCACCGGTTCCGGCCGCCCGATCGGCGACCCGACGGGCGGGCCCCAACGGCGTCGGATGCACCGACACATCACCCGGCAGCACCCGCGGCCAGGTCGACGTCACGACCGATTCCTGGTTCCCGCCAACGGTGTTCGACACCACCACCTGGGACACCGGACGAAGGCCCGGCAACGTCCCGATCGGCGGGGCCCCGGCGGGAATCCCCGCCGAGGCGAGGTCCGGTGTCGGCGGCCCGGCCCCTGGAGTGGCTGCGTCGGCAGGTGCGGTCACCGCGAACGACGCGGCCATCGCACATCCCAACAGTACGACCGCTGGGCGTCGAACGCGCAAGCCCTGGAAGCGCATTCGGCGTAGCTCGGTCGAAGTCCCTGACCTGCTCATGGACTACCTCATTTCTGGATGGTGAATCTCCCATTGTTGAAAAACGCTAGACCCGGAACGGCCGTCCTCGTGGCCGTTTTCGCGAGTCATGTATTCATCGAGAATCGCGGCGATCCGGATGATCGCCTCGTTCTCGGTCATCCCGAGGTGGTGCACGTCGACGTCGACGTTCGAGATGTTCCCGCGCACATACGGTGCCCATCCGTCGTGGCCCACCGCATCTGCGCGCCGGTCGCGGACCGCGGTGAAGTACCGCAGGTCGACGTCGACGACGGGTGGCTGCCAGTCCCCGGTCGCCCGGATCAGCATGTTGTATGCCTCGGTGAGGTTCTCGATGGATTCGGCGTCGATGCCGAGTCCGCCGCCGAGACGCGCGGCGATCTGTTCGGCCGCCTCCTCCGCGGTCGCGTCGGCGCTGACGAAGTCGATGCCGAGGACCGGTCCGAGGTTGCTGATGAGTTCACCGGCCGTGATGGTGGTGATCGCCTCGGTGTCGACCGCGTCGGCCTCGGTGTCGAGCATCGCGAGCAGCGCGACCTGTTCCCCTGCTGCCCGCATCTCCGCGGCGACCGCGTGCGCGATCGTGCCGCCCAGCGACCACCCCATCAGGTGGTACGGCCCGTGCGGCTGCACGGTGCGGATCTCGTCGAAGTAGCGGCGGGCGAGCCCGGCCACGGTTGTGGGACCGTCCTTCTCGCCACCGATCTGTGGTGCCTGCAGGCCGTACACCGGTCGTCCGGACGCGAGGTGCCGGCCGAGGGTGTGATAGACCCACGAGAGCCCGGACGCGGGATGGACGCAGAACAGCGGCGGCCTCTCACCGCCCGGCCGGATCGGCAGCAGGACGTCGAACCCCAGCGGTGGCAGCGCATCGAATTCCATGGACTCGCCGGTGCCTTCGCCGTTGCCCATCCAGTCCTCGATCCGCCGGGCCAGGTCGGCCGGACTCGACGCCGACAGCATCCACCGGACGGGGATGTCCATGTGCAGTTCGCTCTTCAGGTCGTTGACCACCTGGACCGACCGCAGCGAGTTGCCGCCGAGTTCGTAGAAGTCGTCGTCGACCCCCACCCGCGGCACCCCCAGGACGTGTTCGAAGGTTCGGACGATCTCACCTTCCAGCCAGGTCGAGGGCTCACGGAACTCCGCGCTGTTCAGCGCCGGCTTCGGCAGGCGCTTGCGGTCGAGCTTGCCCGACGCGGTCAGCGGCATCGTGTCCAGCACCAGCACCGCGGTGGGCATCATGTACCCCGGCAGTTCCGTCGACGCGTAGGCCGTCACCTCGTCGGTGTCGAAGTCGGCGGCGTCCGGGGAGCCGATGCCAGAGGTCGCGGGCACCAGGTAGACCGCGAGGAACTCGACGGTGTCGGTCGAGGTGACCGTGGCGACCGCGCGGGCGACCTTCGGGTGTTCGGCGAACACCGCCTCGATCTCCCCGAGCTCGATTCGCAGGCCACGCAGCTTCACCTGGAAGTCGCTGCGGCCCAGGTACTCCAGATCCCCGCTCGGCCGGCGGCGCACGAGGTCGCCGGTGCGGTACATCCGCTCCCCCGGCGCGAACGGGTCGGGTATGAAGCGTTCCGCAGTCAGGCCGGCTCGTCCGTGATAGCCACGAGCCACCTGGGTCCCGGACAGATACAGATCGCCGGTGACGCCTACCGGTACGGGCTGCAACCGCGAATCGAGGACGTAGGCACGGGCATTCCACACCGGCTTGCCCATCGGCACGGCCCCGGTGTCGTCGGGATGCGCGGCATACGCGGTGGCGTGCACCGTGAACTCCGTCGGACCGTAGAGATTGTGCAGCTCCACCCCGGGCAGCATCCGCCGCGCCGCGGCGACCACGTCCGGGCCGAAGGCCTCGCCCGCCACGAGGAGCGCCCGCAGCGAATCCAACGAGCCGGTGGTCGCGGCGCCCGCGAACACCGCCAGCATCGAGGGCACGAACGAGGTGATGGTCACGCGCTCCCGGGCGATCGTGTCGGCGAGGTAGTCGGTGTCGGTGTGTCCGTCCGACCGCGCGATCACCAGGCGCGCTCCCACCGCGAGGGTGGCGAACAGCTCCCACACCGAGACGTCGAACGTGGCCGGCGTCTTCTGGAGGACGACGTCGGTGACGTTCAGCTCGTACTCGTCGCTGATCCAGAGAACCTGGTTCACCACCGAACGGTGGGACACGGCGACGCCCTTCGGCCTTCCGGTGGAACCGGAGGTGAACAGGACGTAAGCGAGATTGTCCGGTGTCAGCCGACCGAGCCGGTCATCGTCGGTCAGCGGCGCATCGTCGAAGGCGTCGAGTTCGACGCCGTCGAGCGATGTCAGGACCACGACCGGATCGGCGCATTCCAGCATGTAGTCGATCCGCTCGGCCGGGTGATCGGGATCGACCGGGACGTACGCGCCACCGGCGGCGTGCACCGCGTACATCGCGGTCACCTGGTCCAGCGAGCGTCGCATCCGCAGGGCCACCAGTGAATCCGGGCCGACCCCGCGGGAGACGAGCCACCGGGCCAGCCGGTTGACGCGGCCGGCGAACTCCGCGTAGGTCAGGACGGTCTCGCCGGCGGTGATCGCCGGGCTGTCGGCGAACCGGACCGCGGAATCGGCGAAGAGCGACGCCAGCGTTGCCGTCGGATCGATCGGGTGGGCGGTCTCGTTGCACCCCACCAGGACCGCGTCCCGTTCCGAGTCGTCGAGCAGGTCGACCTCGTGCACCCCTCGCGCGGGATCCTCGGCGAGCGCGGTGAGCATCCGCACCAGGCGTTCGCCGAAGCCGGCGACCGTCGATGCGTCGAAGAGGTCGGTGGCGAAGGTGATCCCGCCCCGGAGACCGGCCGGCGCGCCGCTCGCGTCGTAGGTGTCCGACACCGTCACCTGCAGGTCGAACAACGACATCCCGGTGTCCGGCTCGACTGCGGACGCCGACAGCTCCGGTAGTTCGATGTCTGCCGAGGCGGTGTTCTGGAACGCGAGCATCACCTGGAACAGCGGGTTGTAGGCGTCGGACCGGACCGGGTTGAGCTCCTGGACGAGTCGTTCGAAGGGGACGTCCGAGTGTCCGAAGGCCGCCAGATCGGTGTCTCGCACGTCGTCGATCAGTTCCCGCAACGACATGCCCGGCCGCAGCTGTGTGCGGAGGACCAGGGTGTTGACGAACATGCCGATCAGATCGTCGAGTTCACGCTCCCCTCGCCCGGCGTACGGGGTGCCGATCGACACGTCGTCGGTCGCCGCGAGCCGGGCCAGGAGTGCCGCCAGCGCCGCGTGGAACACCATGAACAGCGTGGTGTTGTGGGCACGCGCGACCTGCTGCAGCGCGGCGTGCAGATCGGCGTCGACGCTCAGCGGCACGTTACCGCCGGTGTAGGACTGTGTCGGCGGCCGCGTGCGGTCGGCGGGCAGTTCGAGCAGCGCAGGTGCGTCGGCCAGTTGCCTGGTCCAGTAGTCGATCTGCGCGTGCAGGAGCGAGTCTGGGTCGTCGGCGGCACCGAGGACCACCCGCTGCCAGAGCGCGTAGTCCGCGTACTGCACCGGCAGCGGTTCCCAACCGGGTTCCCCACCGGTCGTGCGGGCCGCATACGCGTTCATCAGATCGCGCGCGAGCGGGGTCAACGACGAACCGTCGGCACCGATGTGATGGATGACGACCGCGAGCACCCACTCGTCGTCGCCGAGCGAGAACAGGCTGATCCGCACCGGGACCTCCGACGTCACGTCGAAGGGCCTGGCCAGCAGCCGGGACATCGCCTGCGGCATCTCCGATTCGGGAACCGACGTGACGACCACCGGGACACGGTCGGCGGTGGGCGGCAGGATCACCTGCGTGGGTTCGGAATCCACGTAGGGGTAGACGGTGCGCAGGATCTCGTGACGGTCGACGACGTCCCCGACGGCCGACCGGAGGGCGTCGACGTCGAGGTGTCCGGACAGCCGTACGACGATCGGGATGCTGTACGCCGGCGAATCGGGTTCGATCCGGCTGAGGAACCACATCCGCTGCTGCGCGTACGAGAGCGGGATGCGTGCGGGTCGTTCCAGCGATCCCAACGGGATCCGGCCGATGGCCGTGTGGGATTCGGCCCGTGCCGCCAGCTTCGACACCGTCGACGCCTCGAAGATCATCGACACGCCGACGTTGGTGCCCAGGGCCGCGCCGATCCGCGACACGACACGGGTCGCGGCGAGACTGTTGCCGCCGAGGTCGAAGAAGTCGTCGTCGGCACCGACCCCGCCCACGATCCCGAGGACTTCGGCGAAGACCCCCGCCACGATCTCCTCCACCGGGGACGCCGGGGCGCGGAATCGCCGGGTGGTGATCAGCGGTGCGGGAAGGGCCTTGCGGTCGAGTTTCCCGCTCGGCGTCAACGGGATCTCGTCCAGAACCATGACCGCGGCCGGGACCATGTACGGCGGCAGCGAGTCCAGGAGGAGGGCACGCAGTTTCTCGCCCGAGACCACCTCACCGGGAGCGGGCACCACATAGGAGACCAGCCGCATGCCGACCCCGCTGTCGCGGCGCGGCACCGTCACCGCGAACGACACCCCGGGGTGCTCCCCCAGCGTGGCGTCGATCTCGCCGAGCTCCACCCGGAAGCCGTGGATCTTCACCTGGAAATCGTTGCGTCCCAAGAACTCCAACGACCCGGCGGCATTCCAGCGGACGACGTCACCGGTGCGGTACATCCGCTCCCCGGGCCGACCGTGGGGATGGGCCACGTAACGCGATGCCGAGACGCCCGGCCGGTTCAGATAGCCACGAGCCAGCGCCGGACCGGCCAGATACAGTTCGCCTGCCACACCGACCGGGACGGGCTGCATCCGCGCGTCCAGGACCAGGGCCTGCATTCCGGCCATCGGGGTACCGATCGTCGACCGTTCCCCCGCCTTCAGCGGCTCGGTCGCAGTGGCGACGATCGTGGCCTCGGTGGGGCCGTACAGCACTCGGAATCGGCGTGCGCGGGCCGGATCGTCGCCCACCCACCGGGTGATCAGATCCGTCGGCACCTCGTCGCCGCCGGACATCACCTCTCGCAGGTCGTCGAGACCCGCGGGATCGACCGACGCCAGCGCCGCGGGGGTCACGAACGCGTGGGTGACGCGTCGGCCGCGGAGGAAGTCGCCGAGTTCGCTGCCGCCGCGTACGTCGGTCGGCGCCACCACGAGTGCCGACGACGAACTGATCGCCAGCAGGATCTCGAGCAGGGAGGCGTCGAAGGACGGCGAGGCGAAATGCAGGACCCGGGAGGCGGGTCCGCTCGCGGGATCGACGAACAGAGAGGACAGATAGTCGGCGACCCCGGCGTGGGTGACCGCGACGCCCTTGGGCACCCCGGTCGATCCGGACGTGAACACGACCCAGGCCGTGTTCGCTGCGCGCACCGGTCGGATCCGTTCGGCCTGTCCGACCTCGCCGTCGTCCAGCGCGTCGATGCGCGCGACGTCGGTGGGATCGTCCGCGACGACCCAGTCGATCGTCCCGGGTAGACCGGCGCGTGCGGCGAGCGTCGTGATACCCAGCGTCGCACCGGAATCGGTGACCATCTGACCGATCCGGGCGGTCGGGTAGTGCGGATCGACCGGCACGTAGGCGGCGCCGGACTTGACCACGGCCCACCAGGCGATGACGGAGTCCAGGGACCTCTCTACCGCGACGGCGACCGGCCGTTCGGGTGCCGCACCCCGTCGGATGAGGTGACGTGCCAATCGATTCGAACGTCGGTCGAGTTCGGTGTAGGACAGCTCGACGCCACCGGCGACCACCGCCGGCCCGTGCGGGTTCCGCCGAACCGCAGCGGCGAAGACCTCCGGCAGGAGTACCGATGAGGGCGGCGCCTGGTCACCGGCGAGCCGCGGCCGTCCGACACGGGACAGCAGATCGGTACGTTCCGCGGAGTCGAGCCAGTCGATCTCGCCGACGGGTGTCTCCGGATCGTCGACGATCGCTTCCAGTATCCGGCACAGACGCTTGACGAAGCCCTGGACCGTCTCCGGGTCGAAGAGGTCGTGCGCGAACATCATCGCGCCCGAGATGCCCTTCGCCGCACCGTTCTCGCCGTAGGCGTCGGCGACCACGAGCTGTAGGTCGAACTGGCAGACACCGGTGTCGGCCTGCACCCGCGACACGGTCACCTCGGGCAGTTGCACGTCGACCTTGGAAAGGTTCTGGAAGGCGAGCGCCACCTGGAACAACGGGTGGTGTGCGGTCGAGCGTTGCGGGTTCAGCTCCTCGACGATCCGCTCGAACGGGACGTCGCCGTGCTCGTAGGCATGCAGGTCGGTGTCCCTGACCTCGCCGAGAAGTCCGGCGAAGGACTGATCACGGTCGAGGGATGTGCGCAGCGCGAGCGTGTTCACGAACATGCCGACGAGCGGTTCGAGTCCCGGCTCGCCGCGGCCGGCGACGGGGGTGCCGACGACGATGTCGTCGCCACCGCTCAAGCGGCCGAGAAGCGTGGCCAGCGCGGCGTGCAGGACCATGAACAGCGACGCGTTCCGCGACCGCGCCAGTTCCAGCAGCCGGCCGTGGAGCCGGGCGTCGATCTCCACCGGGACGTGGCCGCCGGACAGACTCGCCACCGCAGGTCGCGGACGGTCGGTGGGGAGATCCAGCACATCCGGGATCTCGGCCAGCGTCGACCGCCAGTAGTCCAGCTGCGCGTGCATGAGGGACTGCGGATCGTCGGGCTCACCGAGCACCCGACGCTGCCAGAGCGCGTAGTCGGCGTACTGGACCTCGAGCGGTTCCCAGGCCGGTTCCTGTCCGGCGAGCCGGGCGGCGTAGGCGGACATCACATCCCGCGCCAGCGGCGCCATGGACTGTCCGTCACCTGCGATGTGGTGCACGACCAGGATCAGCAGGAACTCTCCGGACTGGTCCAGGAAGGGACCGTCGACCCCAGTGCCGGGCTCGTCGATGCGCAGGAGTCCCACGCGGATCGGTACCCTCGTGGTCACGTCGAAGCCGCGACGTACGAACTCGCCCACCACGTCTTCGACGGCGCTCTCGGGCACGTACCGGATCTCCACCGCTGCTGCCACGTGGTCGAGCACCAGCTGGTGCGGCTCACCGGCGTCGTCCGGGTAGATCGTCCGCAACACCTCGTGCCGGCCGATCACATCGGCGAGCGCATCCTCCAGCGCCGCGATGTCGAGGTGTCCGGCCAGCTTCAGGATCACCGGGATGTTGTACGCGGGTGATTCCGGCTCCATCCGGTTCAGGAACCACATGCGCTGCTGCGCCAGCGACAGCGGGAGGCGCTCGGGTCGCGGGCCCGGGATCAGCGGTGCCCGCTGTCCTTCGTGCAGCGATCCGGCGAGCGCGGCCAGGCTCGACACGGTGGGCGCTTCGAACAGGGCGCGCACCGGGACACGGACGCCCAACGCCGAACCCACTCGCGCGGCGACCACCGACGCGCTCAGCGAATCGCCGCCGAGGGCGAAGAAGTCGTCGTCGGCACCGACCCGAGCGATGTCCAGGACTTCCTCGAAGGCGGTGGCCACCGCGGACTCCGCGGGATTCGACGGCGCCCGGAACTCCGTTGCGGCGAACACCGGTGCGGGCAACCGGCTCCGGTCCAGCTTGCCGGTCTGTGTGCGCGGGACCTCGTCGAGCACGACGACCGCGGCCGGGACCATGTATGCGGGCAGCCGCTGCGACAGCGACTCCCGCAGGTCGTCGCCGGAGCACTCCGCACCCGGTGCCGGCACGACGTAGGACACCAGCATCTGCGGCATCCCGTTGTCACTGCGGGCGATGGTGGCGGCGTACGCCACGTCCGAGCGGCCGCCGAGGAGCGCGTCGATTTCCCCGACCTCGATCCGGGTGCCGCGGATCTTGACCTGGAAATCGTTGCGTCCCAAAAACTCCAGCTGGTTGTCGACGGTACGCCGGACCAGGTCGCCGGTCCGGTACATCCGGTCGCCGGTGTCACCGAACGGGCACGCGACGAACCGGGCCGCGGTCGTCGTCGCGTTCCCGACATAGCCGTCGGCCAGTCCGGGTCCGAACAGGTAGAGCTCCCCGACGACGCCCTGGGGCACCGGGCGCATCCAGGTGTCGAGCACGGCTGCGGCGACCGGACCGACCGCACGGCCGATCGTCACCCGGCCACCCGGTTCGAGCGGCTCGCTGGCCGTGGCCCAGATGGTGGACTCGGTGGGGCCGTAGAGGTTGATCATGGCGCGTCCCGGCGCCCATCGCGCGATCAGCTCGGGGCCGACGGCCTCGCCGGCGGTCGCGAGGACACGCAGCGTGTCGAGTCCCGCATCGGGCACGGTCGCCAGAGCCGAGGGCGTCACCACCGCATGGGAGACATGTTCCAGACGGATCAGCTCGGCGAGTTCGGGGCCGCCGTAGACATCCGGCGGCGAGACGACCAGGCGCCCACCGGAACCGTGCGCCATCAGCATCTCGAAGACCGAGGCGTCGAAGCTCGGTGAGGCCACCTGCAGAACGCTCGACGTGGCATCGCAGTCGAGGATGCGACGCTGTGCGTCGACGAGCCGCGCCAGGCCGCGGTGGCTGACCAGCACGCCCTTCGGCGTGCCGGTCGAGCCGGAGGTGTAGATCACGTAGGCGGTCTGTCCGATCCGGATCGGACCGCCCCGCTCCACATCGCTGATCGGCTCGGCGGCTTCGGCGTCGAGCATGCACAGGTGCCGTTCGTCGTCGAGTTCGAGCCACTCGACGCCGGGGGGCACGCCGGGACCGTCCAGGGTAGCGGTCCCGGCGTGCGTGAGACCCAGCCTGACATCGGCATCGGAGAGCAGGTATCCGATCCGTTCAGCAGGCAGGGTCGGGTCCACCGGCAGGAATGCCGCACCCGTCTTGGCCACCGCCCAGAGGGCGACGACCGCGTCGAGCGATCTCGGCAACACACAGGCGACCACGTCGTGCGACCGGACTCCTTGGCGCAACAGGAATCTGGCCATTCGGTTCGACCGCTCGTCGAGCCAGCGGTACGACACCGACGCGCCACACGTCACCGCGATCGCGTCGGGGTGGCGCGCGACGGATGCGGCGAGGATGTCGGGCAACGTCTCCGGGTGGTGACCCCGCAGCGGCGCCGGCCGATCCAGCTCGCCGCCGACATGCGCGAGCATGCCCAGGCGGGCGTCGGGGTCGTCGGCGATCCGGGACAGGCACTCGACGAAGAGGTCGACGATCTCCCGCGCCCGGGTGGGGTCGAAATCGTCGCGGCGAAAGCGAAGGGTGATGGACAGGCCCGGTTCGCCCTCCCCGGCATCGTTTTTCGGTGCCACGACGAGACTCAGGGGGTACGGGGTGGCGTCGACGCCGGTGAGCCCGTCGACTCGGAGACCCGCCGACGAGACGAGCTCCTGCAGGCTCGACTCGCGCAGGGGGAAGGACTGGAAGGCGAGCGCGGTGTCGAACATGTCGGCGAGCCCCACCGCGCGGTGGATGGCGGGAAGGCCCACGTAGTGGTGGTCGAGCAGTTCGGCGTTGTGGTCCTGCGCCTCGACCAGCAACTCCCGCAACGACGACGAGGGATCGAGTCGGACCCGGACCGGGACGGTGTTCAGGAACATCCCGAGGGCCTGGCCGACACCCGGCAGTTCCGGCGGGCGTCCGGCGACCGCCGAACCGAGGATCACGTCGGTCTCACCGGTCAGCACACGCAGGACGAGTGCCCATGCCGTGGACACCGCGGTACCGACGGTCACCGCGGAATCGGCGGCCACCGAGCGCAAACGCAGGAACTCCTGTGCGGGCAACTCCGCGCCGACCTCGCCGGCCCGGTCTCCCGACATCGCGGCACCGTTCCGGCTGACGCGGGTCGCCGCGTCGACGTCGGCGTAGGCCCGTGTCCACGCCGCGATGGACGCGTCGTGGCTCTGCTCGGCCAGCCAGCGCAGGTAATCGCGGTAGGAGGGGGCCGAGCCGGCCGTGTCGATCCGCTCCGGCTCACCGTAGAACTCGAGGAGTTCACCGATGAGCAGCGGCATCGACCAGCCGTCGAGGATCACGTGGTGATTGGTGATGTGCAGCGCGAACGCCTCGGCCTCGAGACGGACCAGGGTGAACCGGATGAGCGACGGGATGCTCAGGTCGAACCCCGCCGCGGCGTCCTCGGCGGCGATGCGTTCGGCTTCCTCCCGGGCGCGGTCGGCGGACCGGCCGGTGAGGTCGATCTCGCGGAAGGCGACGTCGGTGTGCCCGACCACGACCTGGCGTGGGCCCCGGGAGGTCTCGACGAAACCGGCGCGCAGGATGTCGTGACGGTCGACGAGCGCCTGTGCGGCACGACGCAACCGCGCCCCGTCGAGGTACCCCGACAGCCGGATCGTCGACTGCACGGTGTAGTTGTCCGAAGCGTCGGGATCGAGCGTGGAATGGAAATGGATGCCGGCCTGCGTGGGCGACAGCGGCCAGATCTCGGCCAGATCCGGGTAGCGATGGTGGAGGAGCTCCGCATCGGAGTCGCACACATCCCCGAAGTCGTTGTCGGAGAGCGCATCGCGGTTCTCCAGAGGCGCGACGTCGGTCTCGACTGCTCGGGCGGGGTCGCCGGACTCGGGGCCGTCGAGGTCGGCGAGGGCCGCCAGCGCGGCAACCGTCTTCGCCTCGAAGACCTGGCGGCCGGTGATCGTCAGTCCGACCGACTTCGCCAGTGCCACAAGCTGCATCGAGACGATGCTGTCGCCGCCGAGGGCGAAGAAATTGTCATCGGCGGTCACCGTGTCGACGTCCAGGACCTCGGCGAACAGTCGGGCGATGAGCTTCTCGGTGGGGGTCGACGGCTCTCGGCCGCCGGCGCTCTCGGCGCGGAAGTCCCACGCGGGGAGGGCCTTTTGATCAACCTTGCCGGTGCGGGTGACCGGCATCGCCGGCAACTCGAGGATGACGGTCGGCACCATGTAGCGCGGCAGGGATTCCGCGAGGTCCGAGCGCAGCGCGGTCACGTCGAGCTGCTCCCCTGGCGTGCCGACCACATAGGACACGATGACCGGCCGGCCCGCCGGTCCCGGCTGGACCAGGGTGACGGCCTGCGCGACCGCGTCGTGCCGTGCGAGATGTGCGTCGATCTCGCCGGTCTCGATACGCAGACCGTGGATCTTGACCTGCTGGTCGTTGCGTCCCAGATAGTCCAGTTCGAGTCCGTCGCGCCCTCGGATCCACCGCACCTGGTCACCGGTGCGGTAGATGCGCTCGCCGGTCGCCGACCGGGGATCGGCGACGAACCGGGACGCGGTGAGGCCGGGACGGTCGAAGTACCCGCGGGCCAGACCCGGTCCGCCCAGGTACAGTTCGCCGGACACGCCGACCGGAACGGGCCGCAGCCAGGCGTCGAGCACCACCGCGGACACCCCGCGGACCGGCCCGCCGATGGTCACCGGCTGTCCGGGCTGCAGGTCGTCGGCCGCGGTGGCCCAGATCGTGCACTCGGTGGGACCGTAGTGGTTCATCAGCCGACGGCCCGGCGCCCAGCGGTTCACGATGTCCAGGCCGGTCGCCTCGCCGACGACGGCGATCGTCGTGAGCGACGGCACGCGTGCGGGGTCCATGGTGTTGAGGGCCGTCGGGGTGATGATCGCGCACGAGATCTCCTCGGCCCGCACCAGTTCCTCGAGATCGGCTCCGCCGTAGACGTCCTGGGGCGCCACCACCAGGCACGCCCCGTTGCCGTGCGCGAGCAGGACCTCGGAGACGCAGGCGTCGAAGCCCGGAGACGACACCTGCAGCACTGCCGAACCCGGTTGCACGCCGAAGTAGTCGCCCAGTGCGGTGACCCGGTCTCGCAGGCCCCGGTGATCGATGTGGACCGCCTTCGGCCGTCCCGTCGATCCGGAAGTGAAGATCAGGTACGCACTGCTGTCGGCCTCCACCGTGGTCGTCGACCAGTCCGCCTCCGCCCCTTCGTCATCCGCCTGGCCGGCGGCGTCGAGAACGAGCCAGTCGACGGAATCCGGTAGGTTGTTCGTGACCTCCTCGACCGTGATGCCGAGCGTGCAGTGCGAGTCGGCCAGCAACTCGGCCAGGCGGTATGCGGGGTTGCCGGGATCGAGGGCGACGAAGGCCGCGCCCGACTTGGCCACCGCCCACATGGCGACGATGAGTTCGACCGACCGCGGGAGCGCCAGCGCGACGAAGCCCTCGGGTCCGGCGCCGCGGTGCACGAGTTCACGGGCGACACGATCGGCCCGTCGGTCGAGCTCCCGGTAGGTCAGCGTGCCCTCTCCCGAACGCACGGCCGGCATGTCGGGGTGGCGGCGCGCGGTGTCCGACAGGATGCCCCGGAGCGTCCGCGGCGTCATGGCCGGCGGACCCTCGACGCGGGACAGCGCGGCCCGTTCGGTGTCCCAGCATGGGGAGACCGCCGCGACCTTCCGGCCCGGGTCCGCCGCGATCTGCCCCAGCAGCATCGCGAAACGTTCGAGCAGGAGTGACGCGCTCTGCGCGTCGAGACGATCGGCGGAGTACTTCAGGATCAGCTCGTAGCGACCCGGATCGCCCGCCCCCCGTCCGGCGGTCACCGGTCGGGGCGGGGTGACCTGCAGGCTGACCGGATACGGGGTGGCGTCGTGCGCCACGATGCCCTTCCACCGCAACCCGGCATCCGCCAGGGCGCCCGCGACACCCTCGGCGTCGATGGGATAGGACTCCAGAACCGTGGCGGTGTCGAAGATGTCGGCCATCCCCGCGGCGCGCTGGAGTTCGGCGAGCCCGATGTTGCGGTGCTCGAGCATGGTGGCCTGCTGGGCCTGCGCCCGGGTGAGCAACTCCGTGACGGTCTCGTCGGGATCGAGCCGGACCCGCACCGGCAGGGTGTTGATGAACAGGCCGATCATCCGCTCGATGCCCGCGATGTGCGCCGGCCGATCGGAGACCGTGTTGCCGAACACCACATCCGACCGGCCCGTCATGGCGGAGAGCAGCAGTGCCCACGCCACCTGGATGGCGGTGTTCGGGGTGACGCCGTGGGCGCGGCCGAGTCCGAGAACCGCGTCGGTGGTGGCCACGTCGAGGTCGAGGTCGACCTGCGCGACGTCGTCCGCGGCGACCCGGTCCGGGTTGCCGGTGAGTCGCGTCGGGCTCTCGATGTCGGCCAGCATCTCCTCCCACGCGGCCGTCGTCGCCTCATGGTCCTGAGAATCCAACCACTGCAGGTAGTCCCGGAAGGACCGCGGTGCGGGCAGCCCGGCCGCTCCGCCGTCCGCCGAGTCGGCGATGTACAGCGCGAGCAGGTCGTGGACGAGCAGCGGCATCGACCAGCCGTCGAGCACGATGTGGTGGTTCGTCAGCAGGAGCAGGAACTCGTCGTCGTCGACGCGGATGAGGTGGAACCGCACCAGCGGCGGCTGCGACAGGTCGAAGGGGGTCGCCGACTCGGTGATCAGCCGGCGCAGCTCACGATGCCGCTCCTCGGCGTCGACGATGCCGGTGAGGTCGGAATCGGTCCAGTCGACGGGCACGTCGCGCAGCAGGATCTGGCGTGGACCGGAGCGGGTCTCGACGAAGGCGACCCGGAGGCTGTCGTGGCGGTCGATGAGCGCCTGCGCCGCCTGACGCATCCGTTCCGGCCGCACCGACCCGCCGAGGGTGACCTCGGCCTGCACGACGTAGCCATCGGCGCCGCTCATGCCTCCGGCGCTGTTCTTGGCGTCGATGCCGTCGAAGGTGGCGTGGAACAGGAGTCCGGCCTGCAGGGCGGTCAAGGGCCAGACGTCGACCATCGACGGGTGGTCGCGCAGCCAGCCGTCGATCTCCTCCTGGGTGGTCTCGACGAGCGGGAAGTCCGACGGGGTGTGACCGCCCACGTGGTCGGCCTGCGCGAGTCGGGCGAAGGCCTCGAGAGCCTGCACCCACAGCTGCAGCAGTTCTTCGGCCTCGGCGCGATCGAGCACCAGCGAGGCGAATTCGAACACGGCGTCGAGTTCGAGTCCGTCCGGGCCCGGCTCGGCGATCGCGTTGATGTCCAGGATGGCCGGCAACGCCATCGACGGGTCGGCCGTTGCGGCCAGCGCGTCGAACTCGCGTGACGGCGTCCACGGTCCCACGAGATCCCGGGTGCCCGCGCGGCCCAGGTAGTTGAAGCTGATCTGCGGTTCGGGACGGTTCTGGAGTTCGTTGCGGCCCACCGGGTCCAGGTGCCGGACCATGCCGTAGCCGATGCCGTTGTCGGGCACCGCGCGCAGTTGTTCCTTCACCTGCTTGATCGCCGCGCCGGCGGTTGCCCCGCCGGCGAAGGCGTCGTCGAGATCGATGCCGACCAGGTCCAGCCGGACGGGGAAGCGAGAGGTGAACCAACCGACGGTCGCGGTCAGGTCGGCACCGGGTACCGCGGACTCCTCACGACCGTGCCCCTCGAGCGCGATCAGTTCGCCACCCGATGCCTCACCGCGCAGAGACCGCCAACGTGCCAGCGCGAGTGCCAGGGCGGCGAGCAGCGAGTCGTTGGGGCTGCCGTGGAACCGGCCGGGGATGGTGGTGATGACCGACTCGGTGACGTCGGCAGGTAGGCGCACACGCACGCGTTCCGCGGTGGCGGTGACGTCGCGACCGGGGTCCAGCGCGCGGGTACCCAGCGGACGGTCACCGGCCGCGAGGATGCCCGACCACAGGTCGAGTTCGGCGGCGGTACGGCCGGAGGACCGTTCGACCAGGCCGTGGACCCAGCGCCGCACGGAGGTCGTCCGCGGGCTGAGCTGCGGGTCGGCGCCCGCCGCGATCTGACCGTGGGCGATCGCGAGGTCGCCCAGGAGGATTCGCCACGACACCCCGTCGACGGCAAGGTGGTGGATGACGAGCCACAACAGATCCGGCTTCGCACCGGCACGGTCCCGCATCCACACGAAACGCGTCAGCAATCCGGCCGTCGGGTCGAGCAGATCGGCCGCGGCCTGCAGGTGCTGGTCGATCTCATCGGCGTCGCGACGGTCGAGCCACACCTCAGCGATCGTGGAGTCGACGTCGACCGAGCCCGGTTCCCGCACCTCGACGAACCTCTCGCCCGAGTGGACGTCGCGCAGTACCGCGCGCAGGATGTCGTGACGGTCGACGAGGGCGCCCAGTGCACGAACGAGGTCGGCGCGGTCGAGGTCGTCCGGGAGTTCGACGAGGGCGGCCTGGGCGAAACGGGAAATGTGCCCCCGGTCGAGCATCGCGTGCATGATCGGCGCCAGCGGGAACGATCCGACGCCTGCCCCGGGGAGTTCCTGCAGGGCGTCGTCGGCGGCTGAGTCGGTGGCCCGCACCGCCAGGGCCGCGACGGTCTTGCACTCGAACACGTCCTGGGTCGAGAACGCCAGTCCGGCGGCCTTGGCGCGGGCGACGAGCTCGATCGAGGAGATGCTGTCGCCGCCGAGGACGAAGAAGCTGTCATCGGCGCCGACCTCGTCGACCCCGAGGACGTCGGAGAACAGCTGTGCCAGTCGGTATTCCCCGGGAGTCGACGGAGGCCGTCCGGTGCGCGCGGACGCGAAGACCGGCGCGGGAAGAGCCTTCCGGTCGACCTTGCCGAACGGGTTGAGCGGCAGGGCGTCCAGCGTGGTGATCACCGCCGGGACCATGTGCGGCGGAAGCGATTCGCGCGCGAATCGGCCCAGCTCCGGGACATCGATCCGGTGGTCGCGGACGGGCGTCACGTAGGACGCGAGGACGGTTGCGCCGGAGTTGTTGCGGACCGGCACGGTGATCGACGCCTCGACGTCCGGGTGACCGATGAGAACCGCGTCGATCTCGCCGGGCTCGATCCGGAACCCACGGATCTTCAGCTGGAAGTCGGTGCGTCCCAACAATTCCAGCGACAGTGCAGAATCGTCTCCGACCCACCGCGCGAGATCGCCGGTGCGATACATCCGCTCCCCGGGCCGGCCGTGGGGGTTCGCGACGAAATGGTCCGCGGTCTGTGCGAACAGGTTCACGTAGCCACGCGCAAGACCCGGCCCGGCCAGATACAACTCGCCCGCGGTGCCGACGGGGACCGGCTGCAACGCAGGGTCGAGGATCACCATCGACGCGCCGCGCACCGGCCGGCCGGCGGTCAGACCCTCGGGCGGGTCGAGGACCCCGCTTGCGGCGGTGATGGTCGCCTCGGTCGGTCCGTACTCGTTGATCATCCGCGCACGCCGCGCCCAGAGTTCGACGATGCGCGGCGCGGTCTTGTCGCCGCCGACCATGACCGCCCGCAGATCGGTCAGCTCCTCGGGCTCGACCGTGGCCAGCATCGCCGGCGTCAACGTCAGGTGGGTGACACCCTCGTCGGCGAGCAGGCGGGTGAGCCGCTCGCCGCCGATCACGTCCGGCGGCACGACGATCAGCGCGGAACCGCTCGCGAAGCAGGTCAGCAGCTGTTCCATCGACGCGTCGAAGCTGGGCGAGAGCGCATAGGACACCCGCGACTCCTGGTCGAGGCCGTAGGCCTCGGAGCGGTCGGAGATGAGGTTCGCGAGTCCGTTGTGCGTGACCTGGACGCCCTTCGGCACACCCGTCGATCCCGAGGTGTAGGTCACGTAGGCGACGTTGTCCGCGCGCAGCGGGCGAATGCGGTCGCCGTCCCCGATCACCGGGCCCGAGGCGAGGGCGGCCCCCTCCCCGAGACCGCCCTCCCCTCGGGAATCGTCCCCCCGGGAATCGTCACCGTCGACGAGCACCGTGGGCATCGACTCCGGGAGCCGGTCGGAGAACTCGTCGGCGGAGATGGCCACCGCGGCGCCGCTGTCGGCGACGATGTGCTCGATTCGCTTGCGTGGGTAGTCCGGGTCCACCTGGACGATGGCAGACCCGGACTTCGCAACCGCCCACGCGGCGGCGACGGACTCGGCGGACCGTCGGAGAAGTATCGCGACCGACGTGTCCGGCCCGCAGCCCAGGGCGATCAGGCGGCGCGCCATCCGGGACGCGACGGCGTCCAGTTCCCGATAGGTCAGCCGGACCCCGTTCGACGAGATCGCGAGCCGGTCGCCGTGACGAGCCACGCTCTCGGCGAGGATGTCCGGAAGAAGCCGCGGCGCAACACCTTCCGGACCCCGAACGGGCAGAAGCGCGCCGCGTTCGTGCTCGTCGAGCAGGTCGAGCAGGCCCACCTGGCGCTCCGGCGGACCGCCGAGGAACTCGTGCAGGAACATCAGGAACCGGCGGTGATGGTCGGCGAGTTCGGCAGCGGTGTAGACGTTGGGGTTTCCCTGGAAGTCGATGTGCGTGCTGTCGTGCCCCGCACCGGGATAGATGTTGACGAACAGATCGGAGGTGGGCCCGGACGTCAGCACGTGCAGGCGTCCCACCACGTCGCCGAACACGACCTCGCTGTCGACCATCATCAGGTTCACGGCCGGACCGAACGAGGACGCCTCGTCGCGGGCGATCCCCATGTCGCGGAAGATGTCCTCCTGGCGGTACCGCTGCCGCCGGAGAGCGCTCAGCAACTCGCCTTTCACGGCGGTGACGACCTCGCTGAGCGTGTGCCCGGCGACCGGGACCCGGAGCGGCACGACATTCGCCACCATGCCACCCGAGCGACGGAGGACGGCGGAATGCCGGCCCGAGACCGGCAGACTCAGAAGGACCTCGGGACTCCCGGTCATCCGGGCGAGGTAGGCGGCGAAGGCCGCGACGATCACCGGGGTGACCCCGCCGTCGTGCGAGGCGTCCTCGAGGAGTCGGGCGGTCTCGTCGGGTAACGGAGTGCTCACGAGGGTCGGGTGCAGCGTGGGCTTGCCCAGTCGGCCGGCGAGACTGACCACCGGCGGGGCACCCTCGAGGTGTTCGCTCCAGTACTTCCGGTCGTTCTCGTAGCGGGTCGAGCCGGGATATGACGCGTCCTGTTCGATGATGTCGGCGAGATCGCTTGCCGTGCAAGGCGGTGGGGCCTCGCCTCGGATGCCGGCGTTGTACCGCTCGGTGATGCGCCGGACCATCGTGACCGCCCCGAACCCGTCGAGGGCGATGTGGTGTGCGCGCAGGTACCAGAAGTAGTGGTTCGTCCCCACCTGGTACACGACGCTCGTCATCAGATGGTCGACGAGCAGATCCAGAGGCCGCGAGTAGTCCTCCGACATCAGGCGATGTGCGGTCTCGACCGGGTCGGACTCCCCACGCAGATCGACGGTGTACACCGGGGCGCTGTGGGCCGCGTCGACGTACTGCCGCGGCTCGCCGTCGACCTCGATCAACCGCAGATACCCGGAACCGAATTCTCGTCCGGTCGTCCGCGCGGCGTCCTCCAGCATACCGGTGTCGAGTTCGCCGTCGATCTCCACGTACTGCGCCACCGAGATCGGCAGGTCACCTGCCACGTGCTGGGCGAACCAGATTCCCCGCTGCGCTGCGGACAGGGGCAGGGTGCCGACCCGTGACCGAGCACCCGACTCATCGTCGAAGGTTGACTCGAAATTTCTCTCTGAGATGGTCAACGCGGCCTCCCCATGCGTCTTCATCGACTGCATTCGCCGGGCATGGGGGCAGAGCCCTGGCGGAATCTTCAGACCACAAATCGCCAATCCCGCGCCTGACACGAGACCGGGCAAAGTGGCCCCCCTGGATAGTTGTCGCCCCCTCGACAAGAACGGACCCTACTCTCGCGAAACTTTCCGCCACAACGATTTCCGCGAAGACAAACCACCCGTAACGAACCAGGATGGAAAGGTCTCGAAATGATGACATTCGGCAATTGGTCCGATCGGATGACATTGCCCGGACCGCCTGTTATCCGCGCAGATTTCTGCATCTCCACTGCCGCAGAAACAGATTCGGATCCAGGTTCACAAACCCGAGGGTACGGTCCCGAAACCGCCTGCCGGGGAGTTGGTTTCAGGCGACACCCGAAGACGGTTAATAGGCACAAATCGCCCAGAGAGGGCATATCGTCGATCTCATTAGATTGAGTAGCTAATGGGCATGAATAACCCGCCTAACGACGCCGTGACCATTTCGATATTCAATCTCCACTCAGATTCTCAACCGCGACAGAAGGTCTCGATTCAGACGGTGTCGTTCCAGGAAACTACAACGACCCAGACGCATGTACATCTGCGGCAACCACATTGCCGCGCTACTCCGTAGGACCTTTGTCACTCGGCGGGTGCCTTTGGTCATCACGCTGTCCCCCGTTCGGTTCACCGCGTGCCGACCTTCGCGCCGCAGTCGCCGTACCGGCCTCTACCGGGCAGGCACCGACCGCGTGCGCCAGACCCGGCGGAGGCATCCCGCTCGCGCAGGGCTCAGGTCCACGGACCGGCCCTGCTGCTGCTCGCCGGCCACCACCCCGCCGGGGCGGACCCCGTCGCGGCCACGTACGCCGTGATCGACGGTTGGCGCGCCGTCGATCGGTGACGCCGCAGGCCGATAGGGTGTGATCATGGCAGGGCGCAGCATGGACTTCGATCCCATCGCCGAGGCACGGGACAACTGGACCCAGGCCGGGTGGGGCGACGTCGCCGACGGCATGGTCGCGGTGACCTCGGTGATGCGCGCGCACCAGATCCTGCTCGCCCGCGTCGAGGCCACGTTGCGACCGTTCGATCTCAGCTTCTCCCGGTTCGAACTCCTTCGGCTGCTGGCGTTCTCACGCCAGGGCGCACTGCCCATCACCAAGGCCAGCGACCGTCTCCAGGTCCACGTCACGAGCGTCACCCATGCGATCCGGCGCCTCGAGGAAGGCGGCCTCGTCCGACGGGTCCCGCACCCGACGGACGGGCGGACCACCCTCGTCGAGATCACCGACCTCGGCCGCTCCACCGTCGAGGACGCCACGAAGACCCTCAACGAGAAGGTCTTCGCCGACGTCGGCATGACCGACGACGAGATGGCCGGCCTGGTCGGGGCGATCCAGTCGTTGCGGAAGCACAACGGGGACTTCTGAGCGGGATTTTCGGAGCGTATGACGTTGTGCCCGGATTCCGGGTTCGATGTCATACGCATCGCTGAAGCTCCACCCGGCGGAACCGGGTCAGCGTCGCGTGCGTCGAATCGACATGGACCTCACCGAACTGACCGTTCGCCGAGACGGCGTGTTCTCGGCCCGGGAAGCCCGCGCCTGCGGTGTCAGCTCGTCGACGATCCAACGCAAGGTCGCCACCGGCGAGTGGAGGCCGGTGGCGCGCGGGGTCTACTTGGTCAGCGGGCACGCCCGGTCGGCGCGCGCACAGGCCCGGATCGCGGTCCTCTCGGTGCACGCCGACGCAGTGCTGGGTGGCGCGGCAGCCGCCTGGTGGCTCGGACTCCACAATGTCGAGCCCCGGAAACACACCGTCTTCACGGGGACGAGGGGTCAGGCACGACGATCTTCGGCGACGGCCGTGACGCGATACCGGCAGCTCCAGAACGCGGACATCACCGAACACGACGGGCTCCGGGTCACCGCGCCGGCACTGACAGTCCTCGATGCCTCGCTCGATCTCGGGATCAGCGTCGTCGACTCGGCACTCCTGACGAAGAGGGTGACGGTGGAGGCGCTCGAGGCCGCGCACGCGCGCTATCCGAAGAGGCGCGGCGCGCCGCGCGTCGCGTCGTGTCTGCGGCTGCTCGGCGATGGCGCGCGATCTGAGGCCGAACGGCTCACGGTCGACCTGCTGTCGGCCGGCGGTGTGTCGGGTTGGGTCGCGAACATGCCCGCACTTGGATACGTCATCGACTTCGCGATCCCGCTTGCGAAAGTGGCGGTCGAGATCGACGGGTTCGCGTTCCACCGCGACGCCGCGGCCTTTCGGCGGGACCGACTGAAGCGGAACCTGCTTACCGCGGATGGATGGACGGTACTCAACTTCACCTGGGCCGACCTCGTCGAGCGGCCGGCAGAGGTGGTCGAGGAGATCAAGGCCGCCGTGCACAGGGCAGCCGCCTGATACGCGTATGACGTTGTACCCGGAATCCGGGCACAACGTCATACGGAACCAGCAGGTACTACGGACCTAGTGCAGCGAGGTGATGATCGCGCTGAAGTCGAGATCAGCGTGCTGCTCGGCGAAGCCGCGGTACAGCTGTGCGGCGTGGGTCCCGAGCGGTGCGCGGGCGCCGGTGCTGGCGACGGCGTCCATCGCCAGACCGAGGTCCTTGTTCATCAGTGCGGTGGCGAAGCCCGGCTTGAAATCGTTGTTCGCCGGCGAGGTCGGGACCGGGCCCGGGACCGGGCAGTTGGTCTCGATGGCCCAGCAGTTGCCGGTGGCACCGGTGACCACGTCGTAGAGCGCCTGCTCGTCGAGGCCGAGCTTCTGAGCGAGGACGAACGCCTCGCCGACCGCGATCTGCTGGACGGCGAGCAACATGTTGTTGCACACCTTCGCCGCCTGGCCGGCACCCGCCGCACCGCAGTGGATGATCTTCCCCGCCATCGGGTCGAGGGTCCCACGTGCCGCGGAGAAGGCCTCGTCCTCGCCGCCGACCATGAAGGCCAGGGTGCCGGCCACGGCACCCTTCACCCCGCCGGACACCGGTGCGTCGACCTGAGCGAAACCGTGGTCGACGGCGCGACGGTGGATCTCCCGCGCATCGTCGACCGAGATGGTCGACGAGTCGATGAAGAGCGCACCGGTCGGGGTGACCGGAATGATCTCGTCGTAGAGCTTCTTCACGATGCCGCCGTTGGGCAGCATGGTGATCACGACCTCGGCCGCGGCCACGGCCTCGATGGCGGCGGGGAACGTCTCGATGCCGTTGGCCTTGGCGGTCTCGACCGCCTCGGGAACCGGATCGAACCCGTGCACCGTGTGACCGGCCTTGACCAGATTGGCGGCCATCGGGCCACCCATGTTGCCGAGGCCGAGGAAAGCGATCGTCGTCATTGTCTTTGCTCCCTAGAGTGTTTGCCTGCGAAAACCATTGCGTTGCAGCGAGTTCGCGTCAGCTCTCCCGGTAACGGGACGCGATCGAACGGCCGAGGACGACCCGCATGATCTCGTTGGTCCCCTCCAGGATGCGGTGCACACGGAGGTCGCGGACGATTTTCTCGATTCCGTACTCGGACAGATACCCGTAGCCGCCGTGCAGCTGCAGCGCCTGGTCGGCGACGTCGTAGCAGCTGTCGGTGACGAAGCGTTTCGCCATCGCACACTGCTCCACCTTGTCGGGAGCGTTGTCGTCGAGCGCGGTCGCCGCGTGCCACAGCATCAACCGTGAGGTCTCCAGCGAGGTCGCCATGTCGGCGAGTGTGAACCGGATGGTCGGCTCGTCGAGCAGCGAGTTGCCGAACGCCCGACGACTCGAGACGTAGGCGGCCGCCTTGTCGAACGCCGCCTGGGCACCACCGAGTGACGACGCCGCGATGTTCAAACGGCCACCGTTCAGGCCGTTCATCGCGATGCCGAACCCGATTCCCTCGGTCTCGGCGAGCAGGTTCGCCGCCGGGACCCGCACCTCGTCGAGGATGACCTGCGCGGTGGGCTGTGCATGCCAGCCCATCTTGTGTTCCTGCGCACCGAAACTCAGTCCGGGAGTGTCCTTCTCGACCAGGAAGGTGGAGATGCCCTTGGGCCCGGCGTCGCCGGTGCGGGCCATCACCACGTACAGGTCCGACGACCCGGCACCGGAGATGAACTGCTTGACGCCGGTGAGGACGTACTCGTCACCCTCCCGCTCGGCACGGGTGGCGAGCGCCGCCGCATCCGATCCGGCACCCGGTTCGGTGAGGCAGTAGCTCGCGATGGTCTCCATCGTCGCCAGTCGCGGCACCCACTTGTTGCGCTGTTCGTCGGTGCCGTAGTGATCGATCATCCACGCACACATGTTGTGGATGGACAGGAACGATGCGACCGCCGGATCGGCGTAGGCCAACTGCTCGAAGATCCGCACGCCGTCGAGACGGCGGAGTCCGCTGCCCCCGGCATCCTCGGAACAGTAGATGGCACCCATCCCCAGTTCGGCCGCCTCGCGGAGCTCGGGAACCGGGAAGTGGTTGGACGCATCCCATTCCAGCGCATGGGGCGCCAGTTTTTTGGCCGCGAAAGCCGCTGCGGTCTCGACGATGACGCGTTCGTCACCGTCGAGCCGCGCGACTGCGGCCTCGGCAAGTGTGGTCATCTCGGCCGCACTCAGTCCATCGTCGGGATGACGAACTCGGCGCCATCCTTGATGCCCGACGGCCAGCGCGTCGTGACAGTCTTTGTCTTGGTGTAGAACTGGATCGACGCCGGGCCGTGCTGGTTGAGATCGCCGAAGCCGGAACGCTTCCAGCCACCGAACGTGTGGTAGGCCACCGGCACCGGGATCGGCACGTTGACGCCGACCATGCCGACCTCGACGCGTGCGGTGAAGTCACGGGCGGCGTCGCCGTCCTGGGTGAAGATCGCGACACCGTTGCCGTACTCGTGATCCGAGGCCAGCGCGAGGGCTTCTTCGTAGTCGTGCGCGCGCACCACGACGAGCACCGGACCGAAGATCTCGTCGGTGTAGATGCTCATGTCCTTGGTGACGTTGTCGAACAGGCTGGGTCCGATGAAGAAGCCGTTGGAGATGTCGTCATCGCCGTACTGCTGCTCAGGCGTTCCGATCTCGCGGCCGTCGAGAACGAGCTCGGCGCCTTCCTCGACACCCTTGGCGATGTAGCCGCGGACACGATCGAGTGCGGCAGCCGTGACCAGCGGGCCGTAGTCGGCCTTGGGATCGAGGCTGTGGCCCACGCGCAGTGCGTTGGCCTTCTCGAGCAGCTTCTCGCGCAACCGGTTCGCGGTCTCCTCACCGACCGGCACGGCGACGGAGAGGGCCATGCAACGCTCGCCGGCACTGCCGTAGGCGGCGCCGATGATGGCGTCGGCGGCCTGGTCGAGGTCCGCGTCGGGCATGACGACGGCGTGGTTCTTGGCACCGCCGAAGCACTGCGAACGCTTGCCGTGTGCAGCGGCGGTCGAGTAGATGTACTGCGCGATGTCGGAGCTGCCGACGAAGCCGAGAGCCTTGACGTCCGGGTGGGTCAGGAGCGCGTCGACGGCTTCCTTGTCGCCGTGGACGACCTGGAAGACACCGTCGGGAAGCCCTGCCTCGGTGAACAATTCAGCCAGACGGACCGGCACGGACGGGTCCCGCTCGCTGGGCTTGAGAATGAAGGCGTTGCCGCAGGCGAGTGCCGGGCCGGCCTTCCAGAGCGGGATCATCGCCGGGAAGTTGAACGGGGTGATACCCGCGACCACACCGAGCGGCTGGCGGACCGAGTGGACGTCGATGCCGTTGCCGGCACCCTCGGTGAACTCGCCCTTCAGCAGATGCGGGATGCCGATGGCGAACTCGATGACCTCGACTCCGCGCTGGATGTCACCGAGGGCATCGGCGTGCGTCTTGCCGTGCTCGAGCGACAGCGTGGTCGCGAGCTCGTCGGCGTTCTTGTTGACCAGGTCCACGAAGCGCATGAGGACGCGGGCACGACGCTGCGGGTTCCACGCCGCCCATTCCTTCTGCGCCTTCGAGGCGGTGGCGATGGCGGCGGCGACCTCGTCGGTCGACGCGAGCGGCACCTGGGCCTGCACGGCACCGGTACTCGGGTTGAAGACGTCGGCGAAGCGGCCACCCTCGGCGGTGACGCGCTTGCCGTTCAGGAAGTGCGGGATGGAAGGGACAGCGGGAGCGGACACGGAGATCACCTTTGATTCTTCTCGGGGGTTGCCTGGTCGGGGTCTCGGCCGGGGGCCTGACGCGTTGTTCGGGGTTTTCGGACCTGCCTCGTCGGCGTCTGAGCCGGCGGCGAGCGCCCCGTTCCGGGAGTTCGGGGTTATGGCCTCTGCCACCACATAGTAGGACATCCAAGTATTTCTTCCAACCCCTTTCCCACCTGCGATTTCGCAGCGAGGAGCGGGTTAGGTTACCCTCGCTGCAAAAAGCCGACGTCGAGAGGAGTTCTGCAAATGTCGGTCGTCATCCTCTACGGAACCGAGACCGGAACGGGCGAGCTCGTCGCGGACGCCATCGCGGACGCGCTCGACCAGCACGATCCCTCGATCTACGACATGAGCGAGTACGCGGTCGAGGACCTTGCCCCGGAAGACTTCCTGGTGATCGTCTGCTCGACCTACGGCGAGGGCGAGCTGCCCACCGGTGCCGAGCCCTTCGCCGACGAACTCGAGAGCGTCAACCCCGATCTCGGCGGGCTGCGCTTCGCCGTGTTCGGGCTCGGCGACTCGATCTACGACACCTTCAACCGCGGCGGCGAGATCATCGCCGAGATGCTGACGAAGCGTGGGGCCGTCCAGGTCGGCGAGCACGCCCGCCACGACAACTCGTCGTCGATCAAGCCCGCGAAGCAGGCCGAAGAATGGGCCGAGGGCATCGCGGAACTCATCGAGGGCTGATCAGAACAGACTGATCGACTCCGAGCTGATCATGCCGCCGGCCGTCCCACGGTCGGCGGCATTGCCGTCTCTGCGGCGACGGCCTGCTCGTATCCGCGGACAGCCGACAGCTTCGCCAGCTCACACACCGCGCGGATCATGATCGCGAGCACGATGCCGAGGAACATCGCGGTCGGCACCGAGACGTTGAGGTTCTCGCCGAGCAGCAACACGCCCAGCACCATCGCGACCGCCGGTTCGGCGACCGTCATGGACGGGAACGACGTCTGCAGGTCGCCCGCCCCGAAACCCAGCTGCTGCGCGACCACCGCACAGACCACCACCAGCACGAACAGGTAGATCTCCGGCTGGACGAAGGTGCGCCAGAACTCGTGGGTGATCTGGTAGATCACCGCTTTGACCAGCAGCGCCGAGACCCCGAACATCGTGCCCGCGACGAGTCCGTAGAACAGCGCCTTGTAGTGCGGGCTGGAGCGTCGCGCGAGGATCACCAGTCCCAAGACCATCCCGATGACGGCCCCGACGGTGCCCCACAGCAGCAGCGCATCCGGTCGCCGGAGTGACGGTTCCGGTCGCGAGACGATGAGGAACGTCGCGACGCAGACGACGAGCACCCCTCCCCACGCCCACTCGACGCGCGCGGGATGCCGATGGTCCGCCCAGGCCTCCAGCGGCAACGCGAACAACACCGCGAGCACGACGAGCGGTTGCACCAGCAGGATCGACCCGAGCCCCAGGGCGGACGCCTGCAGGCCGAAGCCGCAGAGCGCGATGCCGGCACCCACCCACCATCCGGCGGTGATCGCGCCGTTGACCCGGGACGCACGCTGCCGCAACACGGTGCCGGCGGCGATCATCAACGCCGCCAGCACCGCCAGTAGCGCGGGAACCCAGGAGTGCACGTCCCCCAGGGTAAGGGCGACGGGGACCCCGCGCCCGAGTCGGGCACCGCGCGGCGGAGGATGCACCCGGTGTCGCAACCCCGACAACCAGCGCCGACGACGTACATTCGAGAGCATGCGGTATCGGTCGGATCTGGAACGCCTGGCCACTCTCGACGCAGCCGCGATCGAGCGGGCCTGCGCCGACTGCACGACCCTGGACGAACTCATCGGTTGTGCCGTCGACGAACACCTCGAGTTCGATGCGCTGGCCGACGAGGCCGAGATGCACGACGAGCGCGAGCACGCCGCCTTCCTGCGCCAGGAGGCCGCCGCGTGGCGCGCGACCGTTCGCCTGTTGCGCACCATCGCCGCCGATCCGGACGCCTATCCCACGGAGTCCCGGCGGACCGGCACCGCATGAGCGGCACCCGCACACTGATCCTGATGCGTCACGGCAAGTCGGCTTATCCCCCGGCGACGCGCGACCACGACCGCCCGCTCGCCGGACGCGGCGACCGGCAGGCCGCCCTCGCCGGGCGCTGGATGGCCGACGAAGGCCTGCGCATCGACGCGGTGCTGTGCTCGACGTCGACCCGGACCCGCCAGACCCTCGAACGGACCGGCGTGCGGGCGCCGGTCACCTTCGTCGAGGACATCTACGGCGGGGACGCCGACGACGTGCTCGAGTCCATCCGCATCCACGCGCCGGCCGACGCGGCCACGCTGCTCGTCGTCGGACACGAGCCCGGTATGCCACAGACCGCGCTGACGCTCGATCCGGCCGGTCCGATCGATCGGTTTCCGACGTCCGCGTATGCGGTACTCACCGTGTCGCAGCCATGGGATCGCCTCGGTGTGGCGCCGGACCCCGACGCTCACCTCGTCGGCGTGCGGATACCGCGCGAGGAGTGACCGCGGCTGCCCGACCCGACCCCGAGCGAGCATAGGAGCGCGTATGCGCGAGACCCAGCGGACCATCATCGAAGCCCTGGGGGTCCGACCCTCCATCGATCCCGCCGATGAGGTGGAGCGGCGGGTGGGATTCCTCGTCGACTACCTCCGCGCGGTCGGCGCGTCGGGATACGTGCTCGGCCTGTCGGGCGGCGTCGACTCGACGCTGGCCGGACGCCTGGCCCAGATCGCGGCGGAGCGTGTCCGGGCCGACGGCGCCGACGCGGTGTTCGTGGGCATGCGTCTGCCGTATCGGGTGCAGCACGACGAGCACGACGCCGCCGCCGCCGTCGAGTTCGTGGCGGCCGACGAGACACTGACCGTCAACGTGGCGCCGGGAGTGGATGCCCTGAACAGCGAGATCTCGGGGGCGATGGGCGCGGCGCTCACCGACTTCACCAAGGGCAATGCCAAGGCGCGACACCGCATGGTCGCGCAGTACGCCGTGGCCGGCGACCGCGGGCTGCTGGTGATCGGCGCCGACCACGCGGCCGAGAACGTCACCGGTTTCTTCACCAAGTACGGCGACGGCGCCGCGGACATCCTGCCGCTGTCGGGTCTGAACAAGCGTCAGGGCCGGTCGCTGCTGCGTCACCTCGGTGCGCCGCAGCAACTGTGGGAGAAGATCCCGACCGCCGACCTGCTCGACGAGAAGGCGGGCCAGACCGACGAAGACGAACTGGGCCTGACCTACGAGGTCATCGACGACTACCTCGAAGGCCGCGAGGTCCCGATCGATGCCGCGGAGAAGATCGAGGCCGCCTGGCACCGCAACCGGCACAAGCGCACGACTCCGGTGGAACTCGACGACTCCTGGTGGCGGGCCTAGCGAGCCGGCGCGCGATCTTCGGGCACTCCGCGGTTTACTGTTGTCGACGTGTCTGTCTACGCAAACGGCTTCGTTCGGGTCGCGGGTGCGGTGCCCGTCCTCACGATCGCCGAACCCGCCGAGAATGCCGCACGCACCGTCGAGCTGATGCGGCGCGCCGCCGACGACGGCGCAGCTCTGGTGGTCTTCCCCGAACTCGGGCTCTGCGGCTACAGCATCGACGACCTGTTCCATCAGGACGCGCTGATCGACGGGTGCCGCGAGGCACTGAGTGAGATCGCCACGGCCAGTAGGGGTCTCCGACCGCTGATCGTGGTGGGTCTGCCGATGGTCGTCGGCGACGGACTGTTCAACTGCGCCGCGGTCATCCACGACGGCGAGGTGCTCGGCATCGTCCCGAAGTCGTATCTGCCGAACTACCGCGAGTTCTACGAACAGCGATTCTTCTCGGCCGCCCGCGATGCGGTGCCCACCACCGTGACCGTCGACGGCGAAGAGGTCCCGTTCGGGGCCGATCTGATCTTCGAGGCGACCGATCTGCCCGGTTTCGCACTGCATGTCGAGATCTGCGAGGACGGCTGGGTGGCGATCCCGCCGAGCACCTGGGCGGCCCTGGGCGGCGCGACCGTGCTGGCCAATCTGTCCGGCAGCCCGGTCACGATCGGCAAGGAGTCCTACCGGAAGAACCTCTGCACAGGCCATTCCGCGCGCACGATCTCCGCGCACGTCTACGTCGCGGCGGGTTACGGCGAGTCGACCACCGATCTCGCCTGGGACGGTGACGCCCTCATCACCGAGAACGGCTCTCTGCTGGCCCGGAGCGAACAGTTCGCGACCACCGATCAGGTGATCTCCGCGGACATCGACCTCGACCGGCTCCGGCAGGAACGCATGCGGATGATCAGCCTGCGCGACCAGGCCGGCGATTACTCCGATCGACTGAAGTCGTTGCGGCGCATCGGGTTCGCGTTCGGCGAACTGAGCGGCGACGACGATGTGCTGCGCCGGGTCGTCCCCCGATTTCCTTATGTCCCGGCGGATTCCGCCGACCTCGACGAGCGCTGCGCCGAGGTCCGGCACATCCAGGTGCAGGGTCTGGCCCAGCGGTTGCGCTCGACGGGCATCGACAAGATCGTCATCGGCGTCTCCGGCGGACTCGACTCGACTCTCGCGCTGCTCGTCGCGGTCGACACCTTCGACCGACTCGGCCTGCCCCGCACCAACATCCTGGGTTACACGATGCCCGGTTTCGCCACCGGCGGTGCGACGCTGCGCCGGTCTCACATCCTGATGGACTCACTCGGTGTGACCGGCAGGGAGATCGACATCCGGCCGTCGTGCGAGCAGATGCTCGCCGACCTCGACCACCCCTACTCCCGCGGCGAGAAGGTCTACGACGTCACCTTCGAGAACGTGCAGGCCGGTGAACGCACGTCGCATCTGTTCCGGCTGGCGAACCACCACGGCGCCATCGTCCTGGGCACCGGCGACCTGTCCGAACTCGCGCTCGGGTGGTGCACCTACGGTGTCGGCGACCAGATGTCGCACTACAACGTCAACGGCTCGGTGCCGAAAACCCTCATCCAGCACCTGATCCGGTGGATGATCAGCAACAGTCACCATTCCGCGGAGACCACCGAGGTGCTCGCCGAGATCCTCGACGACGTCATCTCCCCCGAACTCGTCCCGGCCGGCGACGACGGGAGAATCCAGTCCACCGAGGACACCGTCGGCCCGTACGAACTCCACGACTTCTTCCTCTACTACGTGACCCGGTTCGGGTATCGGCCGACCAAGGTCGCCTACCTCGCCCGGCAGGCCTGGGGTGACCGCTCACGCGGACCGTGGTCGGAGCTGCTGGTCGAGGACAAGCGCAACGAGTACGACACCGCGACCATCGAGCACTGGCTCGGGATCTTCCTGAAGCGCTTCATGGGCAACCAGTTCAAACGCACCGCCATGCCCAACGGCCCCAAGATCGGTTCGGGCGGTTCGCTGTCACCGCGCGGCGACTGGCGTTCGCCGTCCGATGCATCGGCGCGGGTCTGGCTCGACCAGCTCGCGGGCGGATCGGACCGGGTGTAGCGCCCACCGGTCACGCCGCGCGCGGCGCGGCTCAGTCGCAGGCGGCGAGCAGTTGCTTGAGCTGATCGTCGAAGGCGTTGGCGATCTCCCACGGGTCGGGGGTCTGGTCGGTGCACGCCAGGATGCCGATGTTGAGGTGTCCGTCGGCGGAGAACACCGTGATGTTCAGTCCGAGTCCGTGGAAGATCGGCCCGAGCGGGTAGACGGCGGTGACGCGTGAACCGAGGAAGTAGAGCGGGAAATCGGGGCCGGCGACGTTGGACACGAGGACGTTGAAGATCGGCGGATGCGCCGAGGCCAGCTTCCGGTTGCCGTAGAACTTCATCGCCGTCGACAGTGTGACCCCCGGTGCGAACTGGGCCCAGGACCGCAGGATGTTGGCGTCGATCTCGGCGTGGTGTTCCTTCGACTTGCGACTGAACTCCGCCTGCGTCTCGAGTCGCTCCACCGGATCCTCGACGTCGGTGGACAACTGGGTGAACATTCCCGTCACCTTGTTGGTGCCCTCGACCACGAGGTCGGACTCGTCGGCACCGTGCACGGACACCGGCACCATTCCGACGAGCGGCTTGTCGGGCAGCTCGTCGTGTTCGAGTAGGTAGGTGCGCATCGCACCGCCGACCAGCGCCAGCACGACGTCGTTGAGCTTCACGCCGAAGTGGTTCTTCACGCGCTTGACGTCGTCGAGCGACAGTTGGCTGAGGCCGATGCTGCGGTGGGGCGTGATCGCCGAGTTGAACCGGGTCCGGGGCGCCATGAACGGTGCGGGCATGGCTGACTGCCGTTGAGCCCGACGCAGCCAGCCGACCGGGACGCTGACCGTCCGGGGCAACAGTTTCGCCATCGCCAGCGGGCGCTGGACGAAGTAGTTGATCGCCCCGGTCGCGGCGATCGTGGCGCGCGACGGCGGGCCCGCCGATTCGTGGACCTTCGACGAGTCGAGCTCGGGTGGGTCCGGCGTGAGAGTGCACATCTGGGCGAGCATCTCGGCGCTGGTGACACCGTCGGTGCCGGCGTGGTGCATACGCAGCATCGCGCAGATGCGGCCGTTGGAGAGCCCTTCGATGATCCACAGTTCCCAGAGGGGCTTGCCCCGGTCGAGGGTCTGGCCGGCGAGATGACCGCACAGTTCGGCGACCTCACCCGCACCGCCCGGCGCGGGCACCGCCACGCGATGGACGTGACGCTGGATGTCGAAGTCCTCGTCCTCGATCCACACCGGGTGGTCGATGTTGAAGATCGAGTTGTCGAGCTTTCGGCGGAAGGCCGGGATCGCGGCGACGCGCCGCTCCATCTCTTCGCGCAGCCTGTCGAAGTTGTACCCGCCGGGCATGGTGCTCGGATCGATCTCCACGAGACCGATGACGTGCATCAGCTGGCTCCGGGTCTCCAGGTAGAGGAACGAAGCGTCCAGACCACTCAACCGCTGCATGACATCAACCTCTCGTCTCCCCGGACCCGAAAGCCCCCACGCCATCATGCCGCACGCCGGAGACTCCGGAAGCGTGTTCGTCCCAGTCGATCGACCAGGTTGTCGTCCACCGCCTGGACAGGACTCAGATCGGCATCGAATCGACCATCTGGAGGACGTTCTGGGCCGGGGTCTCCAGCACCACGATCATCGCCAGTTCGCGAGCCGGGTCGTCGGTGATCTTGAAGACGCCGCGACCGTTCTCGTCGATGAGGCCGGTGCCGTGCTTCCACCGCACCGGCCGCGAGGTCGCCGACGAGCGGGAGTACTCGGCGTTGAGGGCGTCCTTGGAGGCGAACCAGAACACACCGAACGGGCGGTCGACCGCCCCCGCCGCGCATCGCACCACGAACACGGTGCGCACCTTGCCATTTCCGGTCTCCGACGGTCCGACCTCGTCGCGGCCGCCGGCGTATCTACGGACGCACTCGGCGTTGCCCCATCTCGCGGCGGTGTCCGGGGTCTGTGGGAGGAGCTCGGGGAACTGCGCCACGAGCGGCGCGAAGACCCCCCAGGTCGCACCCGTGCGTACGGACTGCGACGGGCTCGGCGGCGAGACGGTGTCGCCGTCCAGCGCGGCCACCCGGTAGGTGTGTTCGCCTGCGGGCACCGAGGCGTCGACGACCTCGGTCTCCGTACCGCGGTACACGACTATCCCGTCGTCGCGGACGAGCTGATAGCCCGTCGCACCCGGCACCGCATCCCAGGTCGCGACGAGGCGTCCGGTTCCGGCGTCGAGTTTCAGGCCGGTCGGTGCATCCGGCACGTCGACGCTGGTGAGCGCACGTACCGAGAAGAAGGAGCCGACGGCGAGCAGCACCGCGGCGACGACGATCGCCGCGATCGTCCACGGCCGCACGGTCGGTGAGTTCGGCGGGGTGGTGGGCGGGCCCGCGGGTGGGGTGGTCACAGGTTGTGCCATCAGATCGGCAGCCTCTTCAGCAGATCGGCCGCAGCGGCAGCCGGTTTGCCGGGCACCACGACCCACACGACCGACTTGGCGCGGTCGCCGGTGTCATGGGCGAGGATGGCCTGCCCCTGATCACGCTGCTTGTCCGAGAGGTACAGCGTCCCCGTGAAACCCTGCGCCGTTGTGTAACCGGTGCCGCGCAGATTGTAGGCGGTCACGTCCGCCGCCGCCCGCGCCTCCTCGGGTGTGTCGTACACGTCGACGATCACCTGGTAGTCCGCATTCTTCGCCTCGTCGTCGCGGTAACGGGTGCACCACACGGTGCGCTTGGAGGACTCGAACGCGAGGTCGCCGTCCTCGCCCCAGCACCGCATGCCGTCGAAACCGTTGGTGCTCAACGGAGATGCCGGCACGAGGTCGTGGTAGAGGTCGGCGATGGGTTGAAGTTCGCCCCAGGTCATGAAGACGTCGACAGCCTCTGAGTTGCGGGAGAACTCCGAGGTCCGGCCGTCCTCGTCCTGCGCAGCGACCTGGTAGGTGTACGTACCCGGAATCGGGCGCGGTGCGGTGAATTTCGTATCGGGACCGGAGTAGATGACCTCGTGGTTCTGGGTGACGACGTAGTCGGTCGCGTCGTCGACGTGACCCCAGGACAGTTCGACGGCGGTCGTCGTCACCTCGGCGTCGGGTGCGTTCGGGGTCTCCAGTGTCCCCGCCGAGGTGCTCACGAATCCGGCACCGGCGCCGAGGATTCCGGCGATCAGCGCGACCGCCGCCCCGATCGCGACGACCGTGGCGCCACCTCCACGCCGGACGGGCCGGGCCGGTTCCGCGGCATGTGTGGGCTCCCATCCGTGCAGGGTCTCGGTCGAGACCATCGGCGGCCCCAGCCGCTCCCGGGCGGTCGGATCGGTCGCCCGATCACGGTACGCCGCAGATGAAGTCGGATCTCCGGCGGCAGGCATGCCCGGAGCCGACCCCGAAGAACCCGGAGACGCATGGGGATCCGGCTGCATACGCGGCCCGACGAGGGTCTGACGGGTGTCGAAGGCATCGTGCAGGGCGTCGGCGAACTCGCCGGCGGTCGGGTACCTGTCGTCTGGGTTCTTGGCCATCGCCCGAGCGAGGACCGCGTCGACCGCGGCCGGGAGCGCCCCATTGCGACTGCTCGCCGGCGGCGGCTCGTGGTACATGTGCGCGGTCATCAGGCCGTGCAGCGACGTCGCATCGAAAGGCGGTGCGCCGGTGAGGAGTTCGAAGGCGGTGGCGCCGAGCGAATAGATGTCGCTACGGGGGTCGACGCGTCGGCCCTCGATCTGCTCGGGCGACGCGTAATGCATCGTCCCGATCGTGATGCCGGTCCCGGTCAGGTTCGTCACCTCGTCGAGCACCTGCGCGATGCCGAAGTCGGTGACCTTGACGGCCTCGGGTGTGAGGGAGCCGGTGTTTCCGGGACGGTCGCCGCCGAGACCCGGGGTGACGAGGATGTTCGCCGGTTTGATGTCGCGGTGCATGATCCCGCGACGGTGCGCGGCGTCGAGCCCGGCGGCCACGCCGCGGACGATCGTGCACGCCAGCCGAGGGTCGAGGGGCGCGTCGGCCGCGAGCATCCGCGCGACGTCGACACCGGGCACGTACTCCATCGCGATCCAGAGCTGACCCTCGAAGACCCCCCGGTCGTAGACGGTGACGACATTGGGGTGGTGTAGCGGCGCGACGATGTCCGCCTCCCGCTCGAACCGGGCGCGGAACACCGGATCGGTGGCGTGTCCCGACCGCAGGACCTTGAGTGCATCCGACCGCGGCAGCCGCGGGTGGGCCGCCTTGTAGACGTCGCCCATGCCACCGCGTCCGAGCACGTCAAGGACGCGGTACCCCGCGATCAGGTCCCCTACCTGGTACATGACGTCCTCACCGATACCCCGTGCACCCGCGGCTTCGGGCGGATGCATAGGCACCGAATGCTACCGAGTGTCACCAAACCCCGGCCGGGTACACCGTCCGAACCCTACGATCGGCGTCGATGGAATCCACCGAGAAACTTCCCGACGCCCCGGGCGGGGCCTTCAGCGCGACCGAACTCGACGAGGCGTTCGCCGAATTCCAGCGCACGGTCGCCGAGGTCGCGGTCAGCGGTGACTGGGACCGCTACGCCGACATGTTCACCGAGGACGCCGACTTCGTCGAGCACGCGCTGGGGACGCTGCGCGGCCGCGAGGAGATCCGCGCCTGGGCCTGGCGCACGATGACCGCCTTCCCCGGAAGTCACATGACGGGCTTCCCGTCGCTGTGGCACGTGGTCGACGCCCCGACCGGTCGGGTGATCTGCGAGGTCGACAACCCGATGCGCGATCCGGGGGACCAGAGCCTCATCACCGCCACGAACATCACCATCCTCACCTATGCGGGCGACGGTCTGTGGAGCCGCGAGGAGGATGTCTACAACCCGATGGAGTTCGGCCGGGCAGCGATGCGGTGGTGTGAGAAAGCCCGCGAACACGGCAATCTCGATGAGCCCGCCGCCACGTGGATGGAGACCAGCGGCGCCTTCTTCGCCCGGTCCCACAAGAAGGGCTGACGCCGGGAAAAATCCCCGCCGACCTGCGACGAGGCGACCGAACCGATCGCCCAGGACAACCGTGACCGACACCACCGTGCACGGTCGTAACGTCGGCACCATACGGACACGACAGTGTCACAGACGGACTTGGGACCCGATCGCAAGTGCCGTAGGCTAGGGCTTTGACCAGTGGAGGAGGGCTGCGCAGTCGCGCGTCCGAGACCACCCAAGGTCCGCCCGGGTGGGCGTGACCCGCCCACGACGACGCCGCTATCCCACTCGCGGCACCGTCGCGAGGCAAGAAAAGACGACACACGTACGACATACGCGGACACCCTTCGGAGGACATCTATATGGCACGCGAGCTGACGCAACTCGAGCTTCTCAAGGAACTCGCCCCGGTTGCCGAGGAGAACGTCAACCGTCACCTCAAGACCGCCAAGGACTGGAACCCGCACGACTATGTCCCGTGGGACGAGGGTCGCAACTTCGCGGCGCTCGGCGGCGTCGACTACGACCCCGAGCAGTCGCAGCTCGACGAGGTCGCCAAGGCCGCGATGATCACCAACCTGCTGACCGAGGACAACCTCCCATCGTACCACCGCGTCATCGCCGACAACTTCTCGATGGACTCCGCCTGGGGCCACTGGGTCGGTCGCTGGACCGCCGAGGAGAACCGCCACGGCATCGTCATGCGCGACTACCTCGTCGTCACCCGCGGTGTCGATCCGGTCGCCCTCGAAGAGGCGCGGATGATCCACATGACGAACGGCTACGACCCGATGCTGGCGACCGCCGGTCGCGTCGACGAACTCGAGGAGCACGCCGACGAACTCGGCCTGCTGCACTCGGTCGCATACGTGACCTTCCAGGAACTCGCGACCCGCGTCAGCCACCGCAACACCGGCAAGGCCTGCAAGGACCCGATCGCGGACAAGATGCTGCAGCGCATCGCGGCCGACGAGAACCTGCACATGATCTTCTACCGCAACATCTGCGGTGCGGGCTTCGACATCTCCCCCGACCAGACGCTGCGCGCGGTCACCGACATCGTGACCAACTTCCAGATGCCCGGCGCCGGAATGCCGAACTTCCGCCGCCACGGCGTCCTGATGGCCAAGCACGGCATCTACGACCTTCGCCAGCACCTCGAAGAGGTCGTCATGCCGGTTCTGCGCAAGTGGAACGTCTTCGAGCGCGACGACTTCACCGCCGAGGGCGAGAAGACCCGTGAGGAGCTCGCCGCCTTCCTCGAGCAGCTCGAGAAGGACACCATCCGCTTCGAGGAGATGCGCGACCGTTCGCTCGCCCGCGAGGCCAAGAAGCGGGAGCAGCGGGCATCCTGAGCACGACCCTCTCCAGCAGCCCGGCGCCTTCGACCTCCGAAGGCGCCGGTTCTGCGTCCCCGGCCAAGCTCCGCATCGGCTCCATCGAGCTGGCGAGCCCCGTCGTCCTCGCGCCGATGGCGGGTGTCACCAACGTCGCATTCCGCACGCTGTGCCGCGAACTCGAGCTCGCCCGCACCGGGACCGTCTCCGGTCTGTACGTCTGCGAGATGGTGACCGCCCGCGCCCTCGTCGAACGTCATCCGGTCACGATGCACATGACGACCTTCGGACCCGACGAGAGTCCGCGATCGATGCAGCTGTACACCGTTGACCCGGAGTACACGTACCAGGCGGCGAAGATGATCGTCGACGAGAACCTCGCCGATCACATCGACATGAACTTCGGCTGCCCGGTACCCAAGGTGACGCGCAAGGGCGGTGGCTCGGCCATCCCCTACAAGCGGACGCTGTTCCGCAAGATCGTCGCGGCCGCCGTCCGTGCGACCGAGGGCACCGACATCCCGGTCACGGTCAAGTTCCGCATCGGCATCGACGACGACCACCGCACGCATCTCGACGCGGGGCGCATCGCCGCCGAGGAGGGTGCCGCCGCGGTCGCCCTGCACGCCCGGACCGCGTCGCAGCGCTACTCCGGCGAAGCCGACTGGGATGAGATCGCCCGCCTCAAGGAGCACGTCACCTCGGTGCCGGTGCTGGGCAACGGCGACATCTTCGAACCAGCGGACGCGGTGGCGATGATGAACCGGACCGGGTGTGACGGAGTCGTCGTCGGCCGCGGCTGCCTCGGACGCCCCTGGCTGTTCGCCGAACTCGCCGCCGAACTCAACGGATTCGAGGCACCCACTCCCCCGAACCTGGGCGAGGTCGCCGAGATCATGGTCCGGCACTGCCAGCTCCTCGTCGACCACCACGGCGAGATGAAGGGCTGCCGCGAGATCCGCAAACATGTGGCGTGGTACCTGCGGGGATTCCCGGCCGGCTCGGAGATCCGTCGGCGGATGGCGCTCGTCGGCAGCGTCGACGAGCTGCGCGAACTGCTGTCCGAGCTGCCTGCCGACGCACCGTTCCCGAGTGACGGTCATGGCCCGCGCGGCCGCCAGGGTTCGCCGGCGAAGGTCGCCTTGCCCGACGGCTGGCTCGACGATCCCGACGAGGACGTCGTGCCCGCCGGTGCGGAGATCATGCACTCCGGCGGCTGACACGTTCTGCGAAAACCGTCACAACGACGGTCCGGCTGAGTTCGATTCTCAGGTGCGATCAGTAATATGGCGCGAAGGTCCCGGCCACCCGGGACCCTGCGTGCGTGCGCGCCGCGTCGATCAGCCCCGACGCGCGGTCATGCGCATTCGAGACCTACGGGGTAGAGGAACGTGCATTGAGTCGGACATCGGGACCGGACGAACCGGAGGCGGGAGACGAGACCAACCGGTCTCGTCGTGGCCGTCGTGCCGGGCGTCCCGACGATGCGAACGACCGCCGTCCGCCGGTGGATCCCGGCGCCCGGGACGCCTCGCCGCCGGGAGCGCACCCGAGTCTCCGCGAGCCGCGTTCCAGTGATCGCTTCGTCCGCGGGCGGACCCGACTGACCGTCCGCGAGCTCATGGAGCAGATGAACGCGGAGGAACCCCGGACGCCCCCGGCCGACTCCCCCCGCCGCGGACGCTCCCGCGCCGGCGCGCCCGACCAGGCACCCCCGGCCGGCCCTTACGCGAACATCCCGCCGACGACCCGCAGCCGATCTCGCCGCTTCGACCCGGCGCAGCCCGATCAGGTACGGCCCCCTCGTCCTCCGCTCGGACGGAGCGACCAGGGCCAGCCCGCGGCCGACGATCGTCCCACCGAGATCCACCGCTTCGACAACGACGTCACCCAGAAGATCCCCACGATCGGTGACAAACCCGGCGAGCCCGCACCCGACCTGTCGGACCACGCCACCGCCCAGCGCGCCTTCGAGGAGTCGCGTGCCCAGGACGCGCTGGTACCCCCGGCCGCGATCCCCCCGGGCGAACCGCCGACCCCTCGTGAACCGCTCGAACGAACCCCCGACCTGACCGGTCCACTCCAACTCCGCCAGGCGCCCCGCCGCCACCCGGGACGCGGCGGCGACCGTCGCGGTGCACTCGTCCGAAAGACCACCGCCACCGGACGCATCCTGGTGGCCATCGCATGTGTGACCGCCCTGGTCGGCACCGGTTTTGTCTGGAACTACCTGCAGTCGTGGAACGGCAACTGGCGCAATGTCACCGCCGTCGACGCCGAAGACAAGAACATCCGCAACAAGGACGCCCAGAACGGCGACGAGACCTACCTGATCGTCGGCACCGACACGCGTGGCGGCAAAAACGCGAAGGTGGGTGCGGGCACCACAGCCGATGCCGAGGGCGCCCGCTCCGACACCGTCATCCTGGTCAACGTCCCGGCCAACCGTGAGCGCGTCGTCGCGGTGTCCTTCCCGCGCGACCTCCAGGTGGACCAGCCCGCATGCAACTCGTGGGACAACGAGACCGGCGAGTACGGCGCGGAGATGCAGGCACAGAGCGGCGTTAAGCTGAACAGCGTCTACTTCTACGGCGGCCCGCAGTGCCTCGTCCGGGTGCTGACGCAGATGAGCGGCCTCAACATCAACCACTTCATCGGCATGGACTTCTACGGCTTCGAGCAGGTCGTACGGACGATCGGCGGTGTCGAGGTGTGCTCGACGGTGCCACTCTATGACTACGAGCTCGGCAACATCCTCCGCAAACCCGGCAAACAGAAGCTCACCGGGCGCAGGGCCCTCAACTATGTCCGCGCCCGCAACATCGCCTCCGAGGGCAACGGCGACTACGGTCGCATCAAGCGTCAGCAGCTGTTCATGTCGTCGTTGCTGCGTTCGACGCTGTCGGGCAACGTGCTGGCGAACCCCAACAAGCTCAACAGCATCGTCAACACGTTCATCGAGTACAGCTACGTCGACGGCGTCGACACCCAATCGCTGATCAACCTCGCCGAGTCGATGCAGGGCATCGAGGCCGGTCGCGTCTCGTTCCTGACCATCCCCACCTCCGGCACGACCACCGACGGTTCCAACAACGAGATCCCACGCACCGACGACGTCGATGCGATCTTCAACGCGATCATCGACGACCTGCCGTTGCCCGGCGAGAAGGTCGAGAAGAAGAAGCCGACGTCCAAGGCGCCCTCGCGAGCTCCGAGTTCCAGGAACTCGACGGAGACCCCCGGACGGATCAACGCCACCGCGCAGAATCCCGGCAACATCGGTATCCGCGTGCTCAACGGGACCAGCACCACCGGTCTCGCCGCCGAGGTTTCCGACCAGTTGAAGCCGTACGGCTTCGACGTCCGCGGTGTGGCCGACGCGTCGGAGAATCGGGACGACACCGTCGTGCGGTACGGCACCGGACAGCAGAACGCGGCCGCCACGCTGGCCGCCATGTTCCCCGGCGCCGAGATCCAGCTCGACCGGACGGTCAAATCGGGGGTCGAACTCATCCTCGGGTCCGACTTCACCGGCGAGCTGGGATCGGTGCCCGACGCCGGGGCCACGGTGAACGTCGAGCAGCTCACGCCGGCCGAGAACACTGGCGATCTGCCCAACGACCTCGCCGTCACCAACGCGGGCGACACGACCTGTACCTAGCACGATCGTCCGGATGAGACGACGACGACGTCACCGCGCCGGTCGTTCACGCTGCGTTCATCGACCGTGAGGGAAGAAGACCGTTCCCCGACGTACCCTGGGTACATGCGTACTGCCTACCAAGAGCAACTCGAGGAGCTGACCAACGTCCTGGGTGAAATGTGTGAACTCGCGGGTACCGCGATGTCGCGTGCCACCCAGGCGCTCCTGCAGGCCGACCTCGCCGTTGCCGAAGAGGTCATCGGCGACAGCGAACGGATGGCACAGTTGTCGGCCCGCGCGGAGGAACAGTCCTTCGCGCTCCTCGCTCTCCAGGCCCCGGTCGCCGGCGACCTCCGCGGAGTCGTCAGTGGTTTCCAGATCGTCGCCGACGCCGACCGGATGGGTGCCCTCGCCCTCCACGTGGCCAAGGTCGCCCGTCGTCGCCACCCGGCAAAGGCCCTCCCCGAGGAGGTCAACGGCTACTTCGCGGAGATGGGCCGGCTCGCGGTGACCCTCGCCAAGAATGCGCATGAGGTCTTGGTGACCCGCGACCCGCAGGCTGCGCTGCGCTTGCAGGAAGACGACGACGCGATGGACGATCTCCACCGCCACCTGTTCACCGTCCTGATGGACCGCGAATGGCAGCACGGCGTCGCCGCGGCGGTGGATGTGACCCTGCTCGGTCGCTACTACGAACGCTTCGCAGATCATGCCGTGCTGATCGGTCGCCGGGTGGTGTTCACCGCCACCGGCAAGACCCCCGAACAGTTCCAGAACATCGGGTGATCTTCCTCGCTCACCCTTCCCGGGGAGCGAGGGCACACATTTCGAGAGGCCGAGGATTCAGTTGGATGAACTGAACTCGGCCTCTCTTCATGTCAGTGAACATCTGGCGCGATTTACGCCCGGGAACGATTTCACAGCTGCACATGTCCCCGTTATGGTGGCGGACATGGGCCAGCATCAGCCGATCGAACCCGATTTCAATGCGATGACCGACGAGGACGCCGCGGCCGCCGCCCACCGACGGCAGATCATCACCTACCTCGGCGTCATCGCATCGCTCACCGCTCTGCTGGTCATTCTCCTGATCAACATGTGAGCAGCAAACAGACAGGGCCCCTCCCGTCACCGGGAAGAGCCCTGTTCGTAGGGTTGGTGCGTGCGTCAGCCGAAGCGTCCCGAGATGTAGTCCTCGGTCTCCTTCTTCGTCGGATTCGAGAACATCGTCTCGGTGTCGCTGATCTCGACCAGCTGTCCGGGCTGACCGACACCTTCGAGATTGAAGAATGCGGTCTGGTCGCTGACGCGGGCGGCCTGCTGCATGTTGTGGGTCACGATGACAATCGTGTACTCCTTCTTGAGCTCACCCATCAGATCCTCGATCGCCAGCGTCGAGATCGGGTCGAGCGCCGAGCACGGCTCGTCCATCAGCAGCACGTCCGGGGAGACCGCGATGGCCCGCGCGATACAGAGCCGCTGCTGCTGGCCGCCGGAGAGCCCGCCGCCGGGCTTGTCGAGACGGTCTTTGACCTCTTCCCAGAGGTTCGCGCCGCGCAGACTGCGCTCGGCGACCTCGTCGAGCTCGGCCCTGTTGCGCACGCCCTGGAGGCGCAGGCCGGCGACGACGTTGTCGCGAATGGACATCGTCGGGAACGGGTTGGGTCGCTGGAACACCATGCCGATCGTGGCGCGCACGCTCACCGGATCGACGTTGCGGCCGTAGATGTCCTCGCCGTCGAGCAGCACGCTGCCCTCGGCGTAGGCGCCGGGGGTGACCTCGTGCATCCGGTTCAGGGTGCGCAGGACCGTCGACTTGCCGCAGCCCGACGGGCCGATGAAGGCGGTGATGCAGCGCGGCGGCACCTCGAGGGTCACGTCCTTCACCGCATGGAAGTCGCCGTAGTAGATGTTCAGGTCTTTGATGTCGAGGCGCTTTGCCATGACGTTGTCCGTTTCTACAGTGTCGACCCGTTCACCGGGCCGGGGGTGGTCTCAGAGTCGCAGAGACTCAGGATGTCTTGGGTGCGAAGATCTTCGACACGACCTTGGCCCCGAAGTAGACGATGGCCACGAGGATGACCAGGCACAGGGCCGCGCCCCAGACCTTGTCGAAGGCACCGGGCCCGTTGTTGTACTGCTGAACCATCATCAGCGGCAGTGATTCCTGGTTGCCCTCGAAGGGATTCCAGTTCATCGCGCGCGTCGAGCCGACGAGGATGAGCACGGGTGCCGATTCCCCCATCACGCGTGCGATGGCCAGCATCACGCCGGTCACGATGCCCGAGAGGGCCGTCGGCAGCACGATCTTCGCGATGGTCTTCCACTTCGGGATACCCAGCGCATACGACGCCTCGCGCAGATCCTGTGGGACGATCTTGAGCATCTCCTCGGTGGCACGGACCACGAGCGGCACCATGAGCAGCACCAGCGCGATGGCCACCACGAACCCCGAGCGGGGCAGTCCGAGGCTGGTGCGCCACACCGCATAGACGAACAGGGCCGCGACGATCGACGGGACTCCGGAGAGGATGTCGACCATGAAGGTGGTGACCCGGGCGAGCAGCGACTTCTTGGTGGCGTACTCGACGAGGTAGATGGCCACGAAGATGCCGAGCGGGATCGAGATCACGGCGGCCAGTGCGGTCTGCATCAGCGTTCCGACGATGGCGTTCGCCGCGCCGCCCTTGCGCTCGGGCAGGGTCCACCAGTCGATGTCGAGCAGTGGTTCGATGCCGCGGATGACCAGCGTGGCGACCAGCCACACGAGCGGGACCAAGGCGATGACGAGTGCGGCGATGACCGAGGTCCGGACGATGTGATCGGTCAGGCGCCGACGCTTCGCGAGCGGGGCGAAGCCGGTCGGCTTCTTGACCGGGTCGGCCGATCGAGAGGGCGTTGTGACGGTCATGGTCACTTCTTTCCGGCGACGACCGCGCGGGCGGCGGCGTTGACGATGAAGGTCAGGACGAAGAGGGTGAGTCCGGCGGAGATGTAGGCGCCGGTCTTGGCCGGTGAGTCGAACTCGGCGGCGTTGTTGGCGATCTTGGTCGCGAAGGTCTCGCCGCTCTCCATGAGGTTGAAGTTCATCGGGCCGGCGGTGGAGATGATCAGCAGCAGTGCCATCGTCTCTCCGAGCGCGCGACCGAGGCCGAGCATCGAACCGGAGATGTAGCCGGAGAAGCCGAAGGGCAGCACCGCCAGCTTGACGACCTCGAACTTCGTCGCGCCCAGGGCGAGAGCGGCCTCACGGTGCCCCTTGGGCGTCTGCATGAAGACCTCACGGGTGACCGCGGTGATGATCGGCAGGATCATAACCGCGAGCACGATGCCCGCGGTGAGCAGCGTGCCACCGGTGGACATGTTCGCGACCTGGGTGGGCTGCTGGAAGAACGGCAGGAAACCGAGGTGGCCGACGAGCCACTCGTTCACCGGCACCAGCGCGGGGCCCAGGACGAGGATGCCCCACAGGCCGTACACGATCGAGGGAACCGCGGCGAGCAGGTCAACGGTGTAGGTGATCGGTCCGACGAGGCGCTTGGGGGCGTACTCGGTGAGGAAGATCGAGATCCCGAGCGCGACCGGCATCGCGATGAGCAGGGCGATGACGGAGACGACGACCGTCGCGTAGAACAGCTGTGGGATGCCGAACGCGAGCTGGTTGCCGCTGGTGATCCAGTCACCGGTGTAGGTGAAGAAGTTCTCCTCGTTCTTGGCCAGCGACGGGATGGCCTGCGCCAGGAGGAACAGCGCGATGAGCCCGATGACGAGCGAGACGACGAAGCCCGAACCGACCGCCAGGTTGCGGAACACCTGGTCGGCCACACGGTGACGCGCCGCCGAGTGCAGGTTGCTGGGTGTGGCGCCGTCGGGCGACGACCCGGGGAGGCTCGTCCCATCCGAATCCGGCGGGATCGCACCACTTTCTTTGCTCAGCGACGTCATGCGTCCCTCTTGTGCTTCCGCTCTGGTCATTGGGGCCACTTCCCGGTCCACTGCTCACAGTCCGTGCGACACGCGAAGAGTCGTGTCAGTGTGTCAACCGCACATGCGGGGCCGCAATTCCTGGCGGCCCCGCATGCACTGTTCCGTTGTGTCACGTCAGGCGTTGCCGCTGCCGGCAAGCGCGTCGATGCTGCCCTGCAGCTTGGCCTTGAAGTTCTGCGGCACCGGCACGTAGCCGATCTCCGCGAGACCGGTCTGGCCGTCGCCGAGGATCTTCGTGAACGCATCCTTCAGGGTGGCACTGGTCGCCTCGTCGGAGTAACCGGCCGAACAGACGATGCTGTAGGGCGTCAGCAACAGCGGGTAGGCACCCGGGGCCTTCGACGCGAACAGCGCGTCGGTGTCGACGACGAGGTCCTTGCTGGCCGGGTTCTTGAACTCCAGCGCGTCGAGGGCCTTGCCGGCACTCTCCGCGTTCAGCTCGACCGGACCCGCTCCGAAGTCGATGTCGGCGACACCGAGCTTGTTCTCGGTGGCGAAGCCCCACTCGACGTAGCTGATCGAGCCGGGGGTCTTCTTGACCGTGTCACCGACACCGGTCGACTTCGACGCGCCCGAACCGACGTTCTTGGGAGCGAATTCCTTGCTGTGCTCATACGGCCAGTCGTTCGGCGCCGAGTTCTGCAGGAACCGCTGGAAGTTGTCGGTCGTGCCCGAGCTGTCGGAGCGGTAGACCGGGACGATGTTGCCGCCCGGCAGCTGCGCACCCGGGTTGAGTGCGGCGATCGCCGGATCGTTCCACTTGGTGATCTTGCCGTTGAAGATCTTGGCGATGACTGCGGGATTGAGCTTGAGGTTGTCGACGCCCTCGAGGTTGTAGGCGACCGCAACCGGTCCGACGACCATCGGCAGATGCCAGGCGTCGTTGCCGTTGCAGCGCTCCTTGGCCTTGGTGATCTCGTCGCCCTTCAGGGCCGAGTCCGAACCCGCGAAGTCGACGTCGCCGGCGATGAACTTCTTGATGCCGTCACCGGAGCCGCTGCCGGTGTAGTCGAGGACGATGTCGCTGTCGTCCGAGAGGATCTGACTGAAGTGCTCCATGGCCTTCTGCTGGGCGGTGGATCCCTCGCCACTCACCGTCTGAGTGTCTCCCCCACCACACGCCGTCACCAGGGTCAATGCCGCGATCGCCGACACCGCCGCCAGAGCGCCGTTCCGCTTGATTCTCACCGCAGGTGTTGCCTTTCCTTATCGTGCTCCGTCCCGAGGCCCGGGTGTCCGGAGTGTCCGAAAAGGAAAGCTATGCGCGCCGGGTGGCCGAATCCCCGACAGAAGGTGAACGGAAGGTGAACCACCCAAGGCGGTCAGGTGCGAATGGCGTGCCGCGACCTGCGGCACGGGGGGGAAGTGATCTACGCAACGCAGGTGTCGTTACTCAGCGGGAGCCACACACCGGCGACATCGTCGGGGCGATGCGGACCGCGCTGAGCCGCGGCTTTCACCCGTAGGCGACATCGACGGCATACCTGGTGAAGCCCAGGCGTTCATACGTGCGCACGGCCGCCGTGTTGTCGCCTTCCACGTAGAGGTTGATCTCGGCGACACCGCGCCGTGCGAGGTGGTGGAGTCCGGCAAGCGTCAGCAGCCTCCCGAGCCCGCGCCCCTGCGACTGCGGATCGACACCGACGATGTACACCTCGCCGAGATCGGCATCGTGCTGTTTGGTCCAGTGGAAACCCAGGAGCTGTGCCGGATCCTCGGCGTCGAAGGCGAGGAACAGACCTTCCGGGTCGAACCAGTCGGCCGCGACCCGCTCGGCGATCTGATCGAGCTCCCAGCCGCCCTGTTCGGGATGCCAGTCGAAGGCGGCGTTGTTGACGCGCAGGATCTCTGCATCGTCGTCCGACCCGGCATACGTCCGGAGTGTGAGACCCGGATCGACGACGAGTTCGGGGAGCTCGTGTCCCTCACCGACCGGGCGCCGTAGTTGCAGGAGTTCGCGCCGCTTCTGCAGTCCCATCGCCGATGCGAGCGCGACTGCACCGGGCAGATCGCCGTGCGCCCACACCCGGGCCGGGAGCCCTTCCTGCTTCGCCGCGGCGAAAGCGGCGTCGAGCAGCGAGCGCCCCAGTCCCTCGCGCCGCCGCTCGGGGTCGACGACTGCCTCGATCATCGACGGCTCGCCGTCCCGACCGGGCACGACGTTGGCGTAGGCACCTGTGGACCACACGTGGATGACCGGCGAATCCGCGCCGGTGTCAATCGCTTTGACCGCCTCGTCCGAGAGCGGAGCGACGCCGTCGGCAGAGGTCGCCGCACGCACCATGCGGTGTGCCTCGGCGACGACCTCCGCGGGGGCGGCGCCTCGTCGTACCTGTATTCGGTCAGTTTCCGGCGCTGGCACTGAACTCCTCATCGAAGGTCTCCGGACCGTGGAGGGTGTCGTCGAACTCGCCCGGATCAGCTTCCGGCGCAACGCCTTCCGGCACATCCTCGACCTCGGCCTGGGCCGCCCGACCGCGCGTGGGCCGCACCGCCTTGTATCCGACGTTGCGGACCGTGCCGATCAGCGATTCGTGTTCGCTGCCGAGCTTGGCGCGGAGACGGCGCACGTGCACATCGACCGTGCGCGTACCGCCGAAGAAGTCGTACCCCCACACCTCCTGCAGCAGCTGAGCGCGCGTGAACACACGACCTGCGTTCTGCGCCAAGTACTTCAGGAGTTCGAATTCCTTGTAAGTCAGATCGAGGGGACGTCCACGCAGTCGCGCGGTATACGTCCCCTCGTCGATGACCAGCTCCCCGAGCGTGACCTTCCCCGACGTCTCCTCGGCGGCCACTCCGCGGGTGCGCACCACCAGCAGGCGCAACCGCGCGTCGAGTTCCGCCGGTCCCGTACCCGGGAGCAGGAACTCGTCGATGCCCCAATCCGCATTGACCGCAACCAATCCGCCCTCGGTCAGCACGGCCGCCACCGGCACCGAGGAGCCGGTGCTACCCAGCAGCCGGCACAGCCCTCGTGCCGCCGCCAGATCCGCGCGTGCGTCGACCAGGGCCACGTCCGCGTTGCCCGCCTCCATGAGTGAGGAAACCTCCGTCGGGGCGACACGCACGTTGTGAGCGAGCAGCGACAGCGACGGCAGGACCGACTCCGGATTGGGATCGGCCGTCAACAACAAGAGATCCACCTAGCACTCCGATCTCGTTCGTCCCCGTCCCAGACCATCCAATCCGCCCACCACGCTGTGAACGCCTCCGCACACGCCACCGAAGATTGTTTACTCTGGCTTACCAACGTGTGCGAGATAGGTGACAGAATAGCGCCATCCGCGCACTTCGCTGTTAACAAGTCGAGTCGGGGCGATCGGTGGACACGACGGAGAGGATGGTCGTCCGAGCATGTCGGGCATCCGGAAAGTCCTCGTCATCGCGGTCACCGTGGCGGTTGTCGCCGCCGCATCGGTACTGCTCGTCGACATCGGCGCGGCCATTCGCAGCGAGCACCGACTCGCCCGTGCCCTCGCCGAATCACCGCGCGTCCCATTCGATCCCGAGGTGACACTCGCCGGGTTCCCGTTCCTCACCCAGGCGTCGAAGGGTGACTACTCCGGGGCGACGATCGCCGCTCGCGGTGTCGAACTACCCGGTTGCGAACCCGCCCGCGGCATCTGCCGAGGCGAACTCGGCGCCACACTCGGCCGTTTCCAGGGCCCGGAACGAGGGGATTTCACCGGGAGTGATGTTCTGCACACCTCGTCGATCTCGGTCTACACCCGCCTCGACGCGGTCACCCTCGCGCGTTATCTGCGTATCACCGATCTGACGGTCAGCACGCCCGCCCCAGACGGCAAGGCCGGGGGCGGCGGCCCCCAGGACGGCGTCGTCTCCCGTTCGGAGGGTGTCGTTTTCACCGGCACGGTCGCCCTGCCGCCGGACGCCGGTCTCGCCGCCGATGATCCCCCGTCGGCGTCCTCGTTCACCGGGCCGAAGGTTCGGGTCAGCGTCGCGGTCGACCTCTCGGTCACCGACGGCGCACTGGAGATCCGGGCCACCGACTTCTACACCGGACCCGAACGACACGTGGACGCCGACGTCCCCGAGGAGATGCGCGCGGCTGTACTCGACCGTTTCAGCATGGTGCTCCCCCCGCTCCCGATGGCCTGGGGACTCGTGGCCCAACGCGCGGAGAGCTTCGGCGGCGACGTGCAACTCGTCGCCGACTCCGGCCCGGCCGGCCTCCGGCCCGGCCGGTTCTGACACCCGCCGGACCCAGCGCACACCGCTCCACCCGGGGCCTTTCCGCGCTGGTCAGAGCGCAGTCCACCCGGGGGTTCGGACTCCGATCGGCACTGTTGTACCCTCGTGGGCATGCAACAGCGCCGTGAGTACTTGCTCACACGCCGCCGGGCGATCGACTTCTGTCGTGTCGCCGATTGTTGCTGTCGCACGCACCGCTGACGGTGTGCCCTACATGCGCTGCCCTGCAGCCGCATCTTGCGCACCGCCGATGACGACGGGGTGCGTCTTCACCGAGGCCTGAGTCCTCTCTTCACACGCCTCCTCGCTCATCACAGATCAGAGCCCGCGGGCGTCCGTCCGCGCCTCGCCGCTGTTTCGCCACACAGATCCATCCACCACCAGATATCCATCCGAAAGGAACCAGACATGGCACGCTCCGACGTCCTGGTCAGCGCCGAATGGGCTGAGCAGAACCTCAATGCCGACAAGACCGTCTTCATCGAGGTCGACGAGGACACCTCGGCCTACGACGGCGGCCACATCCCGGGCGCCATCAAGCTCGACTGGAAGCAGGACCTGCAGGACGGAATCCGCCGCGACTTCGTCGACGCCGATCGCTTCTCGAAGCTGCTGTCCGAGCGTGGCGTCGCCAACGACGACACGGTGATCCTGTACGGCGGCAACAACAACTGGTTCGCGGCCTACGCCTACTGGTACTTCAAGCTGTACGGCCACAACGACGTCAAGCTGATCGACGGCGGCCGCAAGAAGTGGGAGCTCGACGGCCGTCCGCTGTCCTCGGATGCGGTCACCCGCCCGGCCACCGAGTACAAGGCCTCCTCGCCCGACCTGAGCATCCGCGCGTTCCGCGACGAGGTCATCGACGCCATCGGCACCAAGAACCTGGTCGACGTGCGCAGCCCTGACGAGTTCTCCGGCAAGATCCTCGCGCCGGCGCACCTCCCGCAGGAGCAGGCACAGCAGCGCGGCCACGTCCCCGGCGCCATCAACATCCCGTGGTCGACCACGGCGAACGAAGACGGCACCTTCAAGTCCGACGAAGAGCTCACCGCTCTCTACGCGGGCAAGGGATTCGACGACAGCCGCGAGACCATCGCGTACTGCCGCATCGGCGAGCGCTCGAGCCACACCTGGTTCGTGCTGACCGAGCTGCTCGGCAAGAAGAACGTCAAGAACTACGACGGAAGCTGGGTCGAATACGGCTCGCTGGTCGGCGCGCCGATCGAACTCGGAGAAGGAAAGTAACAACTATGTGTGCTGCACCCAAGCAGGGACAGAAGCTGCCTGCCGGCGTCGACGTGGAGAAGGAGACCGTCCTCACCGGGCAGGTCACCGACGGCTCGGGCAACCCGGTCGCCGGCGCCTTCGTGCGTCTGCTCGACTCGACCGGTGAGTTCACCGCCGAGGTCGTCGCCTCGCCGACCGGCGACTTCCGATTCTTCGCCGCCCCCGGCACCTGGACGCTTCGCGCCCTCTCGTCCGTCGGCAACGGCGATGCGTCGATCAGCCCCGAGGGCCCCGGCATCCACGAGCAGGACATCACCGTCTCCAAGTGATGCACTCCTCGTCGTGGGTGTCCGAGACCTCACGACGCCGCCCGGTCACCGCACTGCGGTGACCGGGTTTCGTCGTTTCCGGGACCTCTTCCGCTCCCTGAGAAGCGCCTGCCGGAGCACCGATCCGCTCCCTGAGAAGCGCCTGCCGGAGCACCGATCCGTTCCCTGAGGAGCGCCTGCCGGAGCATCGATCCGTTCCCTGAGGAGCGCCTGCCGGAGCACCGATCCGCTCCCTGAGGAGCGCCTGCCGGAGCACCGATCCGCTCCCTGAGGAGCGCCTGCCGGAGCACCGATCCGCTCCCTGAGGAGCGCCTGCCGGAGCACCGATCCGTTCCCTGAGGAGCGCCTGCCGGAGCACCGATCCGTTCCCTGAGGAGCGCCGGCCGGAGCACCGATCCGTTCCCTGAGGAGCGCCTGCCGGAGCACCGATCCGTTCCCTGAGGAGCGAAGCGTCTCGAAGGGCACCCGCTGAACCCTCCGCAGGAGCCCGGGTTAGAATTTGCTTCGTGGTCCTCTTCTTCGAAATCCTGCTGATCCTGGCCGCCGTGCTGATCACCTGGTTCGGTGTCTACACCCTCTACCGCCTGGTCACCGACGAGTCGTGACGTCCCACCCGGGAACCGGTGGAGCCGCGGACGAGCCTGCCGGCTCCGTGCCCATGGGCGACGGTGTCGCTCATCGCTCCGGCGATGAGGCGATAAGCCAGGCCGAGGCACGGGCCGTCGAGTCCGGCAGCCGCGAGCGCAACGTCCCCACCTGGGACGACCTCCCGCTGCCCGCCGACACCGCGAACCTTCGTCTGGGCGCCGATCTCCATCCCGGTCTGCTGGCGCTTCTGCCGCTGGTCGGTGTCTGGCGCGGCGAGGGCGAAGGCCACGACGCGGACACCGACACCGACTACCACTTCGCGCAGCAGATCGTCGTCTCGCATGACGGCCAGAACTTCCTCACCTGGGAGTCGCGCTCGTGGGTTATCGACGACGACGCCGTCTTCGTCCGACCAGACCTCCGCGAATCCGGTTTCTGGCGTATCGGCGAGGACGACACCATCGAGTTGCTGCTCGCCCACGCCGAGGGTTCGGTCGAGCTCTTCTACGGCACTCCCCTCAACCAGACCTCGTGGGAGCTGGCGACCGACGTCGTCATCAAGTCCCAGTCCGGCCGCCGCGCCGGCGGGGCGAAGCGCCTCTATGGTCTGGTCCCCGACGGCGACCTGGCCTACGTCGAGGAGCGCGTCGACACCGACGGCGACCTCATCCCCCGGCTCTCGGCCAAGCTCCGCCGCCACGTCGGCTGACCGGACATCTCCCGTCGCCGTCCTCTCAGCGGTGCACCCGTCCGCAACCGCGCCGGCGATCCGAGAAGGCCAGATACAGATTCCGCTTCGGTAGAGCGCTGTAGACCAGGGCCCCCAGCATGATGACGACCGATCCGTAGGCCGTGGCCACCCCCGGCCGTCCCGCCCACCCGGGATGAACCGTCCCGGACGCCGACATGTACGGACCGCGTCCGGGTGAGCCGTCGAGTCGCAGTCCCACGACCGAGAACACGTCACTGCAGGCGGAGTGCGGGGAGACCGGGAAGTCCACCCGCTCATGCGGACCGCACTCGACGACGCTGTACTCCGTCCCGGTCCGATGCACAACCGCGATCCAGGCGTCACCGGCATTACGGACCGTGAATGTCGTTCCCCCCGAACGGTATTGGTAGGAGATGTGGTCCTCCGCGGGATCCCGGAGCCGACAGCCGGCGAGGCCGCCGACCCAGTCGGCGCTCCACGGGGTGAGGTAGCGCTGGGCGAGGAACTCCCGCTCCGACGGGATCGGGATGGTCACCGGCATCGCGCGACCCTGGTGGACCCACACCCCTCCGTAGATCACCGGACGACCGTCGGCTCTACGGGGTGCCTGTACATAGGTGAACGAGTCCTCGCCGGGCAAGGTGATCGCCTCGCCGGGGCCGAGCGGACGGAGTTCGACGCGGCCGTCGAGGAAGAGGACGGCGGCCGCGGAGTCGCCACCCCGGTTGTGGATCGTGACGTGCTCGCCCTCCGCGTGGAAGAGCCCGGCGGCGTGGGGATCGGCGAAGGCGAAACGCGGTGGTGTCGCGGTTCCGAAATCCGTGTCGCCCGGGCCCCAGTAGCCGTCTTCCCAATGGCTGTCGCGGTCGGCCGCTTCATTGGTGTCAGGGCCGTCGAGACCGGGTTCGATCGGGTCTTCACGGACAGCGTTCGTGGTGACCATCGTTCTCTCCCTCTGGCCGGTGTCCCTCTGGCAGGTATTCGTGGCACGTACAACGGTGGACTGCTCCAGTTCACTCCCACTGGAGCCGGGCCTCACGAGTAGTGCGCTACGCGGATCACCGATGGCCGTGGTGCCGGGAACGAGTGGTGGCCGGACAAGAGGGCCCGAGACACGGAACGGCCCCCACATCGCTCGAACGAGCCTCGTGCCGACCGGACCGGGTCGGGATGCGGGGGCCGGGTGACCACCTGGTATTCGTTGGCGCTGATGAGGTGGTGACCCACCTCCGGCGACACGAATGCCACACGGTCAGCTGCTAACGGATGGTCACCTCACATGTCCGATGAGAAATCACTATCAGACCACCTCCTTCCCTGTGTAACCGCGAAACTACGCCCGCTCTCGGCGTCCCGCAACGGGATTTTCGACACGGCTCCGCCCTGCGCTCGACACCGGTTCGATCGGGGCACGCGGCTCGATCAGCAGGGGCGGACGGCGTGGATCAGGGCACGGGTACTGCGGGTGCGCCCGGTCCCGGGGCCGGCGGCGCTGCCGGGGCCGGGGAGGGCGCCGGCGACTGTCCGGGCACCGGCTTGGCATCAGGCGGCAGGGACTCGACGACCTCGAGCTTGGAGCGGAAGGTGTCGTCGGTGATGACCTCGATGTGGTTGATCATCCAGCGCCCGCCCTGGCGTTCCATGTCGAAGGTCAGCCGCGACGGGTTGATGCTGACGAGTTCTTTCTGGCCACGGGTGACCGACTGGTTCATGAAGATCAGCACCTGCGAGGTGTCCGCGGTGTTGGTGACCACGCCGGCGTCCTGGATGGTGACCTCCGAGACGACCTGCTGCTTGCGAACCTCCGCGGCCAGGTTGTTCTCGGTGATCAGCTTGGTGTACTCGGGTTTGGCCGGGCCGGTGAGCACGCTCATCGACTGGTCGATGTGATCGCTGACGTTCCCGGCGTTGTACCCGAACATGGTGTTCGCGTAGTCGCGGGCGGTGGCGAGCGAGGATTCGCGCGCTTCCTCCTCCGCACGGCCCTGGGTGTACCGGTAGCCGAGGAACGCGGTGGCCGCGACGGTCGCCACCACGAGGACGGCCAGCACGATCAATCCCAGGCGCGCCTTGCTGAGCCCGGATGTCTTGCCTGCCATCACGCCACCCACTCGAAATCCGTCATCTTCAGGTCGCCGTTGATCCGGGTCATGTCCACACGCCAGCGGAACACCTTGTCCTGGGCGGGGGTCTGGCCGTCGAGCGACTGCTGATGCCAGCCGAACACCATGATCACCGAACCCTCGTCGGGTTCGGCCTTGGTGACCGCCGAACTGAGGATGATCGACTTGGTCTCGAGCTTGCCGTCCCGCACGAGCGAGGCGACCTGCTGGATGTTGTTCTGCACTTCCTGCTTGACCTTGCCGCTGGTGTCGTCCTGCACCGACCTCAGCGTCTGGTCGACGGTGTCGGGATTCATGCTCGTCAGGTTGATCAGCACCTGCGAGGCGAACGCCGAGTACTCCGCCCGCAGATCGTTCTGCTCGTTCTGCCGGGCGATGCCCAGCGCGAACACCACCGAGGCCACCGCGCAGACGACGATGACCACGATCGCGACGACGACGCCGACCACGGCCCGCGGCGATCGCCGGCCCGACCCGCGGTAGCGAACCTTGCCCTTGCCGGCCTTCTCCGGGGACTTCGACGCCAGACGTGCCCGACGTCGCTCGCGGTAGCTGACCGTCTTCTCGACCTCGGAGGGATCGGGAGCGATCTCCGACCCGGCGTCCGGCTCGGCGAGTGGCACTGCGGGGGTCGTCGTCTCCTCGGCCGACTCGACCGGGGTCTCGGCGGCGGCGGTCTCGGCAACGGGGGTCTCGGTAACCGGGGTCTGCTCCGCGGGCTTCTTTCCGGCCGGGCGGCCACGTCGGATCGGCGCCGACCGGACCGGCCTCGTCGGCTTCCGACGGTCGGTCTGGGCGGTGCGACTCGGTGCCGTGCCGGCCGGGCTCGTGGTGACCGGGGTCGACGTGGTGCCGTCAGGCGTCACGGACTGACCGTCCTGCTGATCATCGTCTGCCATGTACTGCTCTGTCCCTGCCCTTCACTCCCCGTGCCGGCGTTGTACGTCTTGCCGTCGGGTCCGATGAAGTTGCCCGACTCCGGATCGTATGTCGTGGCGTACACCGCGGGCTCCGGGGTGAAGTCCTTCGGTGTGCCCGGTGTCACGGTACCGGAGGACGCCGGCTGCCATTTCAAGCCGAACGGAAGACCGCTCTGGAACGGATCGACCGATCCCGGCAGCGGTTTGTAGCCCGTGCGGCACTCGGCCGGCGTCGTCGCGCGGCGGCCCGGGAACTCCGCACACGGGTAGTTGCGGGCGCCGCGCACGGCGACGTTGGAGTTCTGCGGCACCCGGCAGAGCATTCCCGGCGGCAGCTCGCGCGCGGTCTGCGCCGACGGCCACCGCCACTCCTCCTTGGGCAGGAAGCCGATGTTGCACACCGGCCGGTCCTGGAAGCCCAGCGAGAAGTTCACATTCGGCCCGTAGTTGTTGGTGCCGGTGTTCAGGGCGGTGATCAGTGAGTTCATCAGACGCGGATAGAGCACCAGGATCTGCTTCCAGTTCGGCAGGTAGATCGCCTGGGTCTGGGCGATCGTGCCCAGATTCGACACCAGCAACGGGTACGAACCGCCGAGCGATTCGAACAGTTTCTGTGCCTTCGACGTCGTCGACGGCCCCTTGCGGAGGATGTCGCCGATCTCGGGACGATCGGCCCGCAGCTGGTCGGTGAACGCGGTGACGTCACGGGTCCACGCCCGGATGTCGTCGGCCGTGCGGGACTGCGTCGCCAGCAGCGGAGCCCCCTGCTCGACGAGTGCGATGGTGGTGTCGGTGTTGTTGTTGGCCTCGCCGATGAACAGGGTCATCGAGTCGAGGAGCCGCTGCAGCGCTTCACCGGTGCCGTTGAAGGCGACGAAGGATTCGTCGACCAGCGACCGGAGTTTGGTGTCGCCGATCTCCTGCAGCATCGCGTCGGCCTGGTCGAGCATGGTCGAGATCTCCACGGGGACCTCGGAGACGGTGACCTCGGTGCCGTCGTGGAGGTACCCGGTCGGAGCGTCGGCCGGCGGGTTCTTGTTCGGGGTGAACTCGACGAACTGCTCACCGATCGCCGAGACGCTGCGCACCGATGCCACCGCCGACGCCGGGATGTCGGTGCCGTTGTCGATGACGAGCGTCGCCGCGACGCCGTCGTCGGTGAGCTTGACCGAGTCGACCTTGCCGACATAGACGCCGCGATAGCTGACGTTGGCGTTCTGGTACAGGCCGCCGCTGGTCTCCATGTTCAGCTGCACCCGATAGCTGCCCACGCCGAACATCGACGGGATCCGGATGTAGAACAGCGCCATCGCGACCATCGCGATCACGGTGACGATCGAGAAGATGATCAGCTGGATCCGGACGAATCGAGTGATCTTCATCAGCGCCCACCTCCCGCATACGAGGGCACCGTCGGCGGCGCCGTGGGCGACGGCACCTGCACCGGTGGAATGAGATTGGCCGGAACCGGTTCCGCGGTGTCGGGAAGCTTCTCACCACCCGGGATCAACGGCGCGGTGAAGGGGTTGAGTCCGCGAGCGGCCGCACCGGCCGGGCGGCCGAACACGCCTTCTGGGCCGGTGACGCCCAGGCCGGCGAACATCGTCTCGCTCAGCCGGTCCACCGTGAGGTCGAGGGTCAGATCCGAGTTCACGAAGTCGCCCTTGACGATTTGGCGGATGGTCGGCTCGTAGAACGGGAAGGTCAGCAGGATGTTCAGCGACTGCGTCATCGCCGGTCCCGAGGCCTGCAGCTGATCGAGGGCGGGTTCGATTCCCTTGACGATCGTGACGATGTCCTCGGAGTTGGCGCCGAGGATGTCGTTGGCGGTCTTCGACAGTTTCGACACCGAGGCGAGGGTGTCGAGGAACTGCTGACGCTGGTCGACGAGCAGCTGCAGGATCTGCGGGCTCGCGTCCAGCGCTCGTTCGATCGTGTCCTTCTGCTCGTTCATCGTGCGGGACAGGCGATCAAGCCCCTCGGTGGCGCGGATGATGTTGTCCTTCTGGGCATTCAGATCCGCAACCAGGGTGGTCAGCCGCGGGATGAGTTTCTTGATCTGCGTCTCACGTCCGCCGAACACCTGGCTCATCTCGTGCACGATGTCGCCCACCTGCGACAGCCCGCCGCCGTTGAGGACCACCGACAGCGAGCTCAGCACCTGCTCGGTGCTCGGGTAGGTGCACGCCGCGACCTGTTGCGCGGCATTGATGTCGGGCACCGTCGGCACCTTGGGATCGGTGACGATGTTGGACTGTTCGGGACACTTGGTCAGCGGGATCTCGTCGCCCGCTTCGAGGCGTCCGCCCTCCGGTTCGGCGGGCTGGACTATCTCCAGGTGCGTCGAGCCCAACACACTGGTCATCCCGACCATCACATGCGAACCGCGCGGGACGATGACGCCGTCGTTCAGACGGATCGTCACCTGTGCGTTCCAGTCCTTCACCGCGATGTCGCCGACGCTGCCGACGTTCGCATCGTCGATGAGGACCGGGGCGTTGTTCACCAGTCCGGCGGCGGACGGGATGAGGGCGGTGATCTGGTAGGAGCCGCCGCCGGTCCCCTCCGCACCCGGCACGGGCAGCGAATTCGGTCCGTCGAAAGAACATCCGGCGAGGAGCGCGGTGAGCGCCACCGCGCCTGCGGCCAGTCCGCCGCGTAGGCGTGCCGAGGTCATCGGTCACCCCCGAACGGCACCAGGAGGTTTCCGAGCGGCGAACCGGCGTTGTCCCGCCGCGTCTCGTTGTCGATGCGCCGCACGCCGGCCTGCGCCCGCGCCTTCACGTTCGCATTCTGGTACTGCAGCTGACTCGGCAGCGCATTGGTTCCTTGCACCGGGTTGGTGAGGAAGGGCGGGTAGTTCATCGAGATCGACGACAGCACCGGCGCGAGGATCTCGACGCATTTGTCGATGTCCTGCATCGACGTTCCCGGACGGTTGGTGGCATCCATCGAACCACACAGCAGCGTGATCAGGTTGGTGCCGTTGCCCAGGCCGAAGACGCCCGACAGCGAGCCGGAGAGCGGGTTGTAGATGTTGTAGAAGTTCGCGAGCTGGTTGGGCGCGGAGTGCAGCACGCCCTCGACCTGCTCGTTCTTGTCGGCGACGATCTTGGTGGTCGCCTGCAGCCGTTCCACCGACGAGGCCAGTGCGTCCTTGTTGGTGTCGATGAAGCCCTGCACGTCGGTCATCGCCGAGTCCAGGCCCTTGAGCGCCTCGTCGAGCTCGGTGGTGTTGTCGGCGAGAACCGAACTCACCGAGGCGAGCCGGCCGTTGAACTGCACGAGCTGCTCGTGGCTGCCCGACAGCGCGTCGGTCAGCTTCTGCAGACTCTGGATCGTCGAGAACAGATCTCCCCGGCCGGCGGCGAGGGTGCCGATGACGTCGGAGACCTCGCGGATCGACTTGTTGATCGCGGCGCCGTTGCCCTCGAGATTCTCGTCGAAGACGTTGACCGCCCTGGCCGCCGAGCCCTGGTCGGGACCCTCCGGACCGATCGCCTCGGTCAGCTTCGTGAGCTGGGCCTTGATGTCATCCCATTCCATCGGGACCGCCGTGCGATCCATCGGGATGTCGTAGCCGTCGGACATCACCGGGCCGCCCGAGTAGACCGGGGTCAGCTGGACGAAACGCCCCGACACCAGGCTCTGCGCAACGATGACCGCCTTCGCGTCCTCCGGGATGTCGACGCTCTTGTCCACGCGCAGTTCGACTTTCACGTCGTTCTCGCGGGGCGTGATCTTCGAGACCCGGCCGACGTTCACACCCAGGACCCGCACGGGATCACCCTCGTAGAGGCTCGCGACCGATCCGAAGTAGGCGGTGAAGGTGTTCGTCGTGGACCGGAGGAAGACCGTCCAGCCGACGACGACCAGGGCGATCACGAGTACCACGGCGAGCACACCGAGCAGCACCTTGCGTCCGATGGTCATGTTCACCGCCCTCTCGTGGTCGGCGCCGGCGTGGGATAGGTCGGGGATGGCAGCGGGCCGCGTGGCGAGTCCGTGCCGTCGGGGGGACCGAGCTTGTAGTAGTCCGGGATCAACGGGAAGCCGGTATACATCAGCGACTGCCAGACCTGCGGGTAGCGTCCGCGCAGCGCGTTCAGGAAGGTCGCGGTGTAGTCGCCGAAGCTGTTGAGGCCCACCAGGGAGTCGAAGTTCGGACCGGACGCCACCGCCTCGCCCAGGGTGTTGGCGAAAGGCCCGAGCCGATCGATCGTCTCCTTCAGGTTCTTCTCGTTGTCGGTCAGGATCGTCGCCACCCGGTCGAACTTCTCGAGCACCGGCGTCAGCTGTGCGTTGTTCTCGGCGATGAAGCCACGCAACTGAGCGGTCACGTCGCCGATGCCCTTGATCAGCTGGTTGAGCGCGTATCTCCGCATCTCGATCTCGCCGACCAGGGCGTTGGCGTCGATGAGCAGCCGGTTGATCTGGTCGTTGCGGTCTCCGACGATCTTGCTGACCTGATTGGCCTTGGCCAGCAGGGCACGGAGTTCCTGGTCGCGGTCGGCCACGGCCTTCGACAGCCGGGCGACGCCGTCGACCGCGCCCTGCACCTGGTCGGGTGTCTCGGAGAAAGTCACCGACAGCGTGTTCAGCGCGGTGTTCAACTGGTCGGTCTTCGTCCCCGAGATCGTGTCGGTAGCGCCTTCGAGTGCGTCCTGCAACGAATACGGCGCGATGGTGTTGCCGAGGGTGATCGATCCCCCCGGCTTGATCCGTTCGCCGCCGTGCGGGATGACCGTGAGGTTGCGCCGGCCCAGCACGGACTCGGTGCGGATGGCGGCCTGCGTCTCGTCGCCCATCTCGACCTCGTCGTTCATCCGGAACGAGACCTTGACCTTGGTGCCCTGGTCGGTGCCGGCGAGTTCGATGCCCTCCACCGTGCCCACCTGCACGCCCGACACCACCACGATGTCGCCCTTGGCGAGTCCGCCGGCGTCGTCGAAGTAGGCGCTGTAGGTGCTGATGGGTGCCAGGTACGGCAGCTTGTCCATCTGCATGGCGGTGATGACGACGAGCGCGATCACCACGATGCCGATGACACCCACCTGCGCCCGGGTGCGTCCGCCGCGCTTCTGCTCGCGCGCGATGTCGGCCTCGTCGGATTCGGTTCTGCGGCTGGAGAACATGCCGCCGAAGGGAAGACTCATGAGCCGTCACACCTTCCGCCCGCGCGGGTGGTGTCGCCCATGACGTTGTTCGAGGTGTAGATGATCGTCTGTCCGCCCGGCGCGGGGAGCAGTAGTCGGATGCGGCAGAAGTAGATCTGCAGCCAGGCACCGTAGGAACCCAGGTTCGACAAGGTCTTGTAATCCTCCGGCAGGCGCGTCAGCAGATTGCGGACGAATGGCTCGGCGGCCAGCAGCTCCTCCGACACCCGACCGGTGTTGGCGACCATCGACTGCAGCGTGGGACGGGTTGTCGAGAGCAGATCGGCGAGACCGTTCGTGACCCGCGACGTCTGGGTGAGGGCATTGCCGATCGTGCCCTTCTGCTCGGCGAGGCCGGTCACCAACTGCTGCAGCAGGTCCACGCTGGTGTCGAGTCCCGCGCGGTCGCCGTCGAGGGTCGCGAGTGTCGTGTTCAGGTTGTTGATGACGCTGTCGATCAACTGGTCGCGGTCGGCGAGTGCATCGGTGAACGACGCGGTGTTGGCCAGCAGGGTGTTCAGCGCCCCGCCCTGGCCCTGGAAGACCGCGATCAGCGAGCTGGTGAGCGCATTGACGTCGTCGGCGTTGAGGGTCCGGAACAGCGGTTTGAAACCACCGACGAGTTTGTCGAGGTCGAGTGCCGGTTCGGTCTGGGTGATCGGGATCTGCGCACCGTCGCCGAGGAAGCTCGAGGTGTCACCGGTCCCCTGCTGGAGTTCGAGATACCGGTCGCCGGTGAGGTTCTCGTACCGGATCAGTGCCCGAACGGATTTCGGGAGCGGGTACTGCTCGTCGACGGAGAAGGTGACCACGGCCTCGTTTGCCCGGTTCAGTTCCACACCGCCCACGGAACCGACCTCGACGCCGGCGATCTTGACCTTGCTGCCCGACTTCATCGCCGATGCGCTGGTGAAGACCGCGGAGAACTCGTTCGACGCCCCGGAGCGGTACCGGCTGAAAACCACGACCAGCGCGACGAACACCAGGATCATCACGACGGTGAACGCGCCGAGTTTGATGAGGGTCGCGCGGAACGCGCGTGCGCGGTTATCCACGGGGCGGCTCTTCGAACAGGATCTGGAACAGCTTCTTCGAGTTCACCTTCGGCTTGGTCCTGGGCTCGTAGGGCTGAGGAGCGTTGTCGCCCACGAAGAACGGGGCGTGTTCGGTACTGCCCGGGTCGGAGAGACCACCGGCGCAGGTGGGCGGTGCCTCGACCCCGACCTTGGGCAGGTCATACGGGTAGGCGTAGGGGTCCTTGCCGGGGAACAGTCCGGCGTCGAGCATCAGCATGCCGTTGCGGCCACCCATGAACGGTTTGGCGACCTCCGAGGCGATGGCCCCCGCGGTGAGGAAGCACTTGATGCCCGGCGAGTTGTAACCGAGCAGCGCAGCAATGGGATTGAGATCCGACAGCGCGCCGATGAGCGTCTTCTTGGTCGGCGCGATGACACCGTCGATGGTGTTGGCCATCCCGGTGGCGTTGATCAGCAGCGCGTCGAGGTTGGAGGTGTTGTCCACCAATGTGTTTCCGACGACGGTGAAGTTGTCGACGGTGCGCATCAGGTCCGGCATCGAGTCCGCGTAGACGTTGGTGACGGTCGCCCCCTCTCGGAACAACCGGTTCAGCGCCGGCAGGTGCGGATTGGTCTTGCCCAGCAGCGTGGTCAGCTGCTCCAGGGCCACACCGATGTCCTCACCCTGACCCGACAACGCGGTGTCGACCGCACCGAGGGTGGCGTTGAGTTTCTCGGGCTGCAGGTCGGCGAGCACCGAGACGAGTTGCTGGAAGACGGTGTTGAGTTCGACGACCACGCGGTCGGCGGGGATGACCGCGCCCGCGGTGAGTTCTCCCTCGGCCTCGCCGGGGACGACGAAGTTGACGGCCTTGGCGCCGAAGATGGTGTTGGACTTGATGTCGGCGACCACGTTACCCGGGATCTTCGACATCTCGCTGTCGGCGATGTCCAGGGTGAGGATCGCGTCGCCGCCGCGTTCGGTGATCTCGCCGACCCGCCCCACCTCGACCCCGCGCAGTTTGACCTTGGCGTCGGGATTCATCACCAGGCCGGCGCGCGGTGCGACGAGCGTGACCTGTTGGGTTCCCTTGAACGCGCCGAGGAACGACGCGCTGGCGCCGATGATCAGGGCCAGCAGCGCCGAGACCATGACGACTGCCGCCAGGCGACGGGTGGTCCGTGTCCGTTCTTGTCTCTTGCTCATCGCTCAGCCCGCCAGGTTGAACTTGCCGTCCGCGCCGTAGATGGCGAGGGAGGTGAGCAGGGTGATGACGACGACCACGACCAGCGAGGCACGAACGGCGTTGCCGACCGCGACGCCCACGCCGACCGGACCGCCGGAGGCGTTGTACCCGTAATAGGTGTGGATGAGCATGACCGCCACGGCCATACAGATGGCCTGCACGAACGACCACAGGATGTCCGACGGGATCAGGAAGGTGTCGAAGTAGTGGTCGTACACACCCGGCGACTGTCCGTAGAGGAACACCGTCGCCGAGCGGCTCGCGAGAAACGATGCCAGGGACGCCAACGCGTACAGCGGGATGATCGCGATCAGACCGGCGACGATGCGGGTGCTGACCAGATACGGGATCGAGGAGATGGCCATCGTCTCGAGGGCGTCGATCTCCTCCGACACCCGCATGGCGCCGAGCTGCGCGGTCGCGCCGGCGCCGATGGTCGCGGCCAGCGCGATCCCGGAGATCACCGGCACCGCGATACGCACGTTGATGAACGCGGAGAAGAAGCCCGTGAGGGCCTCGACGCCGATGTTGGCCAGCGAGCTGTAGCCCTGGACGGCGATGGTGCCACCGGTGAACAGCGTCAGGAAGCCGACGACCACGACGGTGCCGCCGATCATGGCGAGTGCCCCTGTGCCCATGGAGATCTCGGCGATGAGCCGGAGGGTCTCCTTTTTGTACTGCTTGAGCGCACGGGGGATCGACACGATGCTGTCCCAGTAGAACAGTGCCTGATCGCCGATCTGGTCCCAGTCCTCGCCGGCTCGTTTCACCGCGACGCGCGCGGTCCGGAAGCGGGTGGTGAACGGAAGTACCATCGCTCAGCCCGCCGTTGCTTTGAGTCCGACGGCGGTGACGACGACGTTGACGACGAACAGTGCCATGAACGAGTACACGACGGTCTCGTTGACGGCATCGCCGACACCCTTCGCGCCTCCCTTGACGTTGAGTCCCTGGTAACAGCCGACCATGCCGGCGAAGAGGCCGAACAAGGCGGCCTTGACCATGGAGATCATCAGCTCGCCAAAGCCGGTGAGCAGGGTCAGATTGGCCACGAAGGCGCCCGGGTTCACGTCCTGGAGGTATACGGAGAAGACGAAACCGCCACCGATGCCAATGGTGCAGACCAGGCTGTTCAGCAGGAGGGCGACGCCCGTCGACGCCACGATGCGCGGGACGACGAGACGGTGGATCGGGTTGATGCCGAGCACCTTCATCGCGTCGATCTCTTCGCGGATGGTGCGGGCGCCGAGGTCGGCGCAGATGGCCGTGGCACCCGCACCTGCGACGATCAGCACGGTGACGATCGGGCCGATCTGGGTGATGGTGCCCAGGGCCGCGCCCGCACCGGACAGATCCTGCGCACCGATCTCGCGCAGCAGGATGTTCAAGGTGAAGCTCACGAGCACCGTGAACGGGATTGCGACGAGCAAGGTCGGCACCATCGACACCCGGGCGATGGCCCACGACTGTTCGACTGTCTCCCGCCACTGGAACGGACGACGGAAGAGCTCACGCGCCGAATCGACGCCGAGCGCGACGAAATCCCCGATCCCCCCGAGGGGTGTTGCCAGTTTGTTCAGCACCAGCGGACCCCCTTCACCCTCGCACCATCGCGAAACCTATCACGCAGAATCCCGGCGATTAAGTCAGTTGACCAGAGCGCTTGCCGAGAACGTACGTCCCGGATCTCGGTCGGCGAAGTAGCCGGTGAGAGTCTTGGCCAGGTCCTCCGAGTCCCACGCATCGCCGTCGGCGGTGAACACCTCGTCGATCGTGGGTGCCGCCATGAGGGTGACCTTGGGGCCGTATACGACGAACACCTGTCCGGTGACGCCGTCGGCTTCGGGGCCGGCGAGGTAGGTCACGAGACGGACCACATGTGCTGGATCGAGCGGATCCACGCCATCGCTGGGCGCCTCTCCGAAGACGTCCGCGGTCATCGCGGTCCGCGCGCGCGGGCAGATGGCGTTGGCGCGAACGCCGTAACGCTTGAGTGCACGCGACGCGGACAGCGTGAGCGCGGTGATGCCGGCCTTGGCGGCACCGTAGTTGGCCTGCCCCTCGGGACCGAGTAGACCGGCCTCCGAAGAGGTGTTGATGATCCGGCCGTAGACCGGACCACCAGCAGCCTTCGACGCCGCACGCCAGTGCGACGCCGCATTGCGATTGAGCAGGAAGTGGCCGCGCAGGTGCACGCGGATGACCAGGTCCCACTCGTCGTCGGTCATGTTGAACAGCATCTTGTCGCGAACCACGCCCGCGTTGTTCACGACGATGTCGAGCGAACCGAGCTGCTCGGTCGCCGCGGTCATGATGGCAGTCGCGGTGGACGAGTCGCTGATGTCGCCGGGCACGGCGATCGCTCGACCACCGGTCGCGGTGATCGTGTCGATGACATCGCTCGAATCGAGCGCTGCCGGAAGGTCGTTCACGACGACCGCGGCCCCTTCTGCGGCGAGACCGATGGCCTCCGCCCGACCGAGACCTGCACCTGCACCGGTGACGACCGCGACGCGACCGTCCAACGAGTAACCCACCCGACATCCTCCTGAGCTGAAACTAGAACCTGTTCTAGCATGATTCCCGATCAGATGGAACCGAACGGGAGTTCCAGCTCTGTCAGTCCTCGACGACCGAGAGTGCGGACTTCGGGCAGTTGGCCGCCACCTGCCGCAGTTCCTCGACGCGGTCCGCGGGGATCTCCTCTTGGAGAATGACCAGGTAATCGTCATCATCCAGGTCGAAGAAGTCCGGTGCCATCCCCACACAGATGGCGTTGGACTCGCACAGGTCGAAATCTGCCTTGATACGCATCAGAACCTCCTCCTCACCGGCTCGTCGCCTGTTGACGGGGCTGCCAGAACAGGTTAGAACGTGTTTCAGAAACTAGACGAGCCTTCCCCCATAACTTGACCACAAGCGGGGTTCGGACGCTAGCCACCCACCCATGGAGTTTCGATGCGAATCGCCTATACCGATCAACAGTCCGAGCTCCGGCGGGAGCTGCGTGGCTACTTCTCGTCCCTGATGACCGAGGAGCGCCGCGCGGCGCTGTCCGGCGGCGACGGCGAACTCGGCGAGGGCGACGCCTACCGCGACGTCGTTGCGCAGATGGGCGCCGACGGCTGGCTCGCCCTCGGGTGGCCCACCGAGTTCGGCGGCCAGAACCGCTCGATGATGGATCAGCTCATCTTCACCGACGAGGCCGCCATCGCAGGTGCCCCGGTTCCCTTCCTCACCATCAACTCGGTGGCGCCGACGATCATGCACTACGGCACGGAGGAACAGAAGGCCTTCTTCCTGCCACGCATCGCGGCAGGCAAGCTGCACTTCTCCATCGGCTATTCCGAGCCGGGCGCCGGCACCGACCTCGCCGCGCTGCGCACCACCGCGGTCCGCGACGGCGACGACTACGTGATCAACGGCCAGAAGATGTGGACGAGCCTGGTCCCCTACGCCGACTACATCTGGCTCGCCTGTCGCACCGATCCGTCGACGCTGCAGGAAGGCGGCAAGAAGCACAAGGGCATCTCGGTGCTCATCGTGCCGACGACCGCCGAGGGTTTCGATTACACCCCGGTGCACACGATGTCGGGGGTCGACACCAGCGCCACGTACTACCAGGACGTGCGGGTACCGACGTCGGCGATCGTCGGCGACGAGGGCGGCGGGTGGCCGCTGGTGACCAACCAGCTCAACAACGAGCGTGTCGCCCTGTGCAGCGCGGCACCGATCCAGACCGCTCTGCGCGAGACGATCGCCTGGGCACAGCACACCAAGACCGGCGACGGACAGCGACTCATCGACGCCCAGTGGGTTCAGCAGAATCTCGCCCGGGTGCATGCGAAGGTCGAATTCCTCAAGTTGATCAACTGGAAGATCGCCTCGATCGCCGGTTCGGGCGAGGCGCCGAGCCCCGCCGACGCCTCGGCGACCAAGGTGTACGGCACCGAGTTCGCCACCGAGGCCTACCGGTTGCTGATGGAGGTCGTCGGACCGGCGGCGACGCTGCGCGCGGGAAGCCCCGGCGCCCACCTCAACGGTCGGCTCGAACGCTTCCAGCGCACCTCGCTGATCCTCACCTTCGGCGGCGGCACCAACGAGGTCCAGCGCGACATCATCGCCATGCTCGCCCTCGGTCTTCCCCACCAGCGTCGCTGATCCCACCCGCCGGTTGAGTAGCCACGAGCGAGCCGCCCCCGCCGGTTGAGTAGCCCCGAGCGAGCCGCCCCCGCCGGTTGAGTAGCCCCGAGCGAGCGCAGCGAGCACGCGGCGTATCGAAACCACGCGGCGTATCGAAATCACCCCCCCGAGACCGACACGGAAGACACACACCATGGATTTCTCCCTTCCCGAATCCGGTGACGACGTCAGCGGCCTGGCTCGTGACATCGCCACCGCCGTCAGCACGCCCGAACGCGTCGCCGAACTCGAATCCGCACGCGCACCGATCGACGCCGAACTCTGGCAACAACTCGGCAATGCGGGGTTGCTGGGGCTCGAGTTGACATCGGAGGACGCGGGCGATGCCGGCGGCGATCTCGGCATCATCGAGAACACACTCGCCGCAGCCGAACTCGGCCGGACTCTCGCGCGGGTGCCGTTCGGACCGCATGCGATCGCCGCACTGCCGGTCATCGCCGCGCACGGGTCGACGGCTCTTCGTGAGCAGGTGTTGGCTTCGGGGGCCTCGGGTGGTCTCGTCGTCTCGGTGGCCGTCGAGGAGGACCTGGGCTCGCCCACCGACTCCCCCACCACCTCCCTCTCGTCCGACGGTTCGCGACTGTCCGGCGTCAAGGTCAACGTGCCCTATGCCGAGGCCGCTGATCTGCTGCTCGTCGACGCGGTCGGGCCCGATGGCGTCGTGGTGGTCGCCGTGCGCACCGACTCGACCGGGGTCCGGGTCACGGCCGCGCCGTCGACCGGACTGATACCGACCGCGCAGGTCGAGTTCGACGACGTGCCGGTGGATCCCGACGCCGTGCTCGAGGGTTCCGGCGTGGCGCGCGCCCTGTGGGCACGGGTGACGCTGGCCTGTTGCGCCGAACAGTCGGGTGTCGTGCAACGCGCGCTCGAGCTGACCGCCGAATATGCCCGTGAGCGTGAGCAGTTCGGCCGGGCGATCGGTTCTTTCCAGGCCGTCGCCCAGCGTCTCGCCGACGGTTACATCGACGCTCAGGGTCTCGCGCTGACGACCACCCAGGCCGCTTGGCTGCTGGCGAACTCGGACAACGCCACCGAGGTGCACAACGCGATCGCCACTGCCAAGTTCTGGGCCGCGGAGGCCGGGCATCGGGTAGCGCACACCACGGTCCACGTGCACGGTGGCGTCGGCCTCGACACCAGCCATCCGGTTCATCGATACTTCCTGCGCGCCAAGCACAACGAGTTCGCCTACGGATCGGCGACGGCGTCGGTGCGCGCGATCGGCGCCGAGTTGGCCGCCACCCCGGCGTGAGCGCGCCGGGCCGGGTGTCGGCGGGGTCGGTGGTGTCGACGGTCGGCGACCTGCTCGCCCCGTTGAGCGAGGTCACCGACCGCGGCGTGTACTTCGAGGAGGAGTTCACCTCGTGGGCACGCCATCTGGAGGGCGCTGCGGTCCGGGCGGACGTCCTGCTCGAGTGGTTGTCACCCGACCGGCCACCCCATGTCGGTGTACTGCTCACCAACACACCGGAGTTCAGCGCCCTGTTCGCGGCCGCGGCGCGGCACGGATTCGTCCTCGTCGGACTCAACACGACCCGACGCGGCGCCGCGCTCGCCGCCGACGTCGCGCGCGCCGACTGCCAGATCGTGCTGTGTGGCAGCGATACCCGCGACCTGCTTGCCGACGTCGACCTCGGTGACGTCCGCGTCGTCGACGTCGATGGTCCGGAGTGGTCGTCGGTGATCGAATCGGGTGGCGCGGCACCGCTGGTCGAAGCGACGCCCGACGACCTGCTGATGCTGATCTTCACGTCGGGAACCACCGGCGATCCGAAGGCCGTGCGCTGCACGCATCGGACCTTCGCGGTCAGCGGACCGATGCTCGCGGACCGGTTCGGAATCGGTGCCGACGATGTCATCTATCTGTCGATGCCGATGTTCCACTCGAACGCGATGATCGCGGGATGGAGCGTGGCCGTCGCGGGTGGTGCGTCGATCGCGTTGCGTCGCAACTTCTCCGCACGCGGCTTCGTCGCCGACCTCCACCGCTACGGCGTGACCTACGCCAACTACGTCGGTAAGCCGCTCAACTACATCCTCGCCACCGACCCACATCCCGACGACGCGTCGAGCTCATTGCGCATCATGTACGGCAACGAGGCGTCGGCGGCCGATCGGCAACGCTTCGCCGACCGCTTCGGCTGCCGCGTCGTCGACGGATTCGGTTCCACCGAGGGCGGTGTCGCGATCACCCGGACCCCGGACACCCCGCACGATGCGCTGGGTCCGCTTCGTGCACCGACGGCCGTCGTCGACGTCGAGACCGGTGAACCCGTACCGCCCGGCGTGATCGGTGAGATCGTGAACTCCTCGGGGCCGGGGTTGTTCGCCGGCTACCACAACGACCCCGACGCGACGGCCGAACGCATGCGCGGCGGCGTCTACCACACCGGCGATCTCGCCTGGGTGGACGACGGCGGCTACCTGCACTTCGCAGGCCGCCTCGGCGACTGGTTGCGCGTCGACGGGGAGAACCTCGGCACCGGACCCATCGAACGAATCCTGCTGCGGCATCCCACGATCCGACAGGTCGCGGTACACGGGATACCGGTGGAGATCGGGGACGAGATCGAGGCGGTGATCGTCGCGGACGGTGACCTGGACCCCGAGGAACTCACCGAGTTCCTGTCCGCGCAGGACGATCTCGGCCCGAAGCAATGGCCACACCGGGTGCGGATCGTCGACTCGCTGCCCGAGACCGCCACATTCAAGACGGTGAAGCGCCTCCTGGCATCCGATCCCGGCCCGCCCACCTGGCGACGCGAGGGTCGCACCTACCGCCCCTGACGCACACCCACCCCTTGTCGGCGTTTCCACCACCCGCGCGGGTGCTGGGTTTGCCGAAAAGGGGTGGGTGTGCGGGGTGAGTCAGCCGCCGAGCGTCTTGTTCATCCGCCCGACCGCCTCCTCGTACTCGCTGACGAGGTCGGCGATGAGGTCGGCGACCGGGGTGATCGCGTTGCAGCGTCCGACGATCTGGCCGGCCGGCATCGCGACGACGTCGGGATCGTCGGCCGCCGAGATGCGCGCGTGCGCCTCGGCGACGAGCAGGTTCTGCAGCGGCATCGGCAGCGGTTCGGGAGCGTTCTCGGCGTCCCAGGCGTCGGTCCACGCCGTCTTCAGCAGACGTGCGGGCTTTCCCGAGTAGATACGACGACGCACCGTGTCGCGCGACGTCGCCTTGAGCAGCGCCTGCTGTACCGTCGACGGCTTGTCCGACCCCTCCGGCACACCGAGCTTGTACTCGGCGGCGGTCAGCCAGTACGTGCCCATCCACACGCCCTGCGCACCGAGCGCGATGGCCGCGGCGATCTGCCGTCCGCTGCCGACGCCGCCTGCTGCGAGCACGGGTGCGGTATCGCCGACCGCGTCGACGAGTTCGGGCCACAGGATCATCGAGGTGACCTCGCCGGTGTGGCCGCCCCCCTCGTAGCCCTGGGCGATGACGATGTCGACGCCGGCCTCGACATGGTGCAGCGCATGATCTTTCGCGCCCGCGAGGGCGGCGACCAGCACCCCGTTGTCGTGCGCGGTCTGGATGACATCCGACGGCGGCGATCCGAGCGCGTTGGCGATGAGTTTGATCTGCCCGTACTTACGACGATGCTCCATCGCGACGTCGACATGCGAGCGGGCCACCGAGTGCAGCCAGCCCAGCACACCCGCATTCACGCGATCACCACCCGGCAACGGCGGGACACCGAGATCGTCGAGCGTGCGTTCCACGAACGCCCGATGCTCCGGCGGGATCATCGAATCCAGGTCGACCTTGGATCCCTCGGTCGGGATCTTGGCAGGCATCACCACGTCGACGCCGAACGGCTTGCCGTCGGTGTTCTCGTGCATCCACTCGAGGACCTCGTCGAGTTCCTCGGCCTCGTTGAACCGCACGCATCCGAGCACACCCAATCCGCCGGCACGGCTGATCGCCGCCGCGACATCCTGGCTCGGGGTGAACCCGAAGATCGGGTACTCGATGCCGAACCTGTCGGCCAGTTCTGTACGCATTGCTCTCACTCGTTTCCGGCGCTCTACAGCGCCTCTGTCACATTTCCGGCGCTACAGCGCTTCGTCGGCGGGACGCTCGGCGGTGACCGACGCCCCCCAGCGATAGTCGGGTTTACCTGCGGGCGAACGCTTGATCTCGTCGACGAACCAGACGCTGCGTGGGCATTTGTAGCCCGCGAGCTCCTTGCGCACGACGTCGTTGAGACTCTCCAGCGAGGGACGTGCCCCGTCACGGGCGGCGATCACCGCGGCGACGCGCTGACCCCAGCGGTCGTCGGCGACGCCCACCACAACGGTGTCGAACACATCGGGATGGGCCTTGAGCGCACCCTCGACCTCCTCGGGGAAGACCTTCTCGCCGCCGGTGTTGATCGACACCGATCCGCGGCCGAGCATGGTGATGCTGCCGTCGGCCTCGAGAACCGCGTGGTCGCCCGGCAGCGAGTAGCGCACGCCGTCGAAGACCTTGAACGTCTTCGCCGACTTCTCCGGGTCGTTGTGATAGCGCAGCGGCACATGGCCCGACCGTGCGAGCACCCCGATCTCGCCGCTGCCCGGTTCCACCGGCGTACCGTCCTCACGGAGGACGTGGGTCTCGCTGTCGGCGTTCACGCGTGGGCCCCCGGTGTGCGGTGTGCCCTTCGCGACGATGCCCAGACCACCGAAACCGGTCTCCGACGAGCCGATCGCGTCGACGATGACGGCGTTCGGGAAGCGTTCCAGGAACTGCTCTTTCACGCTCGGCGAGAACAGGCAGGCCGACGAGGCGATCGAGACGACGCTCGACAGGTCGTACTCCTTGCCCTGCCCGAGGGCCTCGACCATCGGGCGCCCCATGGCATCACCGGTGATGAACACGACGTTGACCTTGTGTCGCTCGACGATCTCCCAGGCCGTCGGACCGCTGAACTCGGGGTACACCACGGCTTTTCCGCCGGCGAACAGCGACTGGAAGATCGCCCACTGTGAGCCGCCGTGGATGAACGGCGGGATCGGGTAGCGCACGAGCTGTCCACCGTCGGCACCGGTCTTCGCGAGGTGCCACTCGTCGGGCACGGGTTCGCTGGTGTACCAGTCGATTCCGCCGCCGAGTACGCGCCACACATCCTCCTGGCGCCACACGACGCCCTTGGGTTTTCCGGTCGTGCCGCCGGTGTAGAGCATGTACAGGTCGTCGTTGGAGCGGTCCTCGAAGTTGCGTTCCGACGGCGCCCCGGCGATGGCCTCCTCGTACCGGATCGCGTCGTCGTGCCCCTCGCAGCACAGGTCTTCCGACGTCCCGTCCTCGATCACGATGCGGTGCTCGATCGCCGGTGATTTCGGTAACGTGTTGCACACCCGTTGCGAGTACCGTCGCTCGTGGATCAGGACCTTCATCCCGGAGTCGGTGAAGATGTGCTCGAGCTCGGCCTCGACGTAGCGGTAGTTGACGTTCACCATGACCGCTCGCGCCTTGAAGACGGCGATCATCGACTCGACGGACTCGAGGGTGTTTCTGCTGTACAGGCCCACCCGATCGCCGGGCTGCACGCCCAGTTCGCGGAGCTTGTGGGCGAGCGCGTTGGAGCGCGCCTCGAGTTCGGCGTAGGTCCGGCCGTGATCGCCGGATTCCAGGGCGACGCGCTCCGGAACCAGGTCGACGGCATGCTCGATGAGATCGGCGATCGTATAGGCCATGGCCTCAAAATTAGAACGTGTTATCGTTCTGGGCAAGTGCGGAATATGACCGGGAGACAGCGATGACCACAGCCACCCCCACCGAGTCCGTCACCGACAAGGCTCCCGAGTGCCTCGTCGAGAAGCGCGGGCACATCCTCATCGTGACGATGAACCGTCCGGAGGCGCGCAATGCACTCTCGACCGAGATGATGCGGATCATGACCGAGGCGTGGGACCAGGTCGACTCCGATCCCGACATCCGGGTCGCGATCCTCACCGGCGCGGGCGGTTACTTCTGCGCGGGCGCCGACCTGAAGAGCATGAACAAGCAGGCCCCTGGCGACACCGTCGACTCCGGCGCGTGGAACCCCGCGTCGTTGCCCGCCCTGCTCAAGGGCCGTCGCCTGACCAAGCCGCTCATCGCCGCGGTCGAGGGCCCGGCCATCGCCGGCGGAACCGAGATCCTGCAGGGCACCGACATCCGAATCGCCGGCGAGAGCGCGAAGTTCGGCGTGTCCGAAGCACGGTGGGGTCTCTACCCGATGGGCGGCAGCGCCGTGCGCCTGGTCCGGCAGATCCCGTACACCGTCGCCTGTGACATCCTCCTGACCGGCCGGCACATCACCGCGCGCGAGGCGCTCGAGTACGGCCTCATCGGGCACGTCGTCGACGACGGCAAGGCACTGGACAAGGCTCTGGAGCTGGCCGAGAAGATCGCCGCCAACGGACCACTCGCGGTCCAGGGCATCCTCAAGACCATCCGCGAGACCGAGGGCCTCCACGAACTCGACGCCTTCGCGATCGACGCCGAGATCGGCATCAAGGTCTTCAAGTCGAAGGACGCCAAGGTCGGGCCCCGCGCATTCGCCGAGAAGCGCACCCCGGAGTTCACCGGCGAGTGAGGACCACCGAGCACCGGTGAGAATCCACACCGCACTCTTCGGTCCGCAGCAGGCGGCCGAACGCGCCCGGGCACTGCGAGACGCCGGGATCGACGGGATCTTCACCTTCGACGGCCCGCATGACGTCTTCAGCCCGCTGTTCGGCGCGGCCGGCGTCGACGGCGTCGCGCTGATGACCAACGTCGCCATCGCGTTCCCGCGAAATCCGATCACGGTCGCCCATCAGACCAACGACCTCCAGCTGCTCAGCGGCGGCAGGTTCACCCTCGGACTCGGCACGCAGATCCGACCGCAGATCGAGAAGCGGTTCGGGGTGCCGTTCGAGCGGCCGGTCGACCGGATGGTCGAGTTCGTCTCCGCACTGCGGGCGATCTTCGACTGCTGGCAGAACGGCACCCGGCTGGACTTCGACGGCGAGTTCTATCGGCACCGCCTCATGACCCCGATGTTCAACCCGGGACCCAACCCACACGGCATGCCACCGATCTACGTCGGCGCCCTGGGACCCCGACTCACCCGCGCCGTCGCCGAACATGCCGACGGCCTGCTCGTCATGCCGTTCACCACCGATCGATTCGTCCGCGAATCGATCCTGCCGCGCGTCGACGCCGGCCTGGACGCGTCCGGACGTACCCGCGCGGACTTCGCGGTGGTCCCGGAGATCATCGTCGCCACCGGTCGCACCGCGGAGGAGTTCGACACCTCGGTCGACGCGGCCCGCCGTCTCCTGTCCTTCTACGGGTCGACGCCCGCCTATCGACCGGTGCTGGAGATGCACGGCTACGGGGACCTCCAGACCGAGCTGAACCTGCTGTCGAAGCAGAGCCGCTGGGCGGAGATGGCCGGTCTCGTCGACGACGAACTCCTCGAACTCATCGCCGCACACGGCAGTCCACGCGATGTGGCCGCGACGATCCGCGCACGGTCGCACGACATCGCCACGGATGTCGCGATCTACCAACCGTTCCCGCTCGCCGACGAGACGCTCGCGGAGATCATCGACAGCCTCTGACCCCTTGCTGCCCGAGCGATGAGGCGACTACACCAGCGTCGCCAACTGCCGGATCGTCTCGGTGTCGCGCGCGGTGACCATCAGCATCGTCACACCCGCGCCCTCCCATTCCTTGATCTGCGCGCGGACCTCGTCGGCGGTACCGACGAGCATCGTCTCGCGGACCATCTCGTCGGGGACCGCGGCCATCGCCTCGGCCTTCTTGCCGCTCAGGAACAGACTCACGATCTCGTCGACCACGTCGCCGTAACCCATGCGCTTGTAGAGCTCAGCGTGAAAGTTCTTCTCCTTGGCGCCCATTCCGCCGACATACAGCGCGGTCGACGGCCGGTACCGCTCGATCGCCGACGCCACGTCGTCGGTGATGACGACCTGCACCGTGGCCGCGACCTCGAAGTCCTCACGACTTCGGCGTGCTCCGGGACGTGCGAATCCCTCGTCGAGCCAGGAGTTGTACTGATCGGCGAGCCCGAGGCTGAAGAAGATGGCAAGCCAGCCGTCGGCGATCTCGGCGGTCTGCGCGACGTTCTTCGGCCCCTCGGCGCCCAGCCAGATCGGGAGGTCGGCGCGCAGCGGATGTGTGATCGGTTTGAGCGACTTGCCGAGGCCGGTGGCGCCGGGCGCGTCGGCCGGGTACGGCAGCGGATAGTGCGGTCCGGCACTCGTCACCTTGTCGGCGCGGGCGAGGACGTCACGAACCACCTGAACGTACTCACGGGTGCGCGCCAACGGTTTTCCGAAGGGTTCGCCATACCAGCCCTCCACCACCTGCGGCCCGGAGACACCGAGGCCGACGATGTGCCGGCCGTTCGACAGGTGATCGAGGGTCAGCGCGTGCATCGCCAGCGAAGTCGGCGGCCGCGCCGACAGCTGGGCCACCGCGGTGCCCAACCGGATGCGCGACGTCGCCGCACCCCACCACGCCAGCGGCGTGTAGGCGTCCGATCCCCAGGACTCCGCGGTGAACACCGCGTCGAATCCGCATTCCTCCGCGACCGCGATCAGCTCCGGCGCGTTCGGGATCGGATCGGCACCCCAATATCCGAGTTGCAGACCGAGCTTCACTCGCATTCCCCTTTCGCCGGCCGCGGAGATTCTCACAGCCTGACATGCGTCTTGTGCCCAATACTAGAACGTGTTCTACTCGAGATGTGAGCATGAGCGTAACGTCTCCGGTTGCCGGCAGTCCCATCGCCACGGTGCCCGAGCCGAAGTCCCCGATCCTGACCGCTCCCCTGATCAACTCCTTCGACTACACCCGGTCGCTGGGCCCGGTGCTGAGCCAGTTCGCTCTCGCACTGCGCGACGGCCGGATCGTGGGGTCGAAGGGCAGCGACGGCAAAGTGTCTGTGCCGCCGGTCGAATTCGATCCCGTCACCGGACAACAGTCGACGGAGATCGTGGAGGTCTCGACCGTCGGCACCGTCACCAGCTGGACCTGGCACGACGACCCGGTGCCCGGACAGCCGCTCGACAAGCCGTTCGCCTGGGCGCTGATCAAACTCGACGGCGCGGACACCGCACTGCTGCACGCGGTTTCGGTCGACTCTCCGTCAGAGATCTCGACCGGCCGGCGCGTGCACGCGGTCTTCTCCGCCGCACGGATCGGCCGCATCGACGACATCGCCTACTTCGCGCCGGGCGAGAACACCGACGCCGCACCGGAGAACACCGCCGATGCCCCGAAGGGCGCCGACACCGGACTCGTCGTCATCCCGACCCCCGTCACCACCGAGATCACGCACTCCGCCAACGAGGAGGAGTCCGTGTACCTCGAAGGACTGAAGGCGGGCAAGCTGATCGGCACCCGGATCGGATCGGGAGTCGACGCGGGGCGCGTGTACTTCCCGCCCCGCGGGGTCAGCCCCGCCGACGGGTCGCCTGCCGTCGAACGCGTCGAACTCGCGCACACCGGCATCGTCACGACGTTCTGCATCGTCAACGTGCCGTTCCAGGGCCAGCGGATCAAACCGCCGTACGTCGCGGCCTACGTACTGCTCGACGGCGCCGACATCCCGTTCCTGCACCTGATCCTCGACTGCGAGGCCGCAGACGTGCGAATGGGCATGCGGGTCAAGGCCGTCTGGCTCCCCGAGGACGAGTGGGAGTACTCGATCGGCAACATCAGCCACTTCGCACCCACCGGCGAACCCGACGCCGAATACGAGACCTACAAGGATCACCTCTGATGACACTGCCACCGATTGCGATCATCGGGTTCGCCCACAGCCCCAACGTCGTGGGCACACATGGCACCACCAACGGTGTCGAGATGCTCATCCCGTGCTTCGACAAGCTCTACGCCGAACTGGGTATCGCCCGCACCGACATCGAGTTCTGGTGCAGCGGCTCGTCGGATTACCTTGCCGGACGCGCCTTCTCGTTCATCTCCGCGATCGACTCGATCGGCGCGATGCCACCGATCAACGAGTCCCACGTCGAAATGGACGGCGCGTGGGCCTTGTACGAGGCGTGGGTGAAGATCGCCACGGGCGAGGTCGATCTGGCACTCGCCTACGGCTTCGGCAAGGCCTCGGCGGGCAACACCGATCAGACCCTCGCCCTGCAGACCGACCCCTACACGGTCGCGCCGCTGCATCCCGATGCCCGTTCGCTGGCCGCGCTGCAGGCACGCGCCGGCATCGACGCCGGGACCTGGACCGAGGCCGACATGGCGGCCATCGGGGCCCGCACCTCCGGCGGATCGGTCGACGACCTGCTGACGAGCGACTACGTCGCGAATCCGCTGCGCCGCCACGACATCGCGCCCTACACCGACGCGGCCGCCGCGGTCGTCATCGCCAGCGAGCGCAAAGCCCGTGAGCTGGTGGCGAACCCGGCGTTCGTCACCGGTTGGGACCATCGCATCGACACACCGAACTTCGGGGCTCGCGACCTCACCGTCTCGCCGTCGACAAAGCTCGCCGGCGACACCGCATTCGGCGACGCGAACCGCGCCGTCGACGTCGCCGAGATCCACGCGCCGTACTCACATCAGGAGATCATCGTGCGCAACGCCCTGGGCCTCCCCGATTCGGTCCGGATCAACCCGTCCGGCGGGGCACTCGCCGGCAACTCGCTGTTCTCGGCCGGACTCCAGCGCATCGGGTACGCGGCCCACGAGATCCTCAGCGGCAACGCCGGAACCGCCGTCGCCCACGCGTCGAGCGGTCCGCTGCTGCAGCAGAACATGGTGGTCACCCTGAGCGACCAGAACAACGCGGGAGGCGAAAACTGATGGGGCACAAGAACCGTGCGGCGGTCCTCGGCACCGGCCAGACCCGCTACGTCGCCAAGCGATCCGACGTCACGATGGCCGGCATGGTCCGCGAGGCCATCGACGGGGCACTGATCGATTCCAAGGTCTCCCTCGACGACATCGACGCGATCGTCATCGGCAAGGCTCCCGACCTCTTCGAGGGGTCGATGATGCCCGAACTCGCGATGGCCGAGGCCATCGGCGCGGTCGGCAAGCGCCTGATCCGCGTGCACACCGCCGGCTCGGTCGGCGGTTCGACGGCGAACGTGGCCGCATCCCTGGTCTTCGCGGGTGTCCACAAGCGCGTGCTCGCCGTCGCGTGGGAGAAGCAGTCCGAGTCCAATGCCATGTGGGCGCTGTCGATCCCCGTCCCGTTCACCAAGCCGGTCGGCGCCGGCGCGGGCGGCTTCTTCGCGCCGCACGTGCGCTCCTACATCCGCCAGTCGGGCGCGCCCGAGCACATCGGCGCGATGGTCGCGGCGAAGGATCGTCGCAACGGCGCACTCAATCCCCTGGCACACCTGCATCAGCCGGATCAGAGCGTCGAGAAGGTCATGAGCTCGCAGATGCTCTGGGACCCCATCCGGTACGACGAGACGTGTCCGTCGTCGGACGGTGCGTGTGCGGTCGTGATCGGTGACGAGCAGGTCGCCGACGACGCGGTCGCCGCCGGCAACCCGGTGGCCTGGATCCACGCCACCGCGATGCGAACCGAGCCGCTGTCCTTCGCGCACCGCAACGTGGTCAGTCCGCAGGCCGGCCGGGATGCCGCTGCCGCCCTGTGGAAGTCGGGTGGCATCAGCAACCCGCTCGACGAGATCGATGTCGCGGAGATCTACGTGCCGTTCTCGTGGTTCGAACCGATGTGGCTGGAGAACCTCGGGTTCGCCGCCGAAGGCGAGGGCTGGAAGCTGACCGAGTCCGGCGACACCGAGATCGGTGGTCGTATCCCGCTCAACGCCTCCGGTGGCGTGCTGTCGTCGAACCCGATCGGCGCGTCGGGCATGATCCGCTTCGCGGAGGCCGCGATCCAGGTCATGGGCAAGGCCGGCGACCATCAGGTCGACGGTGCTCGCAAGGCCCTGGGTCACGCCTACGGCGGTGGCTCACAGTACTTCTCGATGTGGCTCGTCGGGGCCGACAAGCCCCTGCACTGACCAGCTTGTAGTGGCATTCGTGCGCGTCATCAGCGCACGAATGCTACGCAATCCGTTCGGGCAGAGCGCATGCCGCGCCGTCGGACATCCCGGTCGGCCGGACACCCAACGACTGATTGAGACGAGCCCGCTGGTTCTCCCAGGCGACGGTCATCGCCAGTTCGACGATCTGCGTCTCGGTGAGGTGTTCGGCGAGGCGTCGACGCAGGTCGGCGAGATCCTCGCCCACCGCCGGAGTCAGCGTCATCGCCTCGGCGTAGGCGATGACGAGTTTCTCGACCTCGCTGTAGGCCGCCGAGTCCCGGTACCGCGGGAGGTCGCGGATCTGCTGTTCGGTGACGCCCGAACTCGTCGCCAGCACCGAACCGATGTCGAGACAGAACTCGCAACTCACCATGCCCGCCGCCTTCAGCTCGGCCAGGTCTTTGAGTTTCGGGTCCATCTTGTTCGACAGCAGCATCGCGGTCTCCACCCCGACCGTCGCCCCGGCCAGCAGCGGACGGCGTCCGATGTGCCGGATGAGGTCGGTGCGGTGCCGTTTCGCCTGCCCGAATGCGCGGATGAAGTTTCGGATTCGATGTAGTGCTCTCATATCCGTCCTTCCGGTCGGCGTCGGCGGCTGTAACGCCATGCGACCAAGTATGTGACGAGCAGCACAATGGCCGCCAGCCCCACCGATCCGTGCGCGACCGCTCCCCAGGCGAAGACCCCGATCTCGTGCACGCCGCGGCCGCCCATGATCAACCCGAGCGGCACCCCGACGATCACCGCGACCGGCAACCAGCGACGTCGCGTCGAGGCCACCGCGATCGCGGCACCGATCGCCATGAACGCCAGACCGCCGTCGATCATCGCGTGCTGGTTGTGCGGCTCGCCGAGCGAGGTCGAGATCCATTCGCCGGCAACCATGTTGACCACCCCGTGGACGACGAGCACGAGGCCGAGCACCGCCGCAGCAACCTGCGCGATCGACCACCGCCACCGACCGGTCGCTCGTGGTCTCGAATAGGCGATCCGTGCTTCGACGGCGGCATAGGTCGACGCGGAGGGCTGACGACGGAAGGCGTTCGCCACCAACACCAGGTCGGGGTCGACCGCACCCGGTCGGGCGGTGCCGGCCAGGACCGCGGCGATGTCGTCGTCGAGACGTTCGGCGGCCGCGACCTCCGCGGGATCGAAGGGCGAACCGGTGTCGTACGGATCGTGGTCGTACGGATCATGCGACGTCACTGTGGCATCACCTCCCTCAGCTTCGCCACGCCCCGGTAGACGAGCATCCGGGCGGCGGTCGCCGAGATACCCATAGTGGCCCCGATCTCCTCCGAGGTCAGCTCGGTGGCGAATCGCAGCGTGACCGCCTCGCGTTCACGTGGGGTGAGTACCCACAACCGGCTGCGCACGTCGTCGACGTCGGCGGCCCGCAACATCGCCGTCTCCGGATCATCCGACGCCGCTTCGGGTCGATCGGTGTCGGCACTCACCTCGGCCACGGGTACCTCTCGTGCGCTGCGCGCCCACCAGTCGGCGACGACATGCCGAGCGATCCCGATGAGCCACGCGCCGACCGAGCCGCGCCGATCGTCGAAGCCGTCCCAGGAGCGGATCGCCTTGGCGAACACCTCCGCGGTCACATCATCGGCATCGGCGTTTCCGGGCACGCGCGTACGCACGTAGCGCCACACCCCCGCAACGTGTTCGCGGTACACCGCGTCGAACTGGTCGATCGCGCCGGACTCCGAGTCCTCACACCTTTCGTGTCGTCGTTTCTCCTCGACACATCTTCCGTCGCGATGCTGCGGGCGTAACGGCCGGTTCGAGAAAAATCGCCGCGGGTGGGACAGGTGAGGTCTTCACCGGTCCCGCCCGCGGCGGTTGTCGTGCGTCGGTCAGGCCTTGCGGACCGAGTTGATCGTCTTCTCGACCTCCCAGTAGGCCCTCAGCGCGGAAAGCCGGCCTTCGGCGTCGGCGTGATAGGTGAACACACCCCGCGCCTCGGAGACGTGACCTGCGATGTGGGTGACGATGCTGCCGATGTAGGCGACCTCGTTCCCGCAGATGATCTCCTCGTCGAAGCGGAACTCGATGCTCTCGGTGGTCGCGATCGACTTGTCCCAGAACTCCGAGATGCGCTCGTACCCCCGGAATCCGACACCCTCCGGATCGAACATCGAGGGACCGACCGGATCCTGGACGATCGCGTCCGGCGCGAAGTTGTCGATCCACGCCTGCTTGTCGCGGGACTCCACGAATTCTCGTGAACGACGACCCGCCACGACCGCGGGATGGTTCTCGCGGTCGATGTCCAGGTAGGCCGGCTTCGGGTCTGTCGCGGTCACTTCGTCCCGTAGTCGACGCGGAGTTCCTTGACGCCGTTGATCCAGCCGTGACGCAGACGACGCGGCGCGGCGACCTTGGTGATGTCCGGGACGAGATCGGCCAGTGCGTTGAACATCAGGTTGATCTCCATGCGCGCCAGGTTGGCGCCGATGCAGAAGTGCGCACCATTGCCACCGAAGCCGACGTGCGGGTTCGGGTCGCGAAGGATGTTGAACGAGAACGGATCGTCGAACACGTCCTCGTCATAGTTGGCCGAGCCGTAGAACATGCCGACGCGCTCGCCCTTCTTGATGTCGATGCCACCGATCTGAGTGTCGCGCTTCGCGGTCCGCTGGAAGCAGTTGACCGGGGTCGCCCAGCGGACGATCTCGTCGACGGCCGTCGCGGGGCGCTCCTTCTTGAACAGTTCCCACTGGTCGGGGTTGTCCAGGAAGGCGTTCATGCCGTGGCTGATGGCGTTACGCGTGGTCTCGTTGCCGGCCACGGTCAACAGGATGAAGAAGAAGCCGAACTCGGTCTCGTCGAGGTGCTGCCCGTCGATGTCGGCGTTCACCAGAGTGGTGACGATGTCGTCACCCGGGTTCCGCCGCTTCTCCTCCGCCATCGTGTAGCCGTAGCCGAGGATTTCGGCGTTGGCCTGCTGCGGATCGGTGTTGTAGTCCGGGTCGTCGGCGTTCATCATCGAGTTCGACCAGTCGAACAGCTTCTCGCGATCCTGCTCCGGGACACCGAGGAGGTCGGCGATGGCCAGCAGCGGCAGGTCCACGGCGACATCCTTGACGAAGTTGCCGCTGCCCTTCTGCAAAGCGCGCGTGACGATCTCGCGGGCGGCGTCGTCGAGCTTCTCCTCCAGCGAATGCACCGCACGAGGGGTGAACAGCTTGGAGACCAGCTTGCGCAGACGGGTGTGCTCCGGCGGATCGTGGTTGATCAGCAGCGCCTTGGTGATCTCGATCTGCTCGGCGGTCATCTCGTCGTCGAAACGCATGATGACGCCGTTGGCGTTGGTCTCCCAGTCATCGTTGTTCTTGGAGATCTCGCGGACGTGGGCGTGCTTCGAGATCACCCAGTAACCGCCGTCGTGGAAACCTCCACCCTTGCCGGGCGCCTGGGCGTTCCACCAGACCGGCGCGGTCTTACGGAGCTGCGCGAACTCCGCCACCGGGATTCCCTGCTCGAGCAGGTCGGGGTTGGTGAAGTCCCAACCCTCCTGCTCCATGAACGCACACTTCGCGACTACGTCGGAAGGGCTCGTGCGCGCAGAATCCGCCGTGGTCGGCTCACTGCCGATCGGGGCACTCTGGGCCTGGGTCACGTCACACCACCTCGCTGGAGATTTAGAACCTGTTTCAATCTCATTAGACCACATTGTGACACACGCGACAGCCCTGGATGAGAACTTGTTCTAGTTTCTGGTTCGCCCACCCGCCCCACCTGCGGAGTTCGGCCGTCGGGGACGTAACATCCCATGCATCCCGGTACGCACCCGAAGTCCGGCGGAACGTGCTTCGACCCCGCCCAGACCGGCCTTCCGATGCTGCCCATGGACGCAAACATAGAACATGTTCTAGCTTGATTGCACGGCCTCGACACCTCCGTCGAAGTGCCGTCGACCCGCAGACGACGGACGAGGTCCGCCGGGTGAACGAAGGAGTGAAGATGGGCGTTCCGGTCATCGTGGAAGCAGCACGCACGCCGATCGGCAAGCGCGCCGGGTGGTTGTCGGGCCTCCACGCAGAGGAGTTGCTGGGCATCATGCAGCGCGGTCTCATCGAGAAGGCCGGAATCGACCCGGCCCTCGTCGAGCAGGCCATCGGCGGCTGCGTCACGCAGGCAGGCTCGCAGGCGGGCAACGTCACCCGCAAGGCCTGGCTTGCGGCCGGACTCCCCGAGCACACCGGCGCCACGACGATCGACGCCCAGTGCGGATCCGCCCAGCAGGCCAATCACCTCATCGCCGGGCTCATCGCGTCGGACGCCATCGAGGTCGGCATCGCCTGCGGCGTGGAGACCATGACCGCCGTGCCGCTCGGCGCGAACGTCGGCACCAATGCCGGCCCGTACCACGCGGACTCGTGGAATGTGGACCTGCCGAATCAATTCGAGGCAGCGGAGCGGATCGCCAAGCGACGCGGCATCACGCGTGCCGACGTCGACGCACTCGGCGAACGAAGCCAGCGCCTCGCCCGCCAGGCCTGGGACGAAGGACGCTTCGACCGTGAGGTGCTCACGTTCAAGGCGCCCGAGCGGACCAAGGACGGCGAGCTGACGGGCAACATCATCGACGTCAGCCGCGACCAGGGCCTGCGGGAGACCACTCTCGAATCCCTCGCCGCACTCAAGCCGGTCATCGAGGGCGGCATCCATACGGCGGGCACGTCGTCGCAGATCTCCGACGGCGCCGCGGCCGTGCTGATCATGGACGAGGCGAAGGCCCGTGCCCTCGGCCTGACCCCGCGCGCCCGCATCAAGGCTCAGGCGCTCGTCGGCTCGGAACCGCACTTCCACCTCGACGGCCCGGTCCAGGCCACCGAACGCGTCCTGGCGAAGTCGGGAATGTCGTTGTCCGACATCGACATCGTCGAGATCAACGAGGCCTTCGCATCGGTGGTGCTCAGCTGGGCCCAGGTCCACAACGCCGACATGGATCGCGTCAACGTCAACGGCGGCGCCATCGCTCTCGGCCACCCCGTGGGCAGCACCGGGTCTCGCCTGATCACCACAGCGCTGCACGAACTCGAGCGCCGCGACGGACAGACCGCCCTCGTCACGATGTGCGCGGGTGGCGCGATGGCCACCGGCACCATCCTTGAACGCATCTGAGCAGGCGGATGCCCTTCCTCGACCCGGACAAGAAGCCGGCACAGCTCGATTCGCCGATCGTCAGCACACTCATCAAGGTCGGGTCGCGGGTGAACACCCGGCTGTACAAGGCGACCGGCGGCCGGATCGGCGGCACGTGGCGCGTCGGCGCGGGACTCAAGAAGCCCGCGCCGGTGTGCCTGCTGACCACCATCGGCCGTAAGTCGGGCGAGCCCCGAACGGTGCCCCTGGTCTACCTCCGACGCGGTGACCGGTTCGTCGTCGTCGCCTCCCAGGGCGGTTCGGCGAAACATCCTGCGTGGTACCTGAATCTGCGCGACAACCCGAGCGTCACCATCCAGCTCGGCAAGGAGAAGTTCGACCACGTGGCCCGTACCGCCACCGAGGCGGAGCGAGCGGAGCTGTGGCCGGAGCTGGTCAAGGTCTACGCGGACTTCGACACCTACGTCGCCTGGACGGACCGGACGATCCCGGTGGTGATCTGCGAGCCGGCCGCTGCCGCCTGAGGAGCGCGACACCTCTGGTGCCTGATCGGAGAGAACGCGACACACCAGCAGTTCGACCGCCGACTGCGGTGATCGTCGATTACATCGATGCTCACAGGGACCGGTTCTCCGGTCGCCTGCCACCAGAACGGCCCCGTCAGCAACCGACGAGGTTTCGCTGGTCTGAAAGCCCACGCCTGCGGCCTCGGACACCAGCACGATCAGCAAGATGTCAGTGAATCCGAGTCCGCCGGCTTCCCGCTGGCCCACGATCCGCATCAGGACGAAAACGACGAGGAACATCACCGTGCCCCGCACGACTAGCTAGATTGGTGGAACGGTGAAAAGGAGGACCGACGACCACTGCATTCGCTCGATCCAACCACACCGATGTGATCGAGACGTCGGCCATGTTTTGCGCTGGTTTGTATGACGGCACCTCCCGACTCGGGCCTGGACTCATGCTCCGCCCTGCACACGGCGACGGTCACGACCAGCGTCACGCCTGCGCTGGAACCTTGGGTAGCCCACGGGGCCGCCGGAGCGACCCTCGACGAGGGCCGCGCCTCACCAAGTCGTATGGGCCTACCTGCGCCACGCCACGTCTTCAGACCTCAGACGACTCCCGCGAGAGCTAAGAACTCCTGACGCGATCGGGCATCTTCCCGTAACAGACCTTGCATAGCGGAGGTGACGGTGCGCGAGCCGCTCACCCGCACCCCGCGTAGTGACATGCACATGTGCTCGGCTTCGATCACCACGCCCACCCCCTTGGGCGCGAGGTGATTCTGTACCCAGTTGGCTATCTGCTGGGTGAGGCGTTCCTGCACCTGCAGGTCGCGGGCGAACAACTCGACCACGCGGGCTAGTTTGGAGAGCCCGAGGATACGGTCACCCGGCAGGTACCCGACATGCGCGATCCCGTGGAACGGCAGCAGGTGATGCTGGCACAACGACTGCACTGGGATCGACTTGGCCACGACTAGTTCGTCGTATCCCTCCTCGTTGGGGAAGGTCGTCAGGTCGAACTGTCGGGGCGAGAGCATCTCGGCGAACGACTGCGCCACCCGTTTCGGTGTATCAACCAGGTGCTCCGATGTCGGGTCCTGTCCCAACGCCACCAGCAGATCGGCCACCGCTTGCTGTGCCGCATCGAGGTCGAAGTCATTGCCCTCGTGGACGACCCGCATACCTCGACGGGCGCCGACACCGGACGGACCAAGCGCCGGCTTCGCGGCGGGTGTCATGCTCGACGCCTCGGCCGCGCCGGGCTGTAAGCGACCGCCAGGCGCGCCAACGCCAAGGCGCCGACAAAGAGTCCGAAGTCTCGTAACGCCACATCGTAGAAGCCGGGGACGGTCAGCAGGTTGATGATGATGCCGGCAAGCCACGCCGCGACCAGCAGCGCGCCATATCGCGGTATCACCGCCACGACGAGTCCTGCGAAGATCTCTACGACGCCGACCACGTACATCGCCTGCTGGCCCGAGCCGGGCACGATGTCGTTAACCCACGGCGCCAGGTACATCGGCCAGTCGACGAGCACGTTGAAGAACTTGTCCAGCCCGAACAAGATAGGTGCGACGGTAAACACCGTCCGCAACAATAGAAACGCCTGGTAAGCCGGGTCTCCCCGAAGTCCCGGTCCGGCCGCCGGATGCTCGGAAGTCTTGGTGCTCATTTTCACGCCCTCCTCTATCGACAGGATTTGTTAACGTTAGAACCGGCGAGACTGTTACGTCAATAGAGATGGGTTTTAGAATGTCAACCGACGACGCCGATACCCGGGAGAGCACGATCTCCGCGGTCGCTGCGCTCGATGAACCGACCCGACGACGGTTGTACGACTACGTCGCCAGACGAACCGAGCCGGTGAGCCGCGACGATGCGGCGCAGGCACTCGACATCCCCCGCAACACCGCCGCCTTTCATCTCGAGCGACTCGCCGACGAGGGTCTCTTGGCGGTGACGCACGAACGCCGGACCGGGCGTAGCGGTCCCGGCGCCGGGCGCCCCACGAAGCTGTACCAAAGATCGAACCAGCAGATCGATCTGTCCCTGCCGCAACGTCGCTACGAGTTCGCCGGCCAACTCTTTGCCGCAAGCATCGAAGAAGCCGCCGAGTCAGGGGACTCACCACGCGCGGTACTCGAACGGCGGGCCGCCGAGTGGGGACGAGATCTCGGCAACGCGGTCCGCGACGATTCCGTCGCGGGCGGCCCTCAGACAACGCTCATGTCTACGCTCGACAAGTACGGGTTCGAGCCCGTGTTGACTGCCGGAGAGATCCTGCTGCGCAACTGTCCGTTCCACCGGCTTGCACAGCAACACACCGAGCTGGTGTGTGGCATGAACCTCCACCTCCTCGACGGTGTGCTGGACGGCCTCGAGGTCACCGGGCTTGTTGCCAACCTCGAGCCGATGGCCGAGTATTGCTGCGTCCGGTTTCGACCGGCCGACCAGCAAGAGCGATCAGAGAGTTGACGGAGGCGATGTCACACCGCGCGAATCCGGGCGCTAGCGCCCTCTTCGACTCCGTGAGCGCTGGGGTGCGAGTCGGTCCAACAGCAGCACGGTGGTGCGTTCGGCCGCTAACCGACCGCGCCGAGTAGCAGGATTCCGGCAACCAGCAGAGCGATCACCTTGGCGCTCTCGGCCGCAATGTAGGCGTAGTGCGCCTTCGATCGGGGTTCATCGTGCCCAGCGAGAATTCGATCGGACCGGCGGGTGAGAGCCGGTCGGATGCCCGCGAGCTGGGCAACGAGCAACACCACCGCGACCACTGCCGCGACGAGCGCATCGGTCGGCCAGCCCCCGACGACCACGGTCACCAGTAACACCACGGCCAGCGCCGCCTCAGCCGTGTTCAGGGCACGAAAAACCAGGCGGCCGATACCGAGCCCGATCCGAACATCGACCCCCGGGGCCCGGAACTTCACCGGCGCCTCGATGAACGAGATCGCGATGACCATGCCGAGCCAGACGAAGATCACCGCGATCGCAGTCAGGGCAGCAGCACTCATCACGACCTGCTACGCGGCGGATCGACCTCGAGGTCGCCGAGACTGCTGCATACGTTGACCTGCCCCTCGCCCAGTCGGTAGGTCAGGCCGAGGATTCCGACCTCTCCGCTCTGCACCTTCGAAGCGACGATCCCGCTGCGCTCGGTGAGCATGCGCGCGGTCTCCTGCACGTGGCGCGCCACGAACTCGTCGACGGTGGTGAGGCCCTCGCTGCGACCGATCAGAATGCTGGGCGTGATGCGTTCAACCACATCGCGGATGTGCCCGTCCGGCAGCGACAGGTCGTCCAGAGCCGACACGGTGGCGCCTACACCACCACAACTGTCATGCCCGAGCACGATGATCAAGGGCACATCGAGCACGCCCACAGCGAACTCGATCGATCCCAGGACCGATGCATCGAGGACGTGGCCGGCGGTACGGACGACGAACATGTCGCCGAGGCCCTGGTCGAAAATGATCTCGGCGGCCACCCGGGAGTCAGAGCAGCCAAAGACAACGACCTTCGGGTTCTGACCCTGGGCCAGACGTCGCCGCGCGTCGGCACCCTGGTCTGGATGTCGGACAGATCCATTGACAAAACGGCGGTTGCCCTCGCGAAGGTCACGCCATGCCTGGGTGGGAGATATCTGCAACTTCACGGCCCTCCTCGTCGAACACTGCGATGTGTGAACTGTGGAACTCGAGCATTAGTATCGCATCACGATATGTTTCGCTTGTGTCGGGTGGACGGAGCAGTGTGACACCGACTGGAGTGCAACGGAGGTGATGTCGTGACCGATCCCACGCCGGCTCCGCTGTCGAAGGACGACTTCGTTGAGTTAGCTCGGTTCCGCTTCGGGATCCGCCGCTACTTACGGTTCAGCGAACGAACCGTGCGTTCCCATGGCCTCACCCCGCAGCAGTACCAGCTGCTACTCGCCCTACTGGGCGAGCCAGGACGCGAATGGGCCACGATCCAGGAACTCGCAGATCGGCTACTGGTACGTCACCACAGCGCGGTGGAACTCGTCGACCGGGCGCAGGAGCGTGGCCTGGTGCGGCGCAGTCGCGACCCCGAGGACGCGCGGCGGGTCCGCGTGCAAATCACCACCGCAGGCTGGGACCTGATGTCGCGCCTGAGCGCCATGCATCGCAACGAGCTGCAGGAACTGCTGCCCCTGCTCAACCCACCGGCCCGCCCGATCGACGACACCTACGACTAGTGCTGTGTGGCAACAACATGCGTTGTGCCAGCAGAAACGCGCAAGCAAACGTCACCGCGCGGTGACGTGCGCGCGTCGTCGCGGGCTGTAGCAGTGCGTCGATGGCGCCTCAGGGAGCGAGTACAGGCGCCGGCTCGCACCTCAGGGAACGACCGGGCCCTGTCGCGCGAGCTCCCGAACCGCGGCACCGGTCCAGGCGTCGAGAAAAGCCCGGAGTTCGGCGCCGGTCCGGTGCGACTCGGCGTCGAGGACCATGGATTGCAGTGTGCGCAGGACGATCTCGGCGATGAAGTCCCGCGCGGCATCGTCGTAGCCGTGATCGGCCCAGCTCACCTCGAGCCGGTCGACCATCGTCCGGGCGAATCGTCGTGCGTCGTCGGAGGTGAATCCGCCGACCACCGGCACGCTCAGCTTGTCGGCCCGCAGGAGTAGCCCGACGTAGTCGTCTTCGGCGAGCTCCTCGAGTACGGCGGCGATGCCCTCGACGAGGGCCGCGTCGGGTTCGGCGATACCGGCCAGTCGTGTCATCACCCGTTCGAGCAGTCCTTCGACGGCGTCGAGGGCGGTCGCCGACAACAATTCCTCGGTGCCGGAGAAATAGCGGTACACCGTCTGCCGGGTGACCCCGAGTTCACGTGCCACGTCGGCGATGCTGGTGGCCGTGCCACGCCGGTCGATGGTCGTGCGGGTCGCCGCCAGGATGCGCGCGACCGCCTCGGCGTCGTTGACGGGTACCCGACCGCTCCAACCATGTGTGCGCATCAGCTCATGAGCCTACCGTCACCAGTCCGTTTGCCCGCGTCTCGAGCAGATCATACGCATGAGCCGATGATGTATGGTGTGGTGATGTAGCACACATCGCGTACATGCGTGCTCGTCCACCCGGAGGTTCGAGATGACGACACCGACGAAGGTCAATCCGTTCCGCGACGGTTTCGACTTCACCGATCCCGATCTACTCCAGCAGCACGGCATGCCGGTCAAGGAGTTCGCCGAGCTCCGCCGCACCGCACCCGTCTGGTGGAATGCGCAGCCGGTAGGTACATCGGGGTTCACCGACGGTGGTTTCTGGGTGATCTCCAAGCACGCGCACATCCGCGAGATCTCGAAGAATCACCAGTTGTGGTCCACGAACGCGAACGGCGCGATCCTGCGCCTCCCCGATTTCGTCACCCCGGACCAGATCGAGCTCACCAAGGCGTTGCTCATCAACCACGACCCGCCGGAGCACACTCGACTGCGAAAGATCGTGTCGCGCATGTTCACTCCGCGGGCGGTAGCACTGCTCAAGGACCAACTCGCGGCCTCGGCTCACGAGATCGTCGAGACCGCCGCCGCCAAGGGCAGCGGCAATTTCGTCGACGACATCGCGGTGCATCTACCCCTGCAGTCGATCCTCGACCTCATCGGTGTCCCGCAGACCGATCGCGAGCGGCTGCACGTGCTCGTCGACGCGATGATCAACAACGACGACCCCGACGAGACCATCGACCCGGCGACCGCGAACGCCGAGGTACTCGCCTACGCATATGCGATGGCGGAGGAACGTCGCAAGAACCCGACCGACGACCTCATCACCACCCTCATCGAGGCCGACATCGACGGCGAGGGCATGACCGAGATCGAGTTCGGCTTCTTCGTCGTCCTGCTCATCACCGCCGGCAACGAGACAACCCGCAACGCGACGTCGCACGGGATAAACGCCTTCCTCGACCATCCGGAGATGTGGGAGCTCTACAAGCGCGAACGCCCCGCAACGGCCATCGAGGAGATCCTGCGGTGGTCCACCCCGGTCCATGGATTCCAGCGAACCGCCCTGACCGACACCCGAATCGGCGACGTCGATATCACAGCCGGCCAGCGCGTCGGGTTGTTCTACAGCTCCGCGAACTTCGATGAAGAGGTCTTCGACGACCCGTTCACCTTCGACATCACGCGAGATCCCAACCCGCACCTGTCCTTCGGCGGCAACGGCGCCCACTTCTGCATCGGCGCCAACCTCGCCCGACTCGAACTCAACCTGATCTTCAACGCGATCGCCGACACCCTGCCCGACATCGCCCGGCTCGGCGAACTGCGTCGTGTGCGATCGGGCTGGCTGAACGGGGTCAAACAGCTCGACGTCTCCTACCGGAACTGAGCCAGCCGGACCGGTTCACCGCGTCGCGGCCGGAATCCATGCGGCGGAACGGCGTCCGGACCAGTTGGCCAGCGTCTCGGTCGGCCCGGCGCCGGCCCGCGGCTCGACGACGACGCCGAAGGGAACGTTCGGGTCCTCGCGGATCTCGGCGGGGATGAACTGACGCGCGATCGCGAGCGTCGCGGCGGCGGCTTCCGGGACGGCTTCGGACGGCTGTCCGGTCGCCACCGCGAGATCCCAACCGTGCACCAGACTTTCGTTGACATAACCCCACAACGCACCGGCGCCGGGAACCTCACCCCACGGGACCTGCACCGGCGCGGTGAGCGTTGCGTCGTCGGACCAGAGTTCGAGGGCACGAGCCACGACCGCCGCATACTCCTGCGCGTCGAAACGGTCGGCGATGAACGGCATCGACCGCACGTCGACTCCCTTGGGCAGGGCGGCCGCGCGCTGCGCCGTCGCAAGCAGATGGGCCCCGAGAGTGCGGACGTCGAAGTCGTCGCACGGCGTCGGGGCGTCGAACTGGTCGGCCGTCACCGCGGAGAGCAGTTCGGTGACCCAGGTGGTGGCGGTCGCGAAGACCGGGCGCGGATCCGGCGGTGTGGTCTGTGCGTTCATGGTCTTTCCTTTCCTCGGTGTCTGACGAGTCCAGTCAAACCGCGAAACCTGACATCTTCTGTCATGTTTGTGCGAGATGATCCTCGGCATGCGCGCCGAACGCCTCATCGCGGTCCTGATGCTGCTCAAGAAGCACGATCGGGTGACCGCGTCGACGATCGCCGTCGAACTCGGGGTGTCGGAGCGAACCGTGCTGCGCGACATCGAGGCGCTGTCGCTGTCCGGAGTCCCGGTATATGCCGAGCGCGGCCGGCATGGCGGCTTCTCGCTTGTTCCCGGCTATCGCACCGACCTCACCGGACTGACCGTCGAGGAGGCGACCGCGTTGCTCGCCGGCACGGGGCGGCTCGATTCGCCGGCCTTCGCCAGTGCGATGCGCAAGGTGACCGCGGCACTGCCCGAGGCCTACCGGGGTTCCGCGGTACGGGCCGCACAGCGAGTTCTGGTCCGCCCCGAGGGCTTCGTACGCACGCCGGAGGATCTCGATGCACTCGATCCCGTGCAGTTCGCGGTCTTCGCGGGCAGGCGCATCCGCACCCGGTACCGCCCGCGTGGGGTGGGCGAGGCACGGGAGCGGATTCTCGATCCGATCGGGCTGATCATCGCGGGTGACACCTGGTACCTCGTCGCACACGGTGCGGGTGACCGGACCGAGGAACGGATGTACCGGTTGTCGCGGATGAGCGAGGTGGAGATCCTGGACGAACCGGCGGTGCGCGACGCAGACGTGGACCTGGAAGAGATCTGGCAGCGGCGTCGTACGGCCTTTCGTTCCTCGTTCGATCCGGTCGACGTCGTCGTCGAGTGCGCCCCCGACGATGTCGATCGGGTCCGCGCGATCGCGCTCTCCTCGGGGACGAGGGGTGACGCCGCAGATCGTCGACGCGTCGAACTCCGGTTCGCCGACCGCCGGCATGCCGCCGGCGCGTTGTGGGCGGCGATGTTCGACCTCGACATCGCGGTCCTCGAACCGCAGTGGGTCCGGGAGTCGTTGGCCGACCGGGCGCGAGCGGTCCTCGCCCGCCCCTGAAATGCGCCCCCGAAATCCGCCCTCCACAGGCGGCTCGACGACAGTATGTCGGCATTTCGCCTGCTCAGCGCGGTTCCCAGGGGCGGTTCCCAGGGGCGGTTTCCAGGGGCGGGACGCCTAGCCGACCCCGCGCTCCGCGTCGGCCCAGTACTGCGCCCGCAGTGCCTTCTTGTCCGGCTTGCCCAGCGCGGTCAACGGCAGTGCGTCGGCGAAGATCACCCGCTTCGGTGACTGCACGGCACCCTTGCGATCCTTGACGGTCTGCTGGATCTCGGCGGTGATGCGCTCCTTGGCTGCGTCGTCGGCGTCCGCGTCGGGACGAAGCACGACGATCGCCGTGACCGCTTCACCCCACTTCTCGTCGGGCACACCGATCACGCCGACCTGGCCCACCGCAGGATGCTCTGCCACCACGTCCTCGACCTCGCGCGGGAACACGTTGAAGCCACCGGTGACGATCATGTCCTTGGTGCGGTCGACGATGAACCAGAATCCGTCCTCGTCTTCACGTGCGACATCGCCGGTACGCAGCCATCCGTCGCGGAAGGTCTCGGCGGTCTGCTCCGGGAGTCCGAGGTATCCGCCGGCGAGAAGTGGTCCGGCAACGCAGATCTCACCCGGCTCGCCCTGCGGGACGGGCTTGTCGTCGGGGCCGAGGAGTGCGGTGCGCAGGAAGGCCGACGGCCGGCCGCAACTGCTCAGGCGACGCTGGTCCTCCCCCGGCCCCGGATGGTCCCCCTTGGCGAGGTAGCTGATCACCATCGGCGCCTCGGACTGGCCGTAGTATTGGGCGAAGATCGGGCCGAATCGTTCGATCGCCTCCGCGAGCCGGACCGGATTGATCGGCGACGCACCGTAATACACCGTTTCCAGCGACGACAGGTCACGCGTCCGCGAATCCGGATGATCCATCAGCGCGTACAGCATGGACGGCACGAGCATCGTCGCGGTGATCTTCTGTTCCTCGATGGTCTTGAGGACCTCGGCCGGATCGAACTTCGACAGCACCACCATCGACCCACCCTTCATGAGGGTGGGTATGAAGAAGGCCGCACCCGCATGCGACAGCGGCGTACAGAGCAGGAACCGGGGATGCTCCGGCCACTCCCATTCGGCGAGCTGGATCTGGGTCATCGTCGCCATCGCGCGCGCGGTTCCGATGACGCCCTTGGGTTTTCCGGTGGTGCCGCCGGTGTAGGTGATCGAGACGACGTGTTCGGGCGACAGGTATTCGGCCACAAGCGGTTTCGGCTCGAAGTTGTCCGCCTCGGCGATGACGTCACGAGCCTGGGCCGACAACCGCTCGGGCACCGGGCCAAGGGTCAGCACCTGCTTCAGTCCGGGCACACGTTCCAGCAGCGCCGCCGCACGCTCGACGAACATCGGCACGGGGTCGATGATGAGTGTCGAGACACCGGCGTCGGACAGGACGTAGGCGTGGTCGTCGAGCGAGCCGAGCGGGTGCAGCGCGGTCCGTCGCCACCCCTGCGTCTGGCCGGCCCCGATGACGAAGAGCACCTCGGGCCGGTTCAGTGCCAGCAGGCCGACCGCGGTGCCCGTGCCCGCGCCCAGGCCCTCGAACGCCTGGATGTAGCGGCTGATCGCGGCGGCCATCTCGCCGCCGGTCATCTCGGTGTCCCCCAGGGACAACACCGTGCGATCGGCATGGCGCCGCAGCGCGGCGACCATCAGGTCGCCCATGTGTGTGCCCCCGCGGAGGTGATCGAAGTCGGTCGGTGCGGTCGTCGTACCCTCGTTCGTCATGCCACAAGACTAGGACGTGTTACAGCTTCAGGAAAGAAGGTCCACCAAAATCGCGGTTATCGACCGTAGAACACGTTCTAGGTTGCGGTCTCTTGGGAACCCTCACGCATCCGCGACTCCCGCCACGGATCAAGCGGGTTGCCCTACGATCGAAGTATGACTGATCTCGACCTGGCCACCACTCGCCGCGACATCGCCGACGCCTTGCTGACCGCGCTGGAACGACGCCACGAGGTTCTCGACGCCATCGTCGAGGCGGAGAATCACGATGAAGCCGTCACGGCGATCGTCGAACTGCTCGGCAAGTCGCAGCTGGGCGCCAAGGCGATCCTGGACATGAAACTCAACCAGCTGACCAAGGACGAGCGCCGCAAGAACCAAGCCGAGCTCGACGACCTCAACAGCGCTCTCACCTTCACACTCGCCGAGCGTCCGGCCAGCAGCGGGGACACCCTCGACCTGCGCCCGTTCGACGCCGAGGCCGATGCCGAACTGTTCGCGGCCCGCACCGACGAAGTCGGCACCGCCGGCGACGGTTCCGGCGCTCCGGCCGGTGACGTCGCCGCCGAGATCAGCGCCGCCACCGACCGCGTCGACGCCGAAGAGGCCGTGTGGCTCGTCGCCGTCGAGGGAGAATCCAAGGTGGGCTTCGTCTTCGGCGAACTGAAGGACGGCGAGGTGGACCTGCGGATCTGGATCCACCCGCAGTACCGTAAGTCCGGCTACGGCACCGCAGCCCTGCGCAAGTCGCGCTCGGAGATGGCGGCGTACTTCCCCGGGGTGCCGATGGTCGTGCGCGCACCCGGCGCATAGATCCACCACTTATGCAGATACACACCACCTTTCGGGGTGGTGTGTATCTGCTTTTGTGGTGGGTTTGCGGAAACCGGTCAGGCCGGCTGACGGCGCGGTAGCCCGAACCGCGCGACGATCGCGCGAATCCGGTTCTCCTCGTCGACGACGAAGGTCTCCGACACCGGAGCACCGAGTCGCAGGGCCAGGGGGCGGACATGCACCACATACCGCGTGGTGACACTGTGACCGTCGACCGTCGCGGTGAAGTCCGAGACCCGGTGTATCAGCCGGAACTGCGGACCCCGCGCCAGGCTTCGTGCGATGTGGGGGCCGTTGCGTCCGGTCCGCAGACCGAATTCCACGCGGGTGCAGTCGGGATGCAGCGACACCGCCGACGGGTCGCGGCTGACCAGGGCGTCGACATATGCGCGGGCCGCCGCGACCCGCTGCCGGTCTCTGTCCGCCGAGGTCACCGCGCGCCGTAGACCGGCATGGGGACCGGTGCCTTCGCCAGGATCTCCTCCACCACCGGACCGAGTTCGGCAACGTCCCAGCGAGACCCCTTGTCCCGCTCGACGCTTCGCTGCCAGCCGTCGGTCACCGAGATCTTGCCGCCCTCGACCTCGAAGACCCGACCGCTCACCGACGCCGACTCGGGCGAGCCGAGCCAGACCACGAGCGGCGAGATGTTCGCCGGATCCATCGCGTCGAACGAGCCGTCCGCGGGGGCGGCCATCTGCGCGGCCATCTCGTCACCGGCACCCATCGTCATCTGGGTACGGGCCGCGGGCGCGATCGCATTGACCGTGACGCCGTAGCCCCCCAGTTCGGCGGCCGCCTGGACGGTGAGCGCCGCGATACCCGCCTTGGCCGCGACATAGTTGCCCTGGCCGATCGAACCGTACAGTCCGGCACCGGAACTCGTGTTGATGATCCGCGCCTGCGGCGTACGACCCGCCTTGGCCTCGGCCCGCCAGTGGGCCGCGGCATGACGCAAGCCGACGAAGTGACCCTTGAGGTGCACGCGAATGACGGCATCCCACTCGTCCTCCGACAGCGACACCAGCATGCGGTCGCGGACGAATCCCGCGTTGTTGACGAGCACGTCGAGCCGGTCGAAGGCGTCGAGGGCGGTGGCGACCATGGCCTCGCCACTCTTCCAGTCGGCCACGTCGCCCACCGAGACGACGGCTTCGCCGCCGGCCGCGACGATCTCGTCCACGACCCCGGCAGCGAGATCCTCCGCATAGTCGTTGACCACGACCTTCGCCCCGTCGGCGGCGAACGCGAGCGCGTGGGCTCGTCCGATGCCCTGTCCGGCACCGGTCACGATGACGACGCGGCCCTCATTCAACTTGCTACTCAAGGTGTTTCCTTTCTGAACTGCGAAGACTGTGCTTGTGCGGTGGGTCAGACGGCGTTGCCGGCGGTCGCGGCGTCGAGGAAGGCCGGCTTCTCGCCCCCGCCGTGCACGGTGAGCGTCGAGCCGCTGATGTATCCCGCCAGCGGTGACAGCAGGAAGGCAACGGCGTTGCCGACGTCGACGGGGGTTGCCATCCGGCCCAGCGGGATGGTGGCGCCCACGGCAGCGACTCCGGCGTCGTCCCCGTAGTGGAGATGCGACTGCTCGGTCTCCACGGGTCCGGCGACGACCGAGTTGACCCTCACCTTCGGGGCCCATTCGACGGCGAGCGAAGTCATCAGGTTGTCGAGGCCCGCCTTGGCGGCTCCATACGCCGACGTCCCGGGCGACGGCCGGTGTCCGCTCACGCTCGACACGTTGACGATCGCCCCACCGTCCGGCTGCGTCTGCATGACCGCGTTCGCCGCCTTCGCCACCGCCAGCGGGGCCAGGAGGTTGAGGTCGACGATCTTGCTCGCGAACCGGACCGATGCGTCGGCGGCCAGCGCGAAGGGCGACCCACCGGCGTTGTTGACCACCCCGTCGATGCGTCCGGCGCGGTCGACGATGTCGTCGATCATCGCCTCGACGGCCGCGGCGTCGCGGACGTCGCACGAGACGAAGTCGATCTCGCGAAGGTCGTCGGCGAGACTGTCCGCACTCCGGCCGCAGATGACCGGCCGGGCACCGAGGGTCGACAACACCCGCGTGATACCCGCACCGACTCCGCGTGCACCACCGGTGACCAGGACAACCTTCCCGACCAGGCCCAGCTCGGCCTGTGACTGCGTCTGCATGGGTGCTACCCTACCAAACAACCAAGCACTTGCTTGGTTCATGCTTGCGCAGCCCACGAGGTTGCCAACGCAGCCACGAGAGGAGCACGCGTGCCGATCACCACGACACGTACCGAGTCCGGCATCGTGACCATCACGGTCGACTACCCGCCGGTCAACGCGCTGCCATCGGCAGCGTGGTTCGAACTCGCCGACGCCATCACGGCGGCCGGCAACGATCCGGCCACACACGTCGTGGTGTTACGCGCCGAAGGACGAGGCTTCAACGCCGGCGTCGACATCAAGGAGATGCAGGCCACCGAGGGCTTCGACGCCCTGATCGGCGCCAACCGGGGATGCGCGGCCGCCTTCGGCGCGGTCTACGACTGCGCGGTGCCGGTGGTCGTCGCGGTCAACGGCTTCTGCGTGGGCGGCGGAATCGGTCTGGTCGGCAACGCCGATGTCATCGTCGCCTCCGACGACGCGGTCTTCGGGCTTCCCGAGGTCGACCGCGGCGCCCTCGGTGCGGCAACACATCTCGCGCGCCTGGTGCCGCAGCACATGATGCGCACCCTCTACTTCACCGCGGAGAACGTCACCGCCCAGCAACTCGAGCACTTCGGTTCGGTGTACCGGGTCGTCCCCCGCGAGGACCTGCTCGACGCCGCACTCGAGGTCGCCGAGGCCATCGCGGCCAAGGACACCCGGGTGATCCGCGCGGCCAAAGAGGCCATCAACAACATCGATCCGGTGGACGTGAAGGCCAGTTACCGCCTGGAACAGGGCTACACCTTCGAGCTGAACCTGGCCGGCGTCGCCGACGAGCACCGCGACGCCTTCGTCTCGACCGGTAAACCGCTCGCCTCGAACGCTTCTCACAACGGAGGACACGCCTGAGATGCCGACCGACAAGACAAGCACTCTCGACGACGTCGTCGCGGAGCTCCGCGACGGGATGACCATCGGGATCGGCGGCTGGGGTTCGCGCCGCAAGCCGATGGCGCTCGTGCGCGCGATCGCCCGCTCGGACGTCAAGGACCTCACCGTCGTGACCTACGGCGGCCCCGACCTCGGGTTGCTCTGCGCCGCAGGCAAGGTGCGTCGCGCATACTACGGCTTCGTGTCGCTCGACTCCGCCCCGTTCTACGACCCGTGGTTCGCGAAGGCGCGCACCAACGGCGAGATCGGGGTGCGCGAGATGGACGAGGGCATGGTCAAGTGCGGCCTGGAGGCCGCGGCCGCACGGCTGCCGTTCCTCCCGATCCGCGCCGGACTCGGTTCCGACGTCCTGAACTTCTGGGAGGGCGAACTGAAAACCGTCGAATCCCCGTATCCGGACGCCGACGGACGGACCCAGACGCTGGTCGCGATGCCGGCGCTCAAGCTCGACGCCGCTTTCGTCCACCTGGATCTGGCCGACGCCCACGGCAACGCCGCCTACACCGGCGTGGACCCGTACTTCGACGACCTCTACTGCGCGGCCGCCGAGCGCCGCTACCTGGAGACCGATCAGCTCGTCTCGAACGAGGTACTGGTGAAAACCGTTCCGCATCAGCGACTCCTGCTGAACCGGATGAACGTCGACCGCGTGGTGCACGCCCCCAACGGCGCGCACTTCACCTTTGCCGGCGAGTACGGGCGGGACGAGAAGTTCCAGCAGTTCTACGTCGCCAGCGCCAAGGAACCCGACACCTGGGAAGCGTTCTCGCGCCGATTCCTTCAGGTCGACGAGGCGACCTACCAGCGAGAGGTGACCGCATGGCAGGCCGAGCAGGAGGAGAACGCACAGTGAGCACCGCAGAGACACAGGCAACGAATATCCCGCCGGCTGAGCCTTCCTCCCCGCTGGCTGAGCCTGTCGAAGTCACGCGCGCCGAGTACTGCGTCATCTCATGCGCCGGCATCTTCGCCGGTGCCGGCGAGATCATGGCGTCGCCGATGGCGCCCGTCCCCCTGCTGGGCGCTCGCCTGGCACGCCTCACCACCGAACCCGACCTGCTGATCACCGACGGCGAGGCGCTGATCCTCGCCGACACACCGCCGATCGGCAAGACCGGCCCCATCGAGGGCTGGATGCCGTTCCGCAAGGTGTTCGACGTCGTGGCGTCGGGCCGTCGTCATGTGGTCATGGGCGCCAACCAGATCGATCGTCACGGGAACCAGAACCTGTCGGCGCTCGGCCCGCTGCAGCACCCGACGCGGCAGATGTTCGGTGTCCGCGGCGCACCCGGCAACACCATCAACCACCCGACGAGCTACTGGGTGCCGCGTCACACGGCACGCGTCTTCGGGGAGACCGTCGACATCGTGTCCGGCATCGGATACGACAAGGTCGACCCGGACAACCCGGCATACGACGACCTGAACATCCATCGAGTCGTCACCAACCTCGGTGTCTTCGACTTCGGCGGGGCGGGTCACACGATGCGGGCACTGTCGCTGCATCCGGGGGTCACCGCCGACGAGGTCGCGGAGAACACCGGCTTCGAGATCGAGGGTCTCGCCGACGCTCCGGAGACCCGGCAGCCCACCGCCGAGGAACTCGGCCTGATCCGAGACGTCCTCGATCCCAAGGGTGTTCGCAACAAGGAAGTCCGATGAGTCCGGCGCGGGCGGCCGGCCTGTCCACGTCGTTCACCGAGCTGGTCGGGGTCGAGTACCCGATCGTGCAGACGGGAATGGGCTGGGTTTCCGGGCCGTCGCTGACCTCGGCGACGTCGAATGCCGGCGGTCTCGGCATCCTGGCGTCGGCGACGATGACCTTCGCCGAACTCGAGGCCGCGATCGCCAAGACGAAGTCGTTGACCACCAAGCCGTTCGGCGTGAACATGCGCGCCGACGCCACCGACGCCCCGGAACGGATCGATCTGCTGATCCGCGAGGGCGTCAAGGTCGCGTCGTTCGCGCTCGCGCCGAAGCCCGAGCTGATCGCGAAGCTCAAGGACCACGGCATCGTCGTGATCCCGTCGATCGGCGCAGCGAAACACGCGGTGAAGGTCGCCTCCTGGGGCGCCGATGCGGTCATCGTTCAGGGTGGCGAGGGCGGCGGTCACACCGGTCCGGTCGCCACCACCCTGCTGCTGCCGTCCGTCCTGGATGCGCTGTCCGCGAAGAACATCGACATGCCGGTGGTCGCTGCGGGTGGCTTCTTCGACGGTCGCGGACTCGCCGCGGCGCTCGCCTACGGCGCCCAGGGCGTCGCGATGGGAACCCGGTTCCTGCTGACCTCCGACAGCGCGGTCCCCGACTCGGTCAAGCAGGAGTACCTGCAGCGCGGCCTCAACGACACCGTCGTGTCGGTGAAGGTCGACGGCATGCCCCACCGCGTGCTGCGTACCCCGCTCGTCGAGGCACTGGAAAGCGGCAGTCCGGTGCGGGCGCTGTTCGCCGCGGCCCGAAATGCCAACGAGTTCAAACAGATGACCGGCATGCGCTGGACCACCATGCTCAAAGACGGTCGCACGATGAAGAAGTCGGGTGAGCGGACCTGGCAGCAGGTCATCATGGCCGGCAACACCCCGATGCTGCTGAAGGCCGGACTCGTCGAGGGTGACACCCGCGCCGGTGTTCTCGCGTCGGGACAGGTCGTCGGCATGATCGATGACCTGCCGAGCTGCGACGAGCTGATCCAGTCGATCATGCACCAGGCCCACGAACGGCTGAAGACGCTCGGTTCGCTGGGCTGACCCTTCGAGACGCTCGCAAGCTCGCTCCTCAGGGAGCAGATGGGGGACCCCGCCGCTCCTCGCATCTCAGGCAGCAGAGGTTGTCACGACGATGGCGTGAGCGTCCAGCCCGCGGCTGCGGTGCGCTGGTTCCAGAACTCGGTGTAACGGCCACCGCGGCTGAGCAGTTCGTCATGCGTACCGATGTCGTCGACGCCGCCCCGGTCGTCGAGGACGACGATCTGGTCGGCGGCGATCACGGTCGACAACTTGTGCGCGATGACGAGCACGGTGCTGCGGTCGGCGAGGCGACGGATGGATTCGGCGACGTGCGATTCGTTCTCCGGGTCGAGAGCGGAGGTCGCCTCGTCGAAGAGCACGATCGGGGCGTCCTTGAGGAGCGCGCGAGCGATCGAAACACGTTGCCGCTCACCCCCGGAGAGCGCAGATCCGCCTTCGCCGACGACGGTGTCCCACCCGTCGGACAGACGCTCGACGATGGACGTGACACCGGCGGTCTCGGCGGCCGCGCGGATCTCGGCGTCGGAGGCATCGGGGCGGCCGAGTTTGATGTTCTCCCACAGTGTGTCGTCGAACAGATAGACGTCCTGGAAGACCTGCGACAGCTGGCCCATCAGCGCGCCGGTCTCCTGGTCGCGGACGTCGACACCGCCGACCTTCACCGAACCGCCGTCGACGTCGTAGAACCGGGCGATCAGACGGAAGATCGTCGACTTGCCCGAGCCCGACGGGCCGACGAGCGCGGTCATCGTGCCGGGCTGCGCGCGCAACGACACATCTCGCAGCACCGGGGTGCCGTTCTCGTAACCGAAAGCGACCTGCGACAGTTCGACCGAACCCGGCTCGGTGATCGGTTGCGGTTGGTCCGGGGCGGGCATCCGGTCGGTGTCGAGGACACCGGTGATGCGGTTGATCTCGTCGGTCGACATGCGCAGCGTCGAACCGAGTTCGGCGAGTTCGCCGATCGGGCCGAAGAAGCGTGCCGCGAGACCGAACACCGCGACGAGCAGGGCCGGCTCGATGTGACCGGACACCGCGAGCCAGGCGCCGAGGGCGAGGACCGCGCTGAACACGACCTGGACCGAGAGCCCGTTGAGCAGGATGCCCAGGATGGAGCGCCAGAGCATCGACTTGCCCACCCGCGCTTGCTGGCCGAGCGCTTCGGCCAGCGGTGCGTGTGCGGAGTCGGCAGCGCCGAAGGCACGCAACACGGCCTGGCAGCGCGCGTACTCCAGTACCCGGTTGTTGACCTTCACGGCCTCGGCGCGCTTGCGGCGCTCGGCCTTCGCCAGGAACCGGCTGGACAGCTTGCCGACGTACATGAGGACCAGCGTCCCGGCGACCATCAGCAGGCCGATCCGCCAGTCGAAGAAGCAGATTCCCAACACGACGACCACCGAGCTGACCGTGTTCACGACGACCGGCGTGATGTAGTGCGCGCCGGTGCTGCCCACGAACATCGTTCCCTTGACGGCGATCTGCGAGACGTCGCCGATGCGTTCGCGGGTGAACCAGCCGAGGGGCAGGGTGACCATGTGGTCGCCGAGACGGTGGTGCAGCATGCGCATCGCGTACAGGGCCATCGTCATGCCCTTGAGCGATTGGACGTACGCACTCACCCCACAGATCAGCACCAGGACGGCCAACGGCCACAACCACTTCGCCGCGCCGGAGAGGTCACCGGTCAGCAGGTTCTCGGTGATCGGGACGAGTGTGAGCATTGCGAGGCCCTGGGCGACGCCGTACAGGACGACCCAGCTCAGGAAGACGACCATGCGGGCACGCTCGGAACCCAAGATCGTGTAGAAACCGCGGATCATCGTGCCACCTCGCCACTCTCGACCGCGCCGAGCGCGATCTTCTCGTCCTGCCGGGTGGTGCCGGCCTCGTAGCTGGCCCACATCGACGCGTACAGACCACCGTTGGCGACCAGTTCGTCCTGACGTCCCTGCTCGACGACGCGGCCGCGATCGAGCACGACGATGTTGTCCGCGTGGGTGATCGAACCGAGACGGTGCGCGATGACGAGAACCGTCCGACCGACCATCAGCGCGCCGATGGCCTGCTGGATCTGGGCTTCCGATTCCGGGTCGGCGAAGGCGGTCGCCTCGTCGAGCACGAGGATCGGGGTGTCCGCGAGCAGGGCGCGGGCGATCGAGACCCGTTGCGCCTCACCACCGGAGAAATGTGCTCCGTCGCCGACGACGGTGTCGTATCCGTCGGGCAGTTCCAGGATGCGCTCGTGGATCCGGGCCGCACGCGCGGCGTCGTGGACCTGCTCCTCGGAGGCGCCGGGCCGGCCGAGACGGATGTTGTCCCGCACCGACATCGTCAGCAGCTGCACGTCCTGCAGCACGAATCCGACGTGCCGATAGAGCTCGGTCGGGGCGATGTCGCGGACGTCGACCCCGCCGATGCGCACCGACCCGGAGTCGGGATCGCCGAATCGCGGCAACAGTGTCGCCAGGGTCGACTTTCCGCTTCCCGACGGTCCGACCAGCGCGGTCACGGTGCCCTCGGCGAGTTCGACGCTGACGCCGTCGAGTGCCCTGACCCCGGCGGGCACGCCCAGTCGCGGCGGATAGGTGAAGTGCACGTTCTCGATTCGCACGTCGTGGCCGACGGGAACCCGCGGGTTCTCGGGGACCGTCAGCTCGGGTTCGGCGAGCAGATCCGCGATGCGCAGCGCCGCGGCCGACGCCTGCTGGCGGGTGTGGACCGCGGTGGACACCGTCAGGAGCGCCGTCGGCAGCACCATCGCGATCAGCGTCGAACCGACGAGTTCGATCGGCGACACCCAGCCCTGGTCGACGAACCAGTATCCGACGCCGAGGTTGACCAGCAGGATCAGCGGGGCGGAGATCAGGACCGTGGTGATGGCCTGGACGCGGAGCATCGGGCCCATGTAACCGGCGAAGTCGTCGTTGAACTCGTCGGCGGCATCGATGAAGCGGCGGTGGGCTTTTCCGGTCTGCCCGAACGTCTTGACCACGGCGACACCGGCGATGAACTCGACGATGGTCGCGCTGATGCGCGCGACGCCGGAGTCCATCTTCTCCATCTCGGCGGTCAGATCACGCGCCATGTACGAGTACGTGAGCGCATACAACGGCACCGTGGCGATGGCCAGCAGACCGAGGCGCCAGTCGAGGACGAAGCAGTAGATCAGCGCGAAGATCGGCGACAGCACCGCGGCGGTCGCCTCCACCTGGGCGTGGGCGACCAGATAGTGCAGGTCGGCGACGTCGTTCTGCACCGACTTGCGCACCGCACCCGAACTGGTACGACTGAACCAGCCGAGTGGGAGCCGACCGAGCTTGTCGGCGATACGGATTCGGAGTTGTGCCTGGAGGTCGAGGTCGGCGAAGTGGGTGATCGCCAGCGCCAGGAAGGCGAACAGGGCGCGCGCCGCGAGACCGCCCACGACGAGCCACACCACCAGCCAGACCCGGCCGGTGTCGGTCGGTCCCGGCGCCAGAAGAGTGCGCCCGAGCTCGACGATGCCGATGAACGGCACCACGGTCGCGGCCGAGGCGAAGATCTGGACGAATTGGGCGAGGACGGTCCGCGTCTTCACCGGTGCCAGCACGTCGGCGAGAGCCGCCGACTTGGCCTTGGCCTCCGCCCGAGCCCTGGTCCGGGCAGCCTGCGGGTCGTCGGGCGTCTCCTCCGGCACCCGGGTCGGTGCAGGTGCGGCCACTTCGGTTCCGCCAGTTGTCATAGGCGAACCTTAGCGGCCGCCGAGGAGTTAAGGAAAGGTACCCTAACTTCTCGCCGGTCTCAGCGGGGCAGAATGCCGTCGAGCACGATCGACAGGTACTGATCGGCGATCGCCTCGACCGTCATCGCGCCGCCCGGCCGGTACCAGCGCACGGCCACCCACACGGTGTCGCGCATGAAGCGGTACACCAGTTCGACATCGAGATCCGGACGGAATTCACCGTCGTCGACGCCCCGCTGTAGCACCGCGTGCCACAGTTGGCGGAACTCGACGTTCAGCTCCGAGATGTAGCCGAACCGCTCCTGCCCCGACAGCCGCTTGGCCTCGTCTTGGTAGATCGCGACCGCATTCCGTTCGGCGTCGATCGACTCGAAGGAGGCCACGACGAGCCCGCGGAGCGTCTCGGTTGCCGAAAGTCCCGCCGAGGCGATGTGGCGGTACCGGGCGAACAGGTCGTCGAGGAACCGGCGCAGGATCTCGTCGACCATCGACTCCTTGGAGTCGAAGTGATGGTAGAGGCTTCCCGACAGGATTCCCGCGGCGTCGGCGATGTCGCGCACCGTCGTCGAACGTAGGCCGTTCTCGGCGAACATCCGCCCGGCGGTGGCGAGCAACTCGTCACGGCGCGACGAACGGACGACGGTATCGGCGCCGGCTTTTACGTCGGTCCCGCCTTTTTCATTGGCCTTGGTCTGACCACGTGGTGACACGCATCCTCCTGGAGTCTGCCATCACCCTAGCAAGCGCTTGGCCGGGTACGTCATCCGACGAACCCGGCCAAGCGTCCTACGCGCAGATCATGCGCGCCCGTGTCAGGCGCCGAGGCGCTTGCGCACCTTCTTCATGGCACGGGTGTTGAAGAACTTGAACAGCTTGAGCTGCTGATCGGTCATCTTCGTGTCCTTGGACAGGAACGGCGGCGACATCATCTCGGCCACCGTCAGCGGCAGCGTCGAGAACGCGACCGCGCGGGCGTGGCTGAAGGTCTCGAAGCCGGTCCGGCCGTGGTAGCCGCCCATGCCGGAGCGACCGACGCCACCGAACGGCAGCTCGCCGCTGAACAGGTGGATGGCGAAGTCGTTGCCATTGATCGAGCCGCTGCGGGTGTTGTCGGCCAGCTCCTCGAAGCGGTCGTTGCGATCGCCGCACCAGTACATGGTCAGCGGATGCGGATGCGACGAGACGTGGCTGATGACCTCGGACAGCTCGCGGTACGGGTACACGGTCAGTACCGGACCGAAGACCTCGTCCTCCTCGATCTTCATGCCGGCCTTGACGCCGGTCAGGAGCGTCGGCGGGATCTTGCGACGCTCGGCGTTCGGCAGCGGCTCACCGCCGGGGATGACCTGGCGCTTGGTGGCACCGAGCGCGACGGCGTCGTCGATGAGGCCCACGATGCGGTCGAAGTTCTTCTGGTTGATCGTCGCGGTGTACTGGTCGTTGTCGTAGATCGTCGGGAAGTGCTCGGTCCAGCGCGCGACCACCTTGTCGGTGAACTCGCCGAGCTTGGCCTCCGGGACGAACACGTAGTCGGGGCACAGGCACACCTGGCCGCCGTTGACCAGGCGGGCGTCGGCGAGCATGTTGGCGGCCTTGTCGATGTCGGCGTCGAGGTCGACGACGGCCGGGTTCTTGCCGCCCAGCTCCAGGGTGACCGGGATCAGGTTCTTGGCGGCCTCCTGGGCCACCGAGGCGCCGACCTCGGGCGAGCCGGTGAAGAACATGTGATCGACCTTGAGCTTCGCGAAGTCCGAGCCCGACCCGTGCTTCGAGGTGACGATGGCCAGCTCTTCGATGGAGAAGTAGTCGGGTGCGTACTTGGCGAGAACGTCCGTGGTCTTCGCGGTGATCGACGACGGGCGCATCAGCACGCGGTTACCCGCGGCGAACGCCGAGCCGGCCGGAACGATCGTCAGCTGCAGCGGGAAGTTCCAGGGTCCCATGATGCCGACGACGCCGAGCGGGTCGTGGCGCACGCTCTGCTTGTAGCCCAGCAGCCCCTGGACCTTGGCGTACTTGGTCTCACCCATCCACTCCTTGACGCCACGACGCTGGTGCGTGAGGTCGATCATGCAGCCCGCGACGTCGGCGGCCAGCGACAGCTCGCGCGGACGTGAGCCGTAGTCCTCGGTCAGCGCGGCAGCGATCTCGTCGGAGTGGTCGAGCAGCAGCGCGGCCAGTCGGGTGATGCGGTCGATGCGGGTGTCGGCGTCGGGGATGCCGTCACGCAGAAACGCGGCCCGCTGGATCTCGACCAGCTCGGTCAGTGTGTGCTCTTCCGAGGAGACGCCACGCTTCGCGGTCGTCGCCCCGGTGCTGGTGTGCTCAGCAGGCTTGGTCATCGAGATCCCCTCAGGTAGTTCGTGCTGCAGGTCGGACGTGCGGCGTTTGGAACAAAAGAGTCCGCTTGTCCCACACCATAGTATGCGCCAGATCACACCAGGATGTGGGTACACCCGTTGTCAGAATGGTACGACCGGCACGCCGAAAGGTCGAGACCTCACCCGGGGGATCTTCGGGGAGGTCTCGACTTTGCGGGTGGTCAGCTCAGGCGCTCGATGATCGTGACGTTGGCGGTCCCGCCGCCCTCACACCCGCGGCTGACCGCCCCTACTCAGCTGAGCCTTTCGATGATCGTGACGTTGGCGGTCCCGCCGCCCTCACACCCGCGGCTGACCGGCCCTACTCAGCTGAGCCTTTCGATGATCGTGACGTTGGCGGTCCCGCCGCCCTCACACATCGTCTGGAGGCCGTAGCGGCCGCCGGTGCGTTCGAGTTCGTTGAGGAGGGTGGCGAACAGCTTGGCGCCGGTGGCACCGAGCGGGTGTCCGAGTGCGATGGCACCGCCGTTGGGGTTGACCTTCGCGGGGTCGGCGCCGGTCTCCTTCAGCCAGGCGAGCACGACCGGCGCGAAGGCCTCGTTGATCTCGACGACGTCGATGTCGTCGATGGACAGGCCGGCCTTGCCGAGTGCGTACTTGGTGGCGGGGATGGGCGCGGACAGCATCATCACCGGGTCGTCGCCGCGGACGGACATGTGGTGGATGCGGGCGCGCGGGGTGAGGTTGTGCTCTTTGAGCGCGCGTTCGGAGACGACGAGGGTGGCCGACGAGCCGTCGCAGATCTGCGAGGCGACGGCCGCGGTCAGGCGCGAGCCCTCGGCGAGCGGCTGCAGTCCGGCCATCTTCTCCAGCGAGGTCTCACGCGGGCACTCGTCGACGACGCAGTCGCCGAGCGGGACGTTCTCGTTGTCGAACCGGCCGGCGGCGATGGCCGCGCGGGCGCGCCCGTGGGACTGCAGGGCCCAGTGCTCCATGTCCTCGCGGCTGATGTCCCACTTCTCGGCCATCATTCCCGCGCCGACGAACTGCGAGATCTCGGTGTCGCCGAAGCGCTCCCGCCATCCCGCGGATTCTGCGGTGGGCGTGGTGAATCCGAACTCCTGGCCGGCGATCATGGCCTGGGAGATCGGGATCGCGCTCATGTTCTGCACGCCGCCGGCGACGACGACGTCCTGGGTGCCGCTCATGACGCCCTGCGCGGCGAAGTGGATGGCCTGCTGGCTCGATCCACATTGCCGGTCGACGGTCGTGCCGGGGATGTCGAGCGGCAGACCTGCGGCCAGCCATGCGGTGCGTGCGATGTTGCCGGCCTGGGGGCCGATGGCGTCGACGCAGCCGAACACGACGTCGTCGACGACGTTGGGGTCGATGCCGGTCCGCTCGACGAGTGCGGAGATGATGTGCGCGCCGAGGTCGGCGGGGTGGACCTTGGCGAGCGAGCCGTTGCGTCTGCCGACGGGGGTGCGGATGGCGTCGACGATGTAGGCCTGCGGCGTGGTCATGGGCGGTACTCCTTTGGGTGGGCGGTGCTGGAGGGCAACCGGTTCAGGCTCGCTGGCTGGAGATCGAGATGACCTCGCCGGTGAGGTATGTGGTGTAGTCGCTGGCGAGCATGGCGACGGTCGCGGCGACCTCCCATACCTCGGCGGCACGGCCGTAGGCCTCCTTCGAGGCCAGTTCGTCGAGAAGGTCGTCGCTGGTGACCTTCGCGAGGAACGGGTGCTTGGCGATCGACGGCGCGATCGCATTGATCCGCACCCCCACGTCGGCGGCTTCGAGTGCCGAACACCGGGTCAACGCCATGACGCCGGCCTTCGCCGCGGCGTAGTGCGCCTGTCCGCGCTGGGCACGCCAGCCGAGGACCGAGGCGTTGTTGACGATGACGCCGTTGTGCTCGACTGAGCCGAAGTAACGGAGCGCGGCTCGGGTGGCGCGGAAGGTGCCGGTGAGCGTGATGTCGAGGACACGATCCCACTCTTCGTCGGTCATGTCGGCGACCGGCGTCTCCCCGCCGAGTCCGGCGTTGTTGACCAGTACGTCGATGCGACCGAGTTCGGTTGCGGCGTCGGCGATCAGGGCGTCGACCTCGGCGGTGACCTGGACGTTGCAGGTGCGCTGGGCAACCGTCCGTTCGGGGAATTCGACCGCGAGCTTCTCGGCGGCCTCACCGAGGCGGCGTTCGTGCCAGTCGCTGACGAGGACGTCCGCACCTTCGAGGAGTGCCCGACGGGCCGATGCGAATCCGATTCCGGTGCCGGCAGCTGCGGTGATCACGACCTTCTTACCGAGCAGCAGATTGTGACCGGGGGTCTCGGCGGGCGGGACGGCCAGCGGCGAGATCGCCCGTGCACCGTGCTCCGTCACATCAGTCTGGGTCATGTCAGCGTGCCTCTCGGGGAAGGCCGAGCACACGCTCGGCGATGATGTTGCGCTGCACCTCGTTCGAGCCGCCGTAGATGGTGTCGGCGCGGGTGAAGAGGTAGAGCCGTTGCCATTCGTCGAGTTCGACGTGTTCGGGATCGGTGATGTCGTTGGGCTGTCCTTCCGCGGTCGCGTCGGGACCGATCAGTGCCGGCGCCCCGACGACATCCATCGCGAGTTCGCCGAGATCGCGATGCCAGTTGGCCCACAACAGCTTCGACACCGACGCGGCTCCGGCCTGACTGGTCACGTCGCCGTCGAGGGTCCGTTGGGCGTGTGCCCGCATGACTTTGAGCCCGATGTCGGCGCGCGCGAGCCGGGAGGAGAGTTCGGGGTCGTCGACCGCGCCGTTCGTGCGCGCGACCTCGGTCAGGTTCTCGAGCTCACGCGCGAACCCGACCTGCTGGCCCAGAGTGGACACACCGCGCTCGAACTGCAACAGACCCATGGCGACCTTCCAGCCGTCACCGGGTTCGCCGACGATCAGGTCCGCGTCGGTCACCGCGTCGTCGAAGAAGACCTCGTTGAATTCCGATGTGCCGGTGAGCTGTTGGATCGGGCGCACGGTGACGCCGGGCTGGTCGAGCGGGACCAGGAGGAAGCTCAGACCCGCATGTCGTGTCGACCCTTTCTCCGTCCGCGCTATCACGAACACCCACTGCGCGACATGCGCCAGCGAGGTCCACATCTTCTGGCCGTTGATGATCCACTTGCCGTCCTCGACACGGGCATTCGTCGAGACCCCGGCGAGGTCGGAGCCCGCGCCGGGTTCGGAGTAACCCTGCGACCACAGCTCGGTGACGTCGACGATGCCCGGCAGGAAGCGCTTCTTCTGCTCCTCCGTGCCGTACGCGATGAGCGTCGGACCGAGCAGCTCCTCGCCCAGATGGTTCACCCGGGCGGGCGCGTTGGCGCGGGCGTACTCGCGGTGGAAGATGATCCGCTGCTCCAGCGTCGCCCCGCGACCGCCGTGTTCGGGAGGCCAACCGATGCAGGTCCATCCGCCGGCAGCCAGGTGACGGTCCCATTCGAGGCGTTCGGCGAAGAACTCGTGCTCGCTGCCGGGTCCGCCGCGCCCCTTGAGGCCGTCGAACGTCCCGGTGAGGTTGTCCTCCAGCCAGGTGCGCACCGCCTTGGCGAACACCTCGGCGGAGTTCGGCGTGGCCTTGGCCCATTCGCCCAGGTCGACGGCACGATCGGCCAGATTGATCGAGGTCATGCGAGCTAGCATAACGCACCAAGCAAGTGCTAGGTTGGGGCCATGGCGCAGACGTCCCAGCTCGGGAAACTCTCCGCGATCACGACTCCGGCCGCGCTGGCACACGCCGCACACAGCTGGCCCGACCGTATCGCCCTCATCGACGACCAGTGGCACCTTTCGCCACAACCGCACGTCGAACTGACCTGGTCACAGCTGCGCGATGCGGCGCGCGACTTCGCGGCGGCGCTCGTGGCGTCGGGCATCGAGGCCGGCGATCGCGTGGCCCTCTGGTCACCGAACAGCTTCCACTGGCCGATCGCCGCACTCGGCATCCACTGCGCCGGAGCGACACTCGTGCCGTTGAACACGCGCTACACCGCGAATGAGGCGATCGAGATCATCGAACGTTCCGGCGCGAAGGGCGTCGTCGTGTCGGGACCGTTCCTCGCCGCCGACCACTGCACGGAACTGCTCGACAAGCACCGTGACGCGATGCCGGATCTGGTGGTGCGGGTGCCGTTCTCGGCGGGCGAAGCCGTACCCGACGGTGCCGTGGACTGGGACGACTTCCTGTCCCGGGCGACCCCGGATGCACGCGACGAGGCGGACCGTCGCGCGGCGGCCGTCTCCGAAGACGACATCTGCGACATCCTGTTCACCTCCGGCACCACCGGGAAGTCCAAGGGAGTGTTGGCAACTCACCGTCAGACGATGACCGGGTCACACGGGTGGGGTGCCAACGCGGCCCTCTCCCCCGACGACCGTTATCTCATGGCCAACCCGTACTTCCACACGTTCGGGTACAAGGCCGGCATCCTGCCGTGCGTGCTGTTCGGCGTGACGATGGTGCCCCTGGCCGTGTACTCGCCGGAGAAGTCGATGCAGATGGTGGCCGAACACCGCATCACCGTCTTCCCCGGCGCACCGACCATCTTCCAGACGATCCTCGACGACCCGAAACGTTCCGACCACGACCTGTCGTCGCTGCGCATCGTCATCACCGGCGCGGCGATCGTGCCGGTGGTGCTCGTCGAACGTCTGCAGCACGACATCGGCGTCGACACAGTCATCACCGCCTACGGGCTGACCGAGGCCAGCGGCTTCGTGTCCACGTGCACCCCCGACGACGATGACGAAACCGTCGCCAACACCTGCGGTCGAGCCTTCCCCGGCATGGAGATCACACTGTCCGACGCCGGCGAGGTCCTCGCGCGCGGCGAGATGGTGATGGTCGGATACCTCGATGACCCCGAGGCGACCGCCGAGACGATCGACGCCGACGGCTGGCTGCACACCGGCGACATCGGGACCATCGATGCCCGCGGCAACCTCAAGATCACCGACCGTCTCAAGGACATGTACATCTCCGGCGGCTTCAACGTGTATCCGGCCGAGATCGAGCAGACACTCGCACGGCTCGACGGGGTCACCGAATCTGCGGTGATCGGCGTACCCGACGAGCGTCTCGGCGAGGTCGGGCGCGCATACCTCACCGTTCGCGAGGGCGCCGACCTCGACGAGGCGACGGTCATCGACTACGCCAAAGAGCATCTGGCGAATTTCAAGGTCCCGCGGTCGGTGGTCTTCGTCGACCAGTTCCCGCGCAACGCTTCGGGCAAGATCCTCAAGCGCAACCTCACCTAGCCGTTTTATGGCTCGAAACCGCGCTGAGCGCGGCTTCGAGCTATAAAACGGCCGCGGGCGTGTTTGTGCATTTTGGCCAACACCCCGTCGGAACTTCGTTGCGAGAGGACGTGGGATAGATCACAGCGGGCGGCTTAGTGTCGGTCATCACACACCGACCGACCGTCCGAAAGGGCATCGATGCCTGACCTCGCGTACCTCCCCTGGCACCTCGCCGAGCAGCACGGTTCTGCGCCCGCACTCGCCGACGAGCGCACCGAGCTCTCCTTCACCGAGTTCGACGCCCGATCCGCCGCGCTGGCCGCCCAACTCCGTGGACTCGGACTCGGCCGCGGTGACGTGCTTGCGATCAAGCTCCCCAACCGGGTCGAGCTGGTCGTGGCGATCGCCGCCGCGTGGCGCCTGGGCGCCGCCGCCACGCCGATCAACCCGGCATTCACCGACACCGAAGCCGACCATCAGGTCAGCGACTCCGGTGCTCGGCTGATCATCAGCGTCGACGGTTCGTCCCCCACCTCGGGCGTCGCCGGCCTGGCGGTCGACGAACTGGCCACCGAACTCCCCGACGGAGAGGGCCCACTCGCGCCCGCACCGGTCGCCGGCGCCGACACCGCGCTGCTGATCTACACCAGCGGCTCCACCGGACGTCCCAAGGGCGTGCAGATCACCCATGCCAACGTCGACGCGATGAGCGCGGCGATGGCCGAGCACTTCGGCCTGACCGCCGACGACCATTGCATGCTGATCCTCCCGCTGTTCCACGCGAACGCACTCATGGTGTCCACCTTCGCCCCGTTGCGCGCCGGTGCCCGTCTCACCATCCGCACCGGATTCTCGGCGTCGCGCTTCTTCGACGACGTGGAAACCCTTCGGCCCACCTATTTCTCGGCCGTGCCGACGATCTTCGCGGTGCTGACCGCGATGCCCCCCGAGGTGCGGCCCGACACCTCGTCGCTCCGCTTCGCGATCTGCGGCGCTGCACCGGTCAGCCGAGAACTGCTCGACGCATGCCAGACCCGCTACGGTCTGCGCCTCGTCGAGGGCTACGGCCTGACCGAGGGCACCTGCGCGTCGGCCTGCAACCCGGTGGACGGAGTGCGCAAACTCGGCACCGTCGGGCCGGCCCTTCCTAGACAACGGATCCGGATCGTCGACGCCGACGGACACGACGTCCCCACCGGCGAGACCGGCGAGGTCATCATCTCGGGACCGACCGTGATGGCGGGCTACCTGAACAATCCCGAGGCCACCGCCGAAACCATCCGTGACGGCTGGCTGCACACCGGCGACATCGGGCGCCTCGACGCCGACGGCTACCTACAGATCGTCGACCGCATCAAGGACATGATCATCCGTGGCGGAGAGAACCTGTACCCCAAGGAGATCGAGTCCACCATCGCGCAACTGCCGGGTGTGCTCGAGTCCGCGGTGGTCGGTCGCCCGCACGAGGTGCTGGGAGAGGAACCCGTCGCCTACGTGGTGCGGTACCCGGACTCGCAACTCACCGCCGACGACGTCCTCGCGCACTGCGCCGGTCACCTCACCCGGGTGAAGGTGCCTGCCGAGGTCACCATCCTCGACGAGCTGCCGAAGAATCCGGTCGGCAAGATCGACAAGCCCTCGCTGCGCCGCGGCCTCGCGGTGACCTGACCGACCGAGCCCCCAACGCACCCCGGCACCGCACCACGCCGGCGTGCCGGTAGGTCCTGCCCACCGCGAGGCCCCCCCCCCGAGCCTCCGAGAAGAGCCCCCTCCACCCGATCCCTCAAGAAAGAGAGCGACAATGGGTTTCAACACCGCCGACATGCCGCCGGTCGATCCGGCGAAGTTCGGATCTTTACCCTTCATGGAACGCATGCGCCTGCTCGCAACCCACTGGTGCGAGTACGGCTTCGGCAGCCCCAAGAAGCTGCACATGCTCTACGTCTACAAACTGATCTTCTTCACGGTTGTCGGCCTGCTGCTGGTCGGCCTGACCACCCCGGCGCTCGGCGGCTTCGGCGAGATCGGCTCGTGGTGGACCGAGCCGATCGTCTACGTGAAGCTGATGGCGTGGACCACGCTGTTCGAGGTCCTGGGCCTCGCCTCGTCGTCGGGACCGCTGGCGTTCAAGTTCTCGCCGTTCATCGGCGGTTGCCTGTACTGGTTGCGCCCCAAGACGATTCGTGTTCCACCATGGCCGGGCAAGGTGCCCTTCACCGCCGGTGACACCCGTCAGCTGTGGGACGTGGCGGTCTACGGCCTCATCCTGCTCAATCTGGCGTTCCTGGTCTGCTTCCCGGGACAGGTCACCGACCGCGTTCCCGGCAGTGAGGCCGGCCTGCCCCCGCAGTGGGCGATGTTCAGCTACATCGGGCTGATCGTGCTCATGGGCCTGCGCGACAAGACGGTCTTCCTGGCCGCCCGCTCGGAGCAGTACCTCGCCGCACTCCTGATCTTCGCCTCGGCCGGTTCCGTGGTCGACATGATCATCGCGGCCAAGATCTTCATCTTCGCGAGCTGGTTCGGTGCCGGCATCTCCAAGCTCGGCCGCCACTTCACCCTGGTCGTCGCGCCGATGGTGTCGAACACCCCGTGGATCACCTCACGGCGTCTGAAGCGATCGCTGTACCGCAACTTCCCGGAGGACATCCGTGCCTCCAAGGTCACCAGCTCGATCGCCCACATCCTGGGCACCATCGTCGAGCTCGCGTTGCCGCTGATCCTGCTGTTCTCGACCAACACCACGCTCACGCTGCTCGCCCTGATCGGCATGACCGGGTTCCACATCTTCATCATCTCCACCTTCCCGCTGGCGGTGCCGCTGGAGTGGAACGTCTTCTTCATCTTCTCGGCGTGGTTCCTCTTCTGGGGTCACCCGGCCGGTGAGGGCTGGGCGGTCACCGACATGAGCACCGGCTGGCTGATCGCCGCCATCGTGATGGCCGCGTTCTTCCCGATCCTCGGCAACCTGCGTCCGGACCTCGTCTCCTTCCTCCCGTCGATGCGGCAGTACGCCGGCAACTGGGCGTCGGCGACCTGGGCGTTCCGTGGACGTGAGGTGGAGGACAAGCTCAACCAGCATCTCGTCAAGTCCAACCTGAACCAGATCGACCAGCTCACTGCGGCATTCGGCAATGAGGTTGCGGAGATCTTCATGCAGAAAGCGGTGGCCTGGCGCACCATGCACAGCCAGGGGCGAGCGCTGATCTCGCTGATGATGCGCCACACCGACGAACTCGACAACTACGTGATCCGTGAGGCCGAGTTCGTGTGCACCACCCTGATCGGCTGGCAGTTCGGCGACGCACACCTGCACAACGAGCAGACCATCGCCGCGGTGCAGCGACGCTGCAACTTCGCACCTGGCGAGGTGATCGTGACCTGGACCGAGTCCCAGCCGATCCACCGCAACTACATCGAGTACAAGGTGATCGACGCGGCGATCGGCGTGGTGGAACGCGGCACCTATGTGGTCGCCGACGCCACCGAGGAACTGCCGTGGCTGCCCAACGGGCCGATCAAGCACACCGTCACCTGGACGCGCCCCGGATATGTTGCGCCATCGGACGGTTCGCAGTACGTGCAGCAGTCTAGGGTGAATGCATGAGTCGTGGAGTAGTGGTCGGCAGCGGGCCCAACGGACTCGCTGCCGCCATCACCCTCGCCGCCGCCGGTTTCGAGGTCACCGTCCTCGAGGCCGCGGCGGTACCCGGCGGTGGAACCAGGTCGGCCGAGGTCACCGTCCCCGGCCTGGTGCACGACGAATGTTCGGGCTTCCACCCACTCGCCCTGGACAACGCGTTCAGCAGGCGCTTCGACCTCGCTGCACACGGATTGCGCTGGGCCGCTCCGCCTATGCAGTACGCCCACCCGCTCGACGGTGGTGACGGTGCAGCGGCGTATCGCTCGGTGGACGAGACCGCCGACCAGTTCGGTGACTCCGCCCGTCGGTACCGGCAGCTCTTCGGCTCGATCACCGGCAAGTTCGATCGCATCGCCGGGGAGTTCCTCCAGCCCATGCTCCACGTACCGCGGGACCCGTTCCCGCTGGCGCAGTTCGGGATTCCGGCGGCTCTGCCGGCCACCTGGGTTGCCCGGTGGTTGCGCGACGAGCGGGCCGCGGCACTGTGGACGGGAGTGGCGGCGCACGCCTTCCATCCACTCACCACACCGCTGTCGTCGGCGATCGGCGTCGCCCTGGGCACCGCCGCACATCGCTACGGATGGCCCGTCGCGGTCGGCGGGTCGGCGACGATCAGCCGTGCGATGATCGCACTCCTGGAATCGCTGGGCGGAACGGTGGTCACCGACACCACCGTCACCTCACTCGACCAGCTCGACTCCCCCGACGTCGTCCTCCTCGACACCTCCCCGCAGGCGGCGGCCGGCATCCTCTCCGGCAAGCAGCCAGAGCGCGTGGCGCGTGCCTACCGCCGGTACCGGCACGGGCCGGCGGCATTCCAGGTGGCATTCGCCGTCGAGGACGGCATCCCGTGGAGCTATGAACCGGCACGCCGGGCCGGGACCATCCATGTCGCCGGGAGTTCCTCCGAAGTCGTGGCCGCCGAACGCGACACCTGGTCGGGGCGGATGCCGTCGAAACCCTTCCTCTTGGTCGGGCAGCAGTATCTGGCCGATCCGGACCGCGCAGCGGGCAACCTTGTCCCGGTGGATGCCTACGCCCATGTGCCTGCCGGATTCACCGGTGACGCAAGGCAACTCGTCGTCGATCAGATCGAACGATTCGCCCCCGGCTTCACCCGGCGCATTCGCGCATCGCATGTGCGCGCAACCGCCACGATCGCCGCCGACAACGCCAATTACGTGGGTGGCGACATCACCACCGGCGCCAACTCCGCGCGCCAGTTGATCTTTCGTCCGCGAGTCGCGTTCGACCCCTACTCGACCGGCGTCGACGGCGTCTACCTGTGTTCGGCGGCGACGCCACCGGGGGCCGGTGCACACGGCCTGTGCGGGTTCCATGCCGCTACCTCGGCCCTGAAGAAGCTCGAACGCGGTGGCGGCCCACAGGCGTCGACGCAACAGGCTTCGACCCAACAGGGTTCGTCCTGATGAGCAACGGCGCTCTCGGACGCCGGCTGGTCTCCCCCGATTCACCCGACGCGGCGGAGATCATCCGGTTGTCCACCATCGTCGGCGAGCGGCTCGCCGCGCGCAGCGATGAACTGAGCGAGTCGATGACCACGGCGATCGAGAACGGCCTCGAGGAGCTCAACGACCCCGACCTTCTCGAGTTGTTGCGAGCGAGCGTCGCCGCCAACATCGCGACGATCCTGCACATGATCCGCAACAACATCCCGCTCGATCAGGCGCCACCGGTCACCGCAGCGACCGAGTATGCCGATCGGTTGGGACAGCGGGGCATCCCCGCCTCGTCGCTGCGGCGGGCCTACCACTTCGGTTCCGATGACCTGCTGGCCAATGTGTTCGAGGAGGTGAGAGAGCTCGACACCTCTCCCGAACTGCGGCTGCGGGTGCTGCACCACTTCTCCGGCTGGCTACACAAGTACGTCGACTGGATCACCCGTGTGGTTCTCGATGTACACGAGGAGGGCCGCCGGTACTCGGTCGAACAGAACGCGACTGTGGTGTCGACGATGGTGCGGCGGGCGCTGCAGGGCGACCTCACGAGCACGGACGAGTTCACCGTCAGGACCGGCTATCCGCTGACGCGCACCCATCTCGCGGCCACCCTGTGGATCGACCGGGCCAACCCGGGCACCGACAACACCGCACTGCTGGAGTCCCTGGCGCACGACGTCGCAACCACTCTCGGCTCCAGAGCACCCCTTTTCACCTCGGTGGACCGCAGCACCGCGTGGGTCTGGTACCCCGTGGCCGACGCCGATCCCGAGGTGGTCCGACCGGTGCTGTCCGTGGTGCCGGGCGCACGGATGGCCTTCGGCTCCCCGGCACCCGGACTCGAGGGATTCCGGGAGAGTCACCAGCAGGCCGAGAGTGTCAAGCATGTGGCGGCGGTGTCGACGAATCAGGCGATGACAGTGGTGGGGCACGGCTCGGGCGGCATGTCGATCATCGCGATGCTCGCTCGCGACCTGCCCGGCACACGACGCTGGGTGCGCGATGTCCTCGGACCGCTCGCCGCCGACACCGAGGCCGCCGAGCGACTGCGCGACACCGCCCGGGTGTTCCTCGACTGCGGCAACAGCTACGTCGCGACGGCCGAGGCCCTCAACATGCACCGCAACACCGTGAAGTACCGGCTCGGACGAGTCGTCGAGGAGTTGGGTCACCCGATCGGCGAGCGTCGCCTCGACACCGAACTGGCCCTGCACACCGCACACGTCCTCGGTGCGGCGGTGCTGTGAGCGCGCGATCGGTCCCATGACTGCCTGACCACCCCGTGCGATCGGCAAGCCGCTGTGGTCGGATGGACGGGTGGCGACGACTCACGACAGAGCACCGATGACGATCACGGTCGGGTCCGCACGTCCGGCGGCGGTCCGGCCATGACCCTGATCGGCACCGATCCGACCACCGAATTCCTCACCCGGGCAGGCATTCTGGATCCCGATCTGCCGACCACCCGAATCGTCACGCACGGCGCGGTGGTGTTCCTCAACGGTGATCGTGCATGGAAGATGAAGCGGCCGGTGCGTTATCGCTACCTCGATTTCTCCACCCCGGAATTCCGGCACGACGCACTCGACGCCGAACTGCGCCTCAACCGGCGCATCGCCCCCGGCGTCTACCTCGGACTGCACAAGGTGGACGACGCAGACGGCAACAGCGATTGGGTGCTGGAGATGCGTCGTTTCGACGACGACGCGCTGCTGTCCACCCGGGCCGAGCGCGGCGATCTCGACGACGCCCTACTGCGACGACTGGCGGAGCTCACCGTAGAACTGCACGCGGCGTCGGAGATCTGCCCCGACCCGCACGGTGCCGCGCGCATCCAGGAGGTCGTCGATGGAAACCTGGGGAGCATGTCGGCGTTTCCGGAGATCCTCGATCCCTCGCGAGCGAGGTTGCTGACCGATCGCCTGACCGCGATGATCAGCGCTCACTCCGATCTGCTCGACACCAGGGCCCGCGCCGGTCGGGTCCGGCACGGTCACGGTGACCTGCATCTGGGCAACATCGCGGTGATCGACGGCGAACCGTTGCCTTTCGACTGTCTCGAGTTCGACGCCGACATGGCCACCACCGACGTGCTCTACGACGTCGCGTTCCTCGTCATGGACCTGTGGGCACGAGACCTGCGGCACGAGGCCAACGTGGTGGTCAACAACTACCTCGACCTCTCTCCTGCGGACGAGGACGGCTATTCGCTGATGCCGATCTTCCTCTCGGTGCGTGCGACGGTGCGCGCTCATGTCGCCGCCGCCGAAGGGTCCGTCAGCAGGGCCCACGACTACCTCGACCTCGCCCTGGCAGTCGTCGATCCGGCGTCGGCACGGCTGGTCGCGATCGGCGGTGGATCAGGCACCGGGAAGTCGACCGTGGCCCGCGTCATCGGAGCGGAGTTCGTCCCGGCACCGGGCACTCGCATTCTGCGCAGCGATGTGCTGCGCAAGCGCCTGGCCGGGGTGCCGGAGCACACCCGGCTCCCGGCAGCCGGCTATACCGTCGAGATGGGTTCCCGGGTGTATGGAGAGCTGTGCCGACTGGCTGATCAGACGCTGGGTGGCGGGATGAGTGTGATCGCCGACGCGGTGTTCGGCCGTGCCGTACAGCGCGACGCGATCGCCGGCGTCGCCGAGACACTTGCTGTCCCGTTCACCGGCATCTGGCTCGAACTCGACGAGGCCGAACGCATCGCGCGCATCGAGGCGCGCGGCGCCGACGCGTCGGATGCCGATGCGTCGGTGGCACGACGACAGACCCAGTCGCTGGAGACCCCAGGGGCCGAATGGGTGCACGTCGACGCCGGCGCCGGGGTTCTCGATCGAGTGCGGCACGCACTCGGCCTGCCCGGGTCCGCCGGCACCCGATAGCGTCCGGTCAGCCGCGAGGGAGCGGCTTGACCAGGGGGAACAGGACGGTCTCGCGGATTCCGAGACCGGTCAGCGCCATCAGCAGACGGTCGACGCCCATGCCGGTTCCGGTGGTCGGGGGCATGCCGTACTCCATCGCCGTGAGGAATTCCTCGTCCAGGACCATGGCCTCGTCATCACCGGCGGCGGCGAGTCGTGCCTGGTCGACGAAGCGCTCGCGCTGGATCACCGGGTCGACGAGCTCGGAGTAGCCGGTGGCCAGCTCGAACCCGCGGACGTAGAGATCCCACTTCTCCACTACGCCGGTCACCGACCGGTGCGCGCGGACGAGCGGCGAGGTCTCGACCGGGAAGTCGCGGACGAAGACCGGCCGGGTCTGCTTCTCGCCGACCATGTGCTCCCACAGTTCCTCGACGAGCTTGCCGTGGCCGTAGCCCTTGCCCTTGGGGACCTCCAGGCCGACACGATCAGCGATCGCCAGCAGTTGGTCGACGGTGGTCTCCCCGGGCGCACCGGCGGGCACGATCTCCTCGCCGAGCGCTTCCGACAGCGACGGGTACATCTCGAGGGAGGTCCACTCGCCGGACAGGTCGTACGTCGAACCGTCGGGCATGATCGGGGTCTGGGTACCCAGGGCGGCCTGCGCAACCTCCTGCACCAGCTCACGGGTCATGACCGCGGAGTCGTCGTAGGTGCCGTAGGCCTGATAGGTCTCGAGCATCGCGAACTCGGGCGAGTGGGTGGAGTCGGCGCCTTCGTTGCGGAAGTTGCGGTTGATCTCGAAGACGCGCTCGATGCCGCCGACGACGCAGCGCTTGAGGAACAGCTCCGGCGCGATCCGCAGGAAGAGGTCCATGTCGAAGGCATTGGAGTGCGTCACGAACGGACGCGCCGCGGCACCGCCGTGCAGGGTCTGCAGCATCGGGGTCTCGACCTCGAGGAACCCTCGACGCCCCAGCGCCGCACGGAGTTCGGCGATCACCTGGATGCGGGTCCGGGCGTTGTCACGGGCCTCCGGACGCATGATGAGGTCGACGTAGCGCTGCCGCACACGGGTTTCCTCGTTCATCTCCTTGTGGGCAACCGGCAACGGCCGCAACGACTTCGACGCCATCTGCCAACCATCGGCCATCACCGACAGCTCGCCGGTGCGAGAGCTGATGACCTCACCGGAGATGAAGACGATGTCGCCGAGGTCGACGTCGGACTTCCAGCGGGCCAGCGATTCCTCGCCGACGCCGTTGAAGCTGACCATCGCCTGGAGTTGGGTGCCGTCCCCCTCCTGGAGGGTCGCGAAGCACAGCTTGCCCTTGTTCCGCAGGAAGATGACGCGCCCGGAGACACCGACGTGCTGGCCGGTCTCGCTGCCGGCCTCGAGGTCGGGGTAGGCGGCGCGGATCTCGCCGAGAGAGTGGGTGCGCGGAATCGAGACCGGGTATGCCTCGCGGCCCTCGGACAGAATGCGCTCGCGCTTCTCGCGGCGGATTCGCAACTGCTCGGGAGTCTGGTCGTCGGTGTCCGGGGTCTTCTCGGCTGCGGCGGAAGCGGCGGTGGTCGGGCTGTCACTCACCCCACGCACCCTATCGGTGCCGGTCACCGACTCCCAACTCGCCGCAGCCGCTGTGACAGCGGTGACAGACCCGGCGGTTCAGCTCTCGTGCGCGGAGATGACGGCGAGTTCGTCTGCGCGGATGCGACCGTTGACCTTGGCCTGGCGCATCCGGCGATGCCCGCCGACGACGAACACCGCACCGTGGATGCCCCGCGCCTGCAGGTGCCAGGCCAGCCACTCGGCCTCGTGGCCGTCCTCGCTGACGAGGATCCAGCGGGAATCGGTGCGCGCCGCGGTCAGCGACTCGGGGGTCCCGGGGGTGAGCCGGTCGAGGACCTCGACGGCGTCGATGGCGAGTGCGCCGAACAGTGCACCGTCGACCTGGCGTCGGCGATGCGAGCGGACGTCCACGGGTGTCGCACCCTCGGCGACGGCCTCCGCATAGTCGCCGACCTGCAGCGACAGGGGTGCAGCCGGCGCCGGAGCGACGATGGGCGCGGTCGCGGCGAAGGTGGTGCGGGAAAGAACAGGGGTAGCAACCGAAGCGGTCATGAGAGGGAGTCCTCGGGTGATCGAAAACGAGCGGGGAGCGCGAAGGAGGGCAGCCGCAGATGCGGTACTAGCCCTGACAACACTCCTGACAGCTCTTGATCACGGCGACGAGTATGCCACAGTTGTGCGCGTGGCAACAGACTCGAGTGACGACTACCGCACCGGTGGTTGCCAATCCTGAATGCGCCGCAGCCGACGGTCGAGTGCCGCATCGGGGGCCGCCCGCAGGGCCAGCTCGCGCAGGCGGACCGCGGGTCCCGACCGCCACTGACCGACCTGTCCGATCGCCGACGCCTGGCGAGCGATGCGGCGGGTGCGACGCCGTCGTAGACGGTCGTAGGTTCGCAGGGCCTCGTCGACGCCTGCTCCGCCCTGCCCGAGCAGCGCGGCCAGGGTCGCCGCGTCCTCCATGGCCTGGTTCGCCCCCTGGCCGAGGTTCGGGGTCATTGCGTGCGCGGCGTCGCCCACGAGCACGCGCCGACCCCGGACGAAGGTGGACAACGGACGCGCCAGTTCTTCGATGGGCAGCACTCCGACGTCCGCCGGATCGGTCGCGTCGAGGATCTCCCCGATCGGTGCATGCCACCCAGAGAACCGTTGCCGCACTTCGTCGATACCACCCGGCTCGCCACTCCGCCCGTAGGTGACGGACGCGAACCAGTAGACGTGTCCGTCCGGCAGCGGGGCTATGCCGAACCGCTGACCGCGTCCCATCGTCTCGCCCGCCCCGTCGAGGTGGACGGGCCGTGCGGTGACGGCTCGCCACGCGACATATCCGCGGTAGGCCACACCCGGGTCGTCGGCGACCGCGGGCCGTACCCGACTCCGCAGACCGTCGGCTCCGACGACCAGGTCACAGCTGTCGATCGACGTGCCGTCCTCGAGCCGGACCGACCCGTCACGAACCTCACGCACCGCGGTTCCGGTCCGGATCTCCACGCCCGACCCGAGCCGGCCGAGAAGCGCCTCGTGGAGATCGCCGCGGCGCACCACCCGGAGTTGCTCGATCGCCGACGGGTCGAAGCGGGTGAGCCAACGTCCGTCGGCGCGACGTGTTCCGTTCACGGTGGGTGAAACCCCGACGGCGTCGGGAACGGCCGCCCGGAGGCCGAGCGATTCGAGCGCGCGGAGCCCGTTGCCGAACAGGCTGAGTCCCGAACCTCCCCCACGAACCTCCGCCGACCGCTCGAGCAGCGTGACCTCCGCGCCCAGCTCCGACAATCCGGCAGCAGTGCACAGTCCCGCAATGCCTGCACCGACGATGACGACCTTCATCCCAGACCTCTCCACACGGAGAAGAATGACGGGTCGAACATCTCTCCGCCCGCGATTTCTTGGTCGATGTCGCGTGCGACCTCGATCAGGGTGCCGTGAACTGGGCTGTGGGTGTGGATGCCGCACAGTGGGTCGGGTGGGAGTGACTTCGCGTCCACCTCAGCGGCTTTCGAGGGCACCATGCCCTTCGTGGGTGCTCACGGGGACGAGTTCCTCAGCCGATTGCCGCACGTCATGAACGGCTTGGCGAAGCCGGCTCACCTCACCCTCGGAGACCGCGTCAGCGGGAAAGAAGTGAGGTCGCATGCGACATCGCTTCGGCGCGCACCGGACCGGAGTACCCCGACGGACCGCTGGTGTGGAGTCCTTCCGGATCAGGCAGCGAGGGATGCGCTCCCTCGGCTCAGCAACGAGGGGTGCGGGCTACTTGCCCCGACGAGGGTTGGCCTTGGACCGCTCATGCACCAGCCGCAACCCCTCGAGGGTGAGGTGCGGGTGGTGGTCGGTGAGCGACCGGCATTCGTCGAACATCAGCGGGGCCAGGTAGCCGGTGGCGACCACGGTGACGTCGTCGCCGTCGAAGCCGGGCACGGTGTCGCAGACGCGATCGACGAGCGCGTCGACCTGGCCGGCGAATCCGTAGAGGATGCCCGACTGCAGGGCCTCGACCGTGTTCTTGCCGAGCACGCTGCGTGGCGGCATCAACTCGACCTTGCGCACGGTAACGGTGTGCTCGGAGAGCGCCTCGACCGCCAGGTTCACGCCGGGCGCGATGGCGCCGCCGAGGAATTCACCCTTCGCCGACACCGCGTCGACGACGGTCGCGGTCCCGAAGGCCACGACGATGCAGGGGCCGCCGTATTCGTGATGCGCGGCAAGGCAGTTGGAGACGCGGTCGGTGCCGACCTCCTTCGGGTTGTCGACGAGCAGCGGCACACCGGTCCGCACGCCGGGTTCGAGCAGGACGTGCGGGCCGTCGCCGAAGTAACGGGGCAGCATGACCCGCAGCTCGCGCAGCAACGACGGCACCGTCGACAGGGCACTGACCCCGGTGACCTGCTCGATGTCCGAGCCGAGCATGCCGCGGAAGACCCAGGCGAGTTCGTCGGCGGTGTAGTTCGGGTCGGTGTGGATACGCCAATCGCGCACCAATCGCGCGTGATCCCCTGCTCCGGCGTGGACGCCGAGGTGGATGTTGGTGTTGCCGACGTCGACGGTGAGCAGCATCGATGGCTCCGGGTCGCTCGTCGGTGTCAGACCGCGGAGTCGGCGAAGACCGGGCCGTCGAACTGCCGCGGGTCGAGCAGACCCGAACCCTCCGGAGCATGAGCCGGGTCGTCACCGGATTCGAGGATGCGGTTGTGGTCGTCGACGAAGACGACCTGCGGCGCATAGGCCTCCAGTTCGGCCTCGTTCAGCATGCCGTAGGCGATGATGATGACGAGATCCCCGGGGTGAACGAGATGTGCTGCGGCGCCGTTGATCCCGATGACACCGCTGCCGCGCTCCCCGGCGATCGCGTAGGTCACCAGCCGGGAACCGTTGTCGATGTCGACGATGGTGACCTGTTCACCCTCGAGCAGACCCGCGGCATCGAGCAGATCCTGGTCGATCGTCACCGACCCCACATAGTGCAGATCCGCCTGGGTCACGGTGGCGCGGTGGATCTTCGAGGTCATCATGGTGCGCAGCATGGGTCAGTGTCCCCCTGTGTCGGTCGTGGATGTGGTTGCGGGTCCGGAGAGTTCTTCTTCGAGTGCGGCGAGGCCTCCGACGTTCACGCCGACATTGTCGATGAGGCGGGCGGGTCCGAGGCGCGCGGCGACGAGCAGCCGGGCGGCCCCCTTCTCCGGGGCGTCCTCCAGTGCGCGGCCGCGGAGGGCCAGGTATTCGACGTCGATCTCGGGCACGGTGTCGAGCACCGCCTGCGCCGCCGTGACGATCGCGTCCCGGCCGCCCTCGGCGGAATGCGCCCCGGCCACCAGCGCGGCCGACAACGTCGTGGCCAGCTCCCGCTGCTCCGGGCTGAGGTAGCGGTTGCGCGAGGACATCGCCAGCCCGTCGGATTCACGGACCGTCGGGACCCCGACGATCTCGACGTCGAGATCGAGGTCGGTGACCATCTGCTTGATCAGCACGAGCTGCTGATAATCCTTCTCGCCGAAGTAGGCGGCATTGGGTCCGACGATGTTGAGCAGCTTGAGGACAACTGTCAGCATCCCGGCGAAGTGCGTCGGGCGGGAGATGCCGTCGAGGATTGCACCGGCCCCGCCGGGGTGCACCGTGGTCCGCTGACCGTTGGGGTACATCGACGCAGCGTTCGGCGCGAAGACCAGTTCGACGCCGAGCGGCTCGAGCAGCGCGAGGTCGGCGTCGAGGGTGCGTGGGTACGCGTCGAGGTCCTCGTTCGCACCGAACTGAAGCGGGTTGACGAAGATCGAGACCACGACGATCGTGTTGCCCTTGGCCTTCGCCGCGCGCACGAGCTGGAGGTGTCCGGCGTGCAGCGCTCCCATGGTCGGGACCAGCACCACCCGCTTGCCCGCGGCGCGCAGCGTTCTGGTCACCCGGGTCAGGGTCGCCGGTTCACGGTGCACGGTCATCTGACCGGCCTTGTAGGTCGGCGTCTCATCGGGCGGGACACTCACAGCATCTCCTCTGATAGGCGGTGTCGGGTCGGTGACCTCGGTGCGGATCATCGCCCCTCCAGGAGGTCGAGAAGTGCGGCCGGCGCGTCGGTGCGCGCCGCGGCGCGACGAGCCATCGTGCGGTAGGCCTCGGCGATCCCGCGTTCGCCGGAGCCGCCGGGGACGGCGCGGAGCGCGGCGAGGTGCCGTCGAACGGCGGCGGCGTCGCCGCGTGCCACCGGACCGGTGAGCGCCGACGGTCCGAGTTCGAGCACGTTGCTCAACGACGCGGTGACCAGCGGGGTGAGGATGCGTTCGGCGAGCCGCGCGCCGCTCCCGTCGACGGTCGCAACGTCGCGACCGGAATGGTCGATCGCGGCGTTCAGCGCGGCCACCGCGTCGGAGATCAGCGCGATCAGGTGGTTCGCACCGTGCGCGAGCGCCGCGTGGTAGAGCATGCGGTCGGCTTCGGCGATCCGCACCGGTTCCCCGCCCATCTCCAGGACGAGCGACGACGCGATGGCCTCCCCGACGGGGTCGGCGGCGGTCACCGCGAAGCAGGCGTTGGTCAGGCGCGCGGTGTCCTCCGCGGTGCCGACGAAGGTCATCGCCGGGTGCAGGGCCAGGCCGAGCGCCCCACGCGAGGTCACCGGCGCGAGGATGTCCACCCCCTGGGCACCGGCGGTGTGCGCGACGATCGTGCCGGGGCGCAGCGAACCCGACGCCGCGATCTCGTCGATCACCGCGCTCAACTGGGCATCGGGCACGCTGACCAGCAGCAGTTCCGATCGGGCGACGACGGCGCCGAGGTCGAGGATCTCGGAGTCCGGAAGGCGCTGCGCTGCTCGAGCGCGCGACTCCGCGGACCGGGCGACGACCGCGCCGACGACGTGACCGGCCTTCTCCAGGGCCTCGCCCAGTGCGGTCCCGACGCGTCCGGCGGAGACGATGCCGACGGTGAGGCGGGCGGGTGCGGGCAGATTGGACGTCCCGGGAAAAGGATCGGGGTGAACCGGATACGGGCGATCGCCGAAAGCGTCCTCGGCAGAGTTGCCGAGCGAATGCCCGGCATGACTGCCGGAAGCGTCGTCGCCGCCGGCCTGCCGTGCGAACGGCACGCCGGGATCACCGATCGGTGAGGTCACCGCTGTCCTCCGTGGTTCGTTCCAGTCCCGTCGTCGCCGGATTCCGCGGGGAGAAGCCTTACTCCTCAGCGGCGTCGGCACGGGTACCAGACGTTGCAGAGCCAGGGTAGGACTCTCACCGCGGTCCGAGCCAGCTGTGTGACAGGTGTCACCCGGCATGACGGTCCTCCACCGGTGTCGCGCGGCGGCCTCGCCGGCGTCCGACGCTCGACTTACCCCGCTGTGACCTGGCCCGAACCGGCGTACTCTGAGGCCGTCCGAGGCGTGTCATCGCTCCAACGCCCGACCTCAGGGAGTCCGCAGATGAGCCTGGAAGCGGGTACTCAGTTCGCCGGTTACACGATTATGCGCAAGATCGGTGCCGGCGGCATGGGCGCGGTCTACCTCGCGCAGCACCCCCGGCTCCCGCGCCTCGACGTCATCAAGGTCCTTGCCGAACACGTGTCCAACGACCCGACGTTCCGTGCCCGCTTCACCCGCGAAGCCGACCTGGCCGCGCAGCTCGACCACCCGTGCATCGTGAGCGTCTACGACCGCGGTGAGGTCGACGGTCGGCTGTGGATCTCCATGCAGTACGTGGCCGGGACCGATGCGGCGGCTCTCGTCAAGGCGTCCCCCGGAGGTCTCCCCCTCGACGACGTCGCGGCGGTGAGCGATTCGATCGGCGCCGCCCTCGACCATGCGCACCGACACGGCCTTCTGCACCGCGACGTGAAACCCGCCAACATCCTCATCAGCGCAACCGAATCCGACTCCGGAGACTCCCAGGAGCGTCGTATTCGACTGGCCGACTTCGGGATCGCACGCCAGACCGACGGGGGAACCTCGCTGACCTCGGCCAATCTGGTGCTCGGTTCGTTCCCCTACTCCTCACCGGAACAACTGTCGGCGGAGACGCTCGACGCCCGCAGCGATGTCTATTCGCTCGCGTGCAGCATCTTCGAATTGCTCACCGGCACTGTGCCGTTCACCGGACGGACGCCGATGATGATGATCCACCATCACCTCACGACACCGCCACCGGACGTCTCGTCCCTGCGTTCCGGCCTCCCGCCGGCAGTGTCCGAGGCGGTGCGCCACGGGCTCGCCAAGAACCCCGCGGACCGGCCACCCTCGGCGGGCGCCTTCGCCGCGGAGTTCCGGTATGCGGTCGACACCACCGGCCTCTTCCCCGCCCCCGCCGGGCGCCTCGGTGCAGCAATCCCGTCCCGCGCCCACACGTTAGGGAGCACTCCGGTTCCGCCGCAGACCCAGACGATGCGGAACCGAGGCACCTCGCCTCCGACCGAGGCCGCGATGGTGCGCACCACCGCGGTACCGATCACTCGACCATCGGATCCCGCCCCCGCCGAGACCGGACAGGTGCCCTCGTCCTCCTCACACGGTCACGGGTTCCCCGCGGCGACGGCCTATTCGGAACTCCCGGGGCAGACGGCCCCCGGCCCCGCCCTCGAGTCGACGATGATCCGGGCCTCCGGCGACCTCGTGGTGATCGACCCTCGTCCGACCGGGGCGGAGGCGGCGCGACTCACGACGGCGTCGCTGGCCTGCGGAATCGCTGCGGTGCCGCTCAGCCTCGTCGGCGGCTTCGGCCTTCCGGTGGGCGTCGCGGGCTGGTATCTCGCCGGACGTGGCCGTGCCTCGTCGGCGGCGCGACTGGCACAGACATTGTCCGTTCTGGGGATGCTGCTGAGTCTCGCGTTCCTCGGCTTCGTCATCGGCCGGGCGATCGCCCTGCAATTCTGACGAACCCGCTCGTCGTACGCGAGGTCACCGCTCGTCGTACGTCGTCGGCTCCGGCCGTCCCTGACGCGACAGCGCACCGAACACCGCGTCGACGATCCACAGCGTCACCACACCGGCGATGATGTCGACGGAATCGTCGAACGGCGACCGGAAACGCGGCGAGAAGGGGTCGAGGACCCTGGCCGCGGGCACACCCAGCAGGTGGCCGGTGCCGTCCACTATTGCGTCCACCGGATTCGCGGCCCACCCCGCGTAGGCGTTGACGGCGAGCAATGCGATGACCGGAATCGCGAGCACCCACCAGAACTGTCGGCGACGTGCGACCGACCACGCGACGATCAGCAACACGACCCACGCCGGCATGTGATCGGAACAGAAATTGAGAATCCCGTAGTCTCCCGACCTCACCAGGACCGGGATCTGACCGCCCCAGAAACCCAATGCTCCGATCGCCCCGATGGGGACCGCGAACGCCGCGCGGACGACACTCCGTGACCAGAACACGAGCACCAGGACCATGTAGACGGGCATCAACGCCGTGAGCACCCAGATCAGGATCAGACTCGTCGCGGGCCCGTTGGCGACGTAGTCCGCGTAGTACTCGGGGAACGGGGTCTCGTTGAGCGGGTCGAAGGTGAACAGCCACAACACCATCGGCCACCAGGCGAGGACCGGCAGGAACAGCGAGGCACTCACCAGCGATCGTTTGACCGCCGTGCCGCGATCGGTGTGGCGGACGGGCGCAAGAGCGGCGGCCCGGTCGACCAGACCGGGCGTACCGCCTGCCAGAGCGCCACTCATTTCCGCATTCTAGGGCGATCGTCCAACTTCGAGGAACCGAATTCGCACCCATGTCACAGAAGTGATCCGACCGGATGACGAAACTGATACGAATCCCGTGAATCGTCTGCCACGGCCAGGTTCTGACGAGCAGAAATCCGTCGTATCGGCGTCGTCTGGCGTCAGCTGTCGCGGCGCCGGCGGCCGCCGCTCGAACCGGTCTGCTGCCGCAGCTGACTGAGCAGCTCCGAGACCGGGAGGCCGGCCGAATGAGCCGACTCGGAGTCCTCGTCGGCACCGCGTCGGCGTCGACCACCGCCGTACGCCGCGGCCGGGCGTCCGGCACTCCCCTCGTGCCGACCGCCGGCAGCGAGGAACGCGGGAGGTTCGACGTCGGAAGCCGCCGACGCTTCCTCCGCCGGAGCCGGAGTCGGCTCGCGAGACCCGGCCTCGGGCCCGATGCTCGCACCGGTCGCCCACTCGTCGGTCGGCGTCTCGTCGGTGTAGGCGCCCGACTCGGCGGCACCGTGCGCGTCGTCGACGACCTCCGCATCGGACACCTCCTCGGCGACGGAGGTGTCGGCTGCCGGGGCCTCGTCGGTGTACGCGGTGTACGGCGCCGAACCGGCGGGATGCTGGTCGACCTCCTCGACGGGGACCTCGGTGGCGATGCGACCGGAGATCGGCTCGTCGGTGACGACCGGTATGACCTCCGTCATCTCGTTCGGATCGACCGACTCGGTGTGCCGGCCGTCGTCGGCAGTCGGCGCGGTGGCCGCGAAGTCGCGGGCGGCGAGCAGACCGTCGTCGTCGTAGGCCGAGCTGTAGGGCGGGACGCCGCCGAAGGAACCCGCGTGGGTCCCGGACAATCCGGAGGCGAGCTCACGCATCTTCTCACTCGACAGCGCGGCACGCTGATCCGGAAGCGGTTCTCCGAGAAGCATTTCGAGACTCGAACGCAGGGCAAGCACCTGAGCCTTCAGCTCGGAGAGTTCCTCGTTGGACTCGGCGGTGACCTCCTTGCGGATGGTCGTCTCGACGTCGAGCTCGTACTGACGTCGCGCCGCGATCTCACGCTCGAGCTGCAGTTCGTAGACCAGCCGTAGGTCTCGGCTCTTCGCTTCCGCGCTCTCGGCCTGACGCCGGAACTTGGTCACCAGGATGGCGCCGATGACCGCCGCCCACAGCGCCGCGATGACCGCCAGCGAACCGAGAATCGACAGGCGGTCGGTGAAGACCATCAGCACGCTGGCCGCCAGAGCCAGCACGATCAGCAGACCGAGCAGCCACTGCGCCGCCGACCGACTGGAGCGTCGCGAGTCGGCAGAACGGCCGTTCGAGGTCGTCATGATCGTGAACTTACCCGCTGTGAGTACATTCAGAGGCCAAGCGGGTACGGAGTTTCTCATATCGGCGACGTGTTATGTCGCCCATGATCGGTCCACTCGGCGACATCCGCTCCCGACCCACGCCATTCGCACGGAGCCGATGTCACGAATCGCCGACGGCGGGCGGATCGTCGGGAGCCCGGCAGCAGTACTCGAGCCACATCGCCGCGCACACCAACAGCACGCCGCCGATCAAGCCCACGATCGCGCCGGGACGATCGTGGTCGGCGGCCGCCACATCCTGTTGGCCGAGGAGGAAGGCCAGCAGACCGGTCCACACCCCGACGGCGATCGCCCCGAGAATGGCAGATGCCTTGGCCAGGGCCAGCACTCGTGCCGCGGTCAGCGGATGAAGCTGTCCACGGGCACGACCCACGTCGCGGGACTCCACCCGGGACCGCACGACGAACGCGATGACGACCTCGAGCGCGGCGAGCACATACAGCACGATCCCGGCCAGCAGGGGCAGCGGCGGGAAGTCGTTGTAGTTGTACCGCACCAGAATCCACGCGGCGACGGCGGTGACCACGGCGATGACGACGAGGTCGCGGAGGCGGGTGGGACCGAGGCCGGTCTCCTCGTCGTCCTTCCCGGGGCGGTGCGGGTCGGGCCGGGTCATGACGTGCCACCCCCGACCGGGCCATCGGTGAGCCGGTGAACGGCACGGACCGCGTCCCGCTCGTCGGGATCGAGCGCATCGATCAGGTCACGCACCGGTCGCTCGCCGTCAGGTGTCCACAACGTGGCCTCCGGTTCGATCTCCAGCCACGGGATGAGCACGAACGCGCGCTCTGCGGCCCGCGGATGCGGAAGTGTCAGGACCGGGTCGTCGTCGACGACGACGCGTCCGGTGTCCGACACCGAGATGACGTCGACATCGAGGGTTCGCGGTCCCCAGCGGACCTCACGGGTTCGGTCCGCGGCCTGCTCCAGACCGGCACCCCGGTCGAGCCATTGCCGCGCGCTCAGCGGGCCGTCGACGATGAGCGTGATGTTGAGGAAGTCGTCCTGTTCGACCCCACCCCAGGGCGGCGTGGCGTACACCGCGGACACCGCGACGAGTTCGTCGGCGAAGCTCTCGACCACCGACCGCAGATGGCCCAGCGAATCACCGACATTGGAGCCGGCCGAGAGCACCGCGCGACTCATCGCATGCCCTTCCGGGAACGGCGGGTCACCACCGCGACGTCGTCGAAGGTCAGCGGGATCGGCGCCGACGGCTTGTGCACGGTGACCTCGCACGCGGAGATGCGCTCGTCGGCCATGATCGTCTCGGCGACCTCCGCACCGACCGTCTCGATGAGATCGCGCGGCTCGCCCCCGACGATCGCGGCGACCTGCTGGGCCAGTGCACCGTAGTCGACGGTCTCGGCGAGATCGTCGGTGTCCGCGGCGGCACGCAGATCGAGCCAGAGGGTGACATCGATGAAGAAGTCCTGGCCATCGGCGCGTTCGTGATCGAAGACCCCGTGGTTGCCCCGGACCTTCAGTCCGCGTAGTTCGATCCGGTCAGCCATGCGATCCTCCTGCCGGGAACGTGGTCCGTGAGCCACCCGCACGCCAGGCCTCGGCGACGGTGACGGCGTCGTAGCTGCTCGCCACATCGTGGACGCGGACACCCCAGGCCCCCGCCGCCGCGGTCAGCGCCGAGATCGACGCGGTCGCGACGTCGCGTCCCGCGGGCGGTCGGTCGACGCCGTCGCGACCGAGCAGGGTGCCGAGGAACCGCTTACGGGAGGCGCCGACGAGGACCGGGAAGCCCAGTCCGACGAAAGTCGGCAGCGCATGCAGCAGCGCCCAGTTGTGCTCGGCGGTCTTGGCGAACCCGAGTCCGGGATCGAGGATGAGGCGGTCCGGGTCGACACCCGCCGAGACCGCGGCGTCGACCTGCGCCAGCAGCTCGCCGCTCACCTCGGCGACCACGTCGCGGTATCCGCCGACGTCACCGCTGCGATGGGTGAACCGGCGATCCGAACTCTCGCCCGCGGGCCGCCAGTGCATCAGGACCCATGGCAGCCCGGCGTCGGCGACCACCCGTGCCATGTCGGCGTCGGCGCGTCCGCCCGAGACGTCGTTGATGATCGCGGCGCCGGCCTCGATGGCGGCGGACGCGACGTCGGCCCGCATGGTGTCGACCGAGACCGTGGCGCCGTGCGACGCGAGGGCGGCGATGACCGGGGCGACACGTTGCGCCTCGAGAGCGGGTTCGACGCGCACGGCGCCCGGACGCGTGGATTCGCCGCCGACGTCGATGAGGTCGGCACCCTGCTCGATCAGTTGGAGCCCGTGCGCGACCGCCGCATCGGTGTCGAGATAGCGGCCGCCGTCGGAGAAGGAATCGGCCGTGACGTTCAGGACGCCCATCACCAGCGTGCGGTGGTTCCCACCGCCGACCGGGACCGCGCTTGACGAAGTCATCCGATTTTCCGACGGGGTCATCGGGAGATCAGCCGGACTCACCGGGTGATCAGGTCGAGGGCTTCGCCGCGGGATACCGCACTGGTCTTGAAGATTCCGCGGACGGCCGAGGTCGTGGTGGTCGCTCCGGGCTTGCGAATGCCGCGCATCGCCATGCACAGGTGCTCTGCCTCGATCACCACGATGACGCCGCGGGGCCCGAGCTTGCGCATGACGGCGTCGGCGATCTGACTCGTCAGCCGCTCCTGGACCTGCGGCCTCTTGGCGTACAGGTCGACGAGCCGCGCGAGCTTCGACAGGCCGGTGACCCGGCCGGACTCACCCGGGATGTAGCCGACGTGCGCGACGCCGTGAAAGGACACCAGGTGATGCTCACAGGTGGAGTACATCGGGATGTCCTTCACCAGCACGAGTTCGTCGTGGTCCTCGTCGAACGTGGTGGCGAGAACGTCGTCGGGATCGGTGTACAGACCCGCGAACATCTCGCGGTACGCGTTGGCCACGCGCGTCGGCGTGCGGATCAGACCTTCACGGTCGGGATCCTCGCCGACGGCCAGCAGCAGCTCTCGGACCGCGGCCTCGGCACGTGCCTGATCGAACTCCGATCGGTGCCCATCCACCACGGCGTCGTGCCCCTTGCTGATCGTCATGCGTCAAACCTTACGAGCTTCGCCCGTTTTCACCCTCACCGGCACTGTCCGGTCGGGTGGTCCCGTTCTCGCCGCGCCGGTCCCAGCCGTTGGTCCCGTTGGAGCCGGGACGCTCGGTCGAGGACTGTTCCGGTGGCCACCCCGGCGCCGACCAGTCCCGCGGGGCACCGTAGTCCGGCCGCGTGCCACCGGTGTACGGGCCACCCGGAGGGGGCGTGGACTGACCCGGGTTCGGGTACTGCGGGTTCGGGTACTGCGGATTCGGATATTGGGGACCCGGGTTCTGCGGACCCGGATACTGGGGATTCGGGTACTGGGGATTCGGGTAGTGGGGGTTCGGGTTCCCCGGCGCCGGCGGAACCGGCCCGCCCTGGGCACCCGGCTCCGGATAGAGCGGCGGGTAGTTCGGCACCTGACCGGGCGCCTGCGCACCACCGGGATAACCTGCACCCACGGGCTCGGGGACCTTCGCCTCCTCCGGCGGAGGCCACGGCTCGCCGCGCTCGATGGCGAGCTCGCCCGGCGTCTTCACCGGCGGCTTGTCGCTCGGGGTCCGCTCACCGAAGTCGTTGAAGGCGGTGATCCGCGGACGCTTGACGACATCGGAGAAGATCTTCTCCAGATCCTTGCGGGTCAGCGTTTCCTTCTCGAGCAGCTCGGTGGCGAGCACGTCGAGGGTGTCGCGGTACTCGGTGAGGATGGCCCACGCCTCGGTGTGCGCCGCCTCGATGAGACGGCGGACCTCGTCGTCGATCTCGCTGGCGATCTCGGCCGAGTAGGCCGACTGCGCTCCCATCGAACGACCCAGGAACGGATCGCCCTGGTCCTGGCCGTACCGCACGGCACCCAGCTTCGCGCTCATGCCGTACTCGGTGACCATCGCCCGTGCGATCTTGGTGGCCTGGTCGATGTCCGATGACGCGCCGGTGGTCGGCTCGTGGAAGACGAGTTCCTCGGCGGCACGACCACCCATCGCCATCACCAGGCGGGCGATCATCTCCGACCGCGTCATCAGGTCCTTGTCCTGCTCGGGGACAGCCAGGGCGTGGCCGCCGGTGCGGCCTCGCGCGAGGATCGTGACCTTGTAGATCGGGTCGAGGTCGGGCATCGCCCATGCCGCCAGGGTGTGGCCGCCCTCGTGGTACGCCACGACCTTGCGCTCGTGTTCGCTGATGATCCGGCCCTTACGACGCGGCCCGCCGATCACGCGGTCAACGGCTTCCTCGAGCGCCTCGGCGGTGATCGTCTGCTTGTTCTCACGTGCGGTGAGCAGCGCGGCCTCGTTGACGACGTTCGCCAGGTCGGCGCCGGACATGCCCGGCGTGCGCTTGGCGAGACCGTCGAGGTCGGCGTCGGAATCGATGGGCTTGCCCTTGGCGTGGACCCTGAGGATCGCGCGACGCCCGGCCATGTCGGGGTTGCCGACCGGGATCTGACGGTCGAAACGCCCGGGGCGCAGCAGCGCGGGGTCGAGGATGTCGGGCCGGTTGGTCGCCGCGATCAGGATGACGCCGGACCGGTCACCGAAGCCGTCCATCTCCACGAGGAGCTGGTTGAGTGTCTGCTCGCGTTCGTCGTGGCCACCACCGAGCCCTGCACCGCGCTGGCGTCCGACGGCGTCGATCTCGTCGACGAAGATGATGCAGGGACTGTTGTTCTTGGCCTGCTCGAACAGGTCCCGCACACGTGAGGCACCGACACCGACGAACATCTCGACGAAGTCCGAACCGGAGATCGTGAAGAACGGGACACCGGCCTCACCGGCAACCGCGCGCGCCAGCAGGGTCTTGCCGGTTCCGGGCGGGCCGAACAGCAGCACGCCCCTCGGGATCTTCGCGCCCAGCGCCTGATAGCGCGCCGGATTCTGGAGGAAGTCCTTGATCTCGTAGAGCTCCTCGACGGCCTCGTCGGCGCCGGCGACATCGGCGAAGGTCGTCTTCGGCATGTCCTTGCTCAGCTGCTTGGCCTTCGATTTGCCGAAGCCCATGACGCCACCGCGGCCACCGCCCTGCATGCGGCTCATCACGAAGAAGAACAGACCGAACAGCAGGATCATCGGCAGCACGAAGATGAGGATCTGCCAGAGCACCGACTGCTCGTTCACATTGGTGGTGTACTTCGTGCCGGTCTTCTGGACCGCGTCGAAGATCTGGTCACCGGCCTGCGCGGGGTACTTGGTGCTGATCTTGTCCGCGTCGGCGTCGTTGACCTTGATCGGGGAGTTGAGCTCGATGCGCAGCTGCTGCTCGCGGTCGTCGATGCTGATGAACTTGGTGTTCTTCTTGTTCAGCTGCTCCAGCGCGACGGAGGTGTCGACGCCCCGGTACTCGCGGTCGGAGTTGCTCATCACGCTCCAGCCCCACAGGGCGAGCAGGACGAGCGCCAGGATGGCGAGGTTGCGGAAGACTGTCTTACGGTTCATGCCAGTTGGTGGGGGTCCGACCGGCGCGCGGGATCGAGTCCCGGCGCCCACTCCGTTCCCATGTCCTTCCCATCGACGTACACATTGAGGCTACCGGTCAACGATCACGCTGGTGAAACCGTTCCCGCGGCAGATCCACCGCCATGACGCGCGGGTGTCGCGTGGACGCCGACGGGTCAGCTGCTGTAGACCGCGGGCTTGAGGCGCCCGATGTACGGCAGGTCCCGGTACCGCTCGGCGTAGTCGAGTCCGTATCCGACGACGAACTCGTTCGGGATGTCGAAGCCCACGTCGGCGACGCGCACCGGCGACCGCACGGCCTCGGGCTTGCGGAGCAACGTGCACACCTCGATGCTGCGGGGCGAACGCGTGGCGAGGTTCTTCATCAGCCACGACAGCGTGAGGCCGGAGTCGATGATGTCCTCGACGATCAGCACGTCGCGTCCCTCGATGTCGCGGTCGAGGTCCTTGAGAATTCGCACGACGCCCGACGAGGAGGTCGACGACCCGTAACTCGACACCGCCATGAACTCGAGCTGGGACGGGATCGGCAGGGCACGGGCGAAATCGGTCATGAACATGACCGCACCCTTGAGCACACCGATCAGGACCAGGTCGTCCTCGATCTCGGCGTAACGGGAGGCGACGGACCGGGCGAGTTCGACGGTGCGCTGCCGGATCTGTTCCTCGGTGATCAGAACAGCATCGATGTCAGCGGCATAGGGGTCTGCGGACTGCACCTTCACAGCTTGTCATGTTTCCCGGGTCACATGGACGACGGGTGCGAACTGCGGGCCGACATCGGGCTGACGCGAGTGTCAGTTGTTCACACTAATCGCGGGCCAGGTCACCGGGTTATCCGATTACAGTGGGATAACGAACAGTAACAGTGGCCACTCCGGAAACATTTCCGAACTATTACGGTGCTCGGTTTGTGAACGTGAAAACAGCCCGTGTGTCACCGCCGGGTAATGCAGGGTAATCCAGCCCCTGCGAATAGGATCGATCCCGGTTGCCCGACATCCACTCGGGGACCTCCCCTCCACGGAAAGATTTCCTTCATGTCAACTGATCGACAGGACGGGGCCTTGTCGCGCACACGCACGCGCACATTGGTCGCCGTTGTCATTTCCCTTGCCACGGTTGCGATCACAGCCCTCGCCGGGACCGCCCAAGCCGCACCGAAGCCGGGCGGCGCACCCACATACGATGCATCGTGGAATGCGTCTTCACTGACTCTCGCACTGCACAATGCATCGGCGAGCACCGAAAACGGGGTTCTGTCGATTCGAAACCTGTCGGGTGCGGAACTGTTCCGTATGCCTCTTACATATCGCAAGGAGTACCGCCAGTTCCCGATCGACGCACATAAGGCCGGAAACCGGGTCACGCTGATTCCGTCGCGCGATGCGGCTCGTTCGGTTCCGGTCAATCCCGTCGAGGTGGAGCAGGTCCGCGGCATCGCCCGGCACCAGGTCGCCGCACCTCAGACCCGTCAGGAGCGGGACGACCAGGCGCTGACGCGCTTCCAGCAGCAGCTCAGTGCGGGCACGAGCGTCTCGTCATTGGTCGGCACGATCATCGGCGCGATCGTCGGCGGAGTATTCGCTTGCACAGTCTTGCAGCTCGCTGCGCCAGTCGTGGGTTGTCTCGCCGGAGTCGCGCCGGCCGCCGCCGTCGGCGGCCTCGTCGGTCTCGCCATCGGCGGCGGCGGCACGCTGATCGGTGCAGCGATCCACTACTTCAACACGATCAACTCGCCGTTCACGCCGCCCAAGAAGCGGTGATGCGCTGAATCGACGGCACTGATTCGACGACACGACGGTCCGTCTCACCTCTTGGTGAGGCGGACCGTCAGCGTTTCGCCGACACGTTCCACGACGGTCCGGACGCCCGGGTCGCCGCCGATCGCCACCTGCGCGCTCCCGGCTGCGGGCCCGACGACGAGCCGATCCACCGCGCCGATGACCCGGTGCGTCGGCTCGGTCGCCCCGATGTCGATCAGCCAGCGTCGGATGACCCTGGTGCGCACGGCCCTCGGCAGGTCGTGCAGCGGCGCGATCTCCAGACCAGCGGGAGTGCCGGCCTTCTCCCACACCGCGTCCGCCCAGCCGTCGAGGGCGTCGTTGTCGTCCTGCAGACCGTCCGCGGTTCGGACCAGCGCGTCGACGACGCCGCCCCGGAGCACGTCGTCGAGCAACGGGATCACCTCGGCCCGCAACCGCACCCGGGTGAACCGCGGGTCGCGGTTGTGTGGGTCGTGGTGCATCGCCAGCCCGAGTTCGGTGCACACGGCCAGCGTCTGCATCCGGCGCACCTGCAGCAGCGGCCGCCCCCATGGCGCCTTCCACGCCCGCATGCCGGCGATCGATCGTGCCCCGGAACCGCGTGCGAGTCCGAGCAGTACGGTCTCGGCCTGGTCGTCGGCGGTGTGCGCGAGAAGTACCGGACGACCTTCTCGGGCGGCGTCGAGCGCCGCGTACCGTGCGTCCCGGGCAGCGGCCTCGAGTCCCCCGCGGGTCCCGACCCTGACCTCGAGCACGCGCGCGTCCGCACCGAGTCCGCGTGCGGTCTCGGCGGCGCGGGCGGCGACGCCGGCGGAACCCTTCTGGAGACCGTGGTCGACGACCAGCGCGGTGACGTCGAGTCCCGCGCCGACGGCCGTCGCCGTCAGGGCGAGCGAGTCCGCGCCGCCGGACAGCCCGACACAGACCGATGGGCGCGGCCCGTCGAGCCAGGTGGTCGCGAATTCCGCGACCACCCGCGTCACAGCACGCGTCGAATCCATGCCTGCGGGGTGTCGATCTCGTCCGGGAGCGGCATCGTGTCGGGTGAGGTCCACACCGTGTTGAACCGGTCCATGCCGACGGTTTCCACCACCTCGTCGACGAAGGCCTTGCCGCGGATGTACTGCGCGATCTTGGCATCCATGCCGATGAGAGCGCGGATGATGCGCTGAACCGGGTTCTGCGGGGCCTTACGGCGCTTGTCGAATGCGGTGCGAATACGGGCGACGGACGGGACGTGCGCCGGGCCGACGGCGTCCATCACGTGATCGGCGTGACCCTCGAGCAGCGTGCCCAGGACCATCATCCGCTGGAAGGCTTCGAACTGCTCGGGGCTCTGCAGCAGCTGCATCGCGCCGATGATGCCCTTCTCACGGGGTTCGGACCCCCTCAGTGCCTTGGTCATCCGCGTGACGATCTCGGTGGTCGACTCACCGGTCTCGGAGGTGAGCACGGCGACGTTGTCCTGCATGTAGTCACGCAGCCACGGATTGGCGGAGAACTGCACGCGGTGGGTCACCTCGTGGAGGCAGACCCACAGCCGGAAGTCGGACGGCACGACCTTGAGCTGTCGTTCGACGTTGATGATGTTGGGTGTCACGACCATCAGCACGCCGGGTTCACCGGTCTCCGGATCGGGCGTGAACGGGTCGTACTGGCCGAGGATGGCCGTGGAGAGAAAGGCCAGCAGACCCCCGGCCTGGACACCGCCGAACTTGGCGGCGAAGCCGTGCGAACCCACGTCGGTGCCGGCGGCGTCGGCCCCCAGCATCGATCGCATCGAGTCGGAGGCCGCGTCGATCCAGCCCGGCCGGTCGAGGATGCGGGTCGTCGGGATGCGGAGTCCGTCGGCGAGACCGGTGACCTCGCGAACCGGTGCCTCCGCCCGAGTCGCCGCGTCGCCGAGTTCGGCCTGCGCGGCCTCGTAGGTGTAGGCCGTGGTCTTGGGGCCGGGCCGCACGAGCCGCTTCGCGGTCGAGGCGGCGAGCGGCCAGTCGATCTGCGACCCGATGCTCAGGCGAGTGTCCTCACTCACCGGCTCGACCTCGGTCTTGCTGTCGGTTCCAGGCATGCTCATCGGCACCCGCACTCTCTGAGTTGGCCCACCACGGCGTCGAGGGCGGGTCTCGCGTCCGCCGGCGAGGTGCCGCCGGACATCAGGGCGAACGACAGCACGCGGCCGTCGATCGTTTGCACTATGCCCGTCAACGAACTGACCCCGGTGAGTGTTCCGGTCTTCGCGCGCACCCATCCGGCACCCGGAGTGGTGGCGATCGGGAAACGGTCGGTGAGGGTGCCGGCGCCGGCGGCGATCGGCAGTCCGTCGAGCATTGGTCGCAGCGCCGGCCGCGAGGGTCCGCTGGCCGCTGTCATCACCGCGTCGAGCAGCGCGGGGGTGGTGCGGTTGGCGTAAGAGATGCCCGACGCGTCGGCCAGCGTGGTGCCCTTCCACTGGTCGGGGAACGTGGTGGAGAGGACCTGCTCGACGGCGTCGACTCCGGCGGCCAGGGTCGCCGGTCCACCGCGATGCACCGCGAGTTCGATCGACAGCGTCTCGGCCAGCACGTTGTCGCTGTGGCGGAGCATGTCGTTGACCCGCGTCACCAGGGGCGCGGACTCGACCTTCGCGATGACGCGGTCGCCGGCGGGTGCGGGTGCGGTTGCCTCGGTCACCGGTGCGTCCACACCCAGCGCCGCGGCCAACGCCTCCCCGGCCATGATTCCGGGCGTCGCCGAGCGGGGTGAGTACTCGTCGAGCGGCTCGAGTCGGGCGCCGTCGACCATCAGCGACTCGATCGGGGCGATGTCGCCGCCCTGGATGTCTCGACGGTCCCACGTGCGGTCCATCGTCGGACCCGAGAAGGCGCTGAGATCAACCGCGACCGAGGTGACCGGAATCCCGGCCTGTTTGATCTGGTCGGCGAGGTCGGCGATGCGGCCGGGCTCGCTGTAGAAGGTGTCCGCGCGGGCCGGCTGCGCCGACAACGTGGGGTCGCCGGCACCCCTGAGGATCACCTGTCCGTCGGACCCGGCGACGACGGTGGTGGTCACCCGCGCGTCGTGCGGCATGGCCTCCAGGAAGGCGGCGGCCGAGAGCACCTTGTCGTTCGACGCGGGGATACGCGGACGGTCGGGATTGCGCGACCACAGGATCTCGCCGGTCAGCGAGTCGGAGATCATGCCGCTCAGGACGCCGAGCGCCGGATTCTGCAGTGCAGGTGCGATGGCTCGGGACACCCCGGCCGGCGTCGGCGACGGGGCGGAGGCGACGACCGGGTCGATCCGCGGGTCGACGGAGATCGCGGCGGGCTGCGGCGGGATTCCCGGCGGCAGCTCGGCCTCCTTGTCGAGCCGGAGTGCAACGACCACTGCCGCGGTCGACGCCAGCGCGAGGATCACGACTGCGGCGATCGTCCACCAGAGGAGTTTGCGACTGCGGGGTCTGCCATCGCGACCTGCGGGTCTGGTGGATGCGCCCACGAAGCCTCCGGATCTCTCGAACTGCACACCGACGGTGACGACGCCACTGGTCGGCGCACCACCCGGCCGAAATGTCGGATGTAAGCGACCCGGACATCCGCCGCACCCGCGAACTGCGGGGGTACGAAGTCCGAGGTCGTCGGACTAACAGTATCGTTGTTGCGACGCGCGGCCATCTGGGCCGCCCGGCGAGCACACCCCCGATCCGCAACTGCCAGGAGGAACAGTGGAATTCGATGTGACCATCGAGATCCCCAAAGGTGGCCGTAACAAGTACGAGGTCGACCACGAGACGGGCAAGGTCTACCTCGACCGCTACCTGTACACCTCGATGGGCTACCCGGCCGACTACGGGTACATCGACGGCACCCTCGGCGAGGACGGCGACCCGCTCGACGCGATGGTCCTGCTGCCCGAGTCGGTGTTCCCCGGCATCATCGTGCGCGCCCGCATCGTCGGCATGTACACGATGACCGACGAGGCCGGCGGCGACGACAAGCTGCTGTGCGTGCCCGCCGGTGACGTGCGCTGGGACCACATCAAGGACATCTCCGACGTGTCGGAGTACGAGCTGGGCCCGATCTCGCACTTCTTCGAGCACTACAAGGACCTCGAGCCCGGCAAGGAGGTCCAGCCGGGCGGTTGGGTCGGCCGGGAGGCCGCCGAGAAGGTCGCCCAGGAGGCCATCGCCCGTCTCGCGGAACAGCCCCACGAGGCCAACGAGCCCTCGCGAGGCTGACGCCACCTCACGAGTCGTACACCGACCGCCGACGACACATGCTGTCGTCGGCGGTCGTTGCGTTTCGCTCCGGCGTCGTCAGGCGACGCGGTGACGAACGTCGGCGAAGACCGGCAGCACCTGCTCGCGGATTCGACGGTCGGTGGCCGAACCGTCGATCGGGACCAGGATCACGGCGTCGGCGACCTCGGCGACGTAGATGTCGCGTAGCAGCGTGATCAGACCGTGGGTGGTGCCGACGTAGCGGATGGTCTCCGAGTCGTCGGTGGAGGTACCGGCGTGCTCGACGGCGGCGCGAGCCGACGCCGCGTGCGGCGCGATGGCCACCTCGACCTCGAGGGCGACCGCGAAGTTCGCCTGGTCGTGGGTGCCCGCCCGCAGCAGCGCGCGTGCACGCTGGGCGTCCCGCAGCGTCTCACGACGCACGACGATCGGGAAGGTCAGTGCCACCGCATCTCCCGCGCCCGCGACCTGGAAGCCCGGACGTCCGATGGTGACGGCGGTGGGCGGTGTGGAGAATTCGATGGTCATGCCGGGTACCCCTCGTCGAGTTCGGGTCGGGTGGTGGTCGTGGTGACGCGGCGCGAAGCGAGTGCGTCGAGCAGGCGGTCGATGTCGTCGGAGGTGGTGCCCGCTCCGAAGCTCGCACGGACGGCACCCTCGGGATGACCGAGCCGCTTGAGCAGCGGGTGAGCACAGAACTTGCCGTCGCGCACGCCGATTCCGTGCTCGTCGCTCAGGTACTCCGCCACGGCCCGCGGCGCGACGCCGTCGACGGTGAACCCTGCGATGCCGACGCGGTCGGTGGAGTCGGTGAAGATCTGCAGCGGTCGCACACCGTCGATGCGCGCCAGTCTGGTGTCGAGCCGTTCGCAGAGCCGGAGTTCGTGGAAGCCGATGGCCTCGGGTCCCAGCTCGGCCAGCGCGGTGCACGCCTCGGCGATCGACACCGCACCGAGCACGTTCGGCGAACCGGCTTCGTGACGAGCAGCGCCGGTGTGCCAGGTGGCGCCGGCGGTGTTGCCGCCGCGAGGGAGGTCGACGTCGGCGGTCGCGCACCCGCCGGCGAGGTAGGGGTCGGCAGCGTCGAACCAGTCGGAACGGCCGATGAGGACCCCGGCACCGAACGGCGCATACGCCTTGTGGCCGGAGAAGGCCAGGTAGTCGATGCCGTGACTGACGACCGAGAGGGGACGGTGCGCGACGAGCTGCGCCGCGTCGACCAGGATGCGCGCGCCACGGCGGTGGGCGATGGAGGCCAGCCGGCCGATCGGGAGGACCTCACCGGTGACGTTCGACGCGGCGGTCACCGCGAGCAGCGAGGCCGGCTGCGAGGCGAGTTCGGCGTCGATCGCCACGAGGGTGTCCTCGATCGTGTCGCAGGCGGTGACCACGCGGGCCCGGTTGCGGCCGTTCTTCGGTGCGCACCACGGCAGCAGGTTGGCGTGGTGCTCGATGTCGAGGACCACGACGTCGCCGGGAGTGATGTGGGCGGCGAGATTGATCGCGTCGGTGGTGTTGCGGGTGAACACGACCGTGTCGTCGACGCGGCCGCGGACGAACTCGCGGACGGTCTCACGCGCGGCCTCGTATCGGCGGGTGGTGATCTGCGACAGGTGGCCCGCACCGCGGTGCACGCTCGCGTACTCGCCGAGGGCTCCGGCGACCTGCGCGGCGACCGACGCCAGCGCCGGCGCGCTCGCTGCGTAGTCGAGATTGGCGTAACCGACGCTGCGCCCGGCGACGGGGACCTGTGCATCCGAGCCGACGACCGGTGCGAGCGCGGGGATGAACGGCCCGCGGTCGGCGAACACCGGTACATCGCGGACAGGACGGGCGGGTGTGACGGGTGCCGACAGCACAGCAGTCATGACGAGAACTCCTCGAGAATCCACACTTGCCGCGTTCGGGATCGAACGCAGCCAGGTCGTCACCCGGAGCACCCCACCGTGGAGGAGGGTTGCCGACCAGCGAGCCGGGGCTTGTCACTGGCACTCATGACCTGCGACAAGGTTCGCGGATCCCGCCCGAGGGTGTCAATTTAGGATCACCGTGATTCGAAGTTAGGACAGGCTTACCTGTACCCTGGCTGTTGTGTCATCGAGTGAGGTCTTCGTGCTGTCGCGCCCCCACGGCACCGTGCGGGGCGAAGGGGTGGTCCGGTCGTTCACCGACGTCGACGAGGCGTCCGCCGCGCTGCGGGCGGGTGAGGTCGGGTCGTTGACCGGGGCGATCCCGTTCGATGTCCGCGACCCCGCGGCGCTGGTGGCTCCCGCGCGGCTCCGCACCGGCGAGGCACCCCTGTCCGGGAGAGCGCCGCTGTCGCGCCGAGCGGTGTCGACCGTGAGCCACCCGGACAGGGATGAGCACCGCGAACGCATCGCGCATGCGGTCAAGCGCATCGTCGCCGGCGACGTCGGGAAGGTCGTGCTCGCACGCAGCGTCGACCTGGTGCTCGACGAGCGGATCCGGCCGGTGGAGTTGCTCGACGCACTCGCCGGCGGCAACGCGGGGCACAACGCCTTCGGCGTCGACCTCGGCGCCGCGACGGGTTCGGGTTCGTGGCTGCTCGGCGCCAGTCCCGAAGCGCTGCTGCGCAAGTCGGGTTCGACCGTGACCTGCCATCCCTACGCGGGTTCGGCACCACGGTCCGCCGACCCGGCCGTCGACCGGGCAACCGCCGACGAGTTGGCCGCGTCGACAAAGGATCTCGCCGAGCACGCGTTCGTCGTCGACCATCTGCGCGAACGCCTGGGGCACCTCTGCGACGAGGTCGACGCACCGTCGACACCACAGCTCGAGTCGACCGGCGAGATGTGGCATCTGGCCACCCCGATCCGCGCGACGCTGCGCGATCCGGCGGTCACCGCACTCGACCTCGCACTACTCCTCGGACCCACACCCGCAGTGTGCGGAACCCCGAGTGACGTTGCCGCGCAGATCATCCGCGAGGTCGAGGGCGATCGTGGCTTCTACGCGGGCACGGTCGGCTGGTGCGACGCCGCCGGCGACGGCGAATGGATGGTCGCCATCCGGTGCGCCGAGCTCGCGGCCGACGGCCGGAGTCTGCGCACATGGGCCGGCGGCGGCATCGTCGAACACTCCGACCCGCAGGCGGAACTCGACGAGACGCAGTTCAAACTACGGACCGTGTTCAACGCGCTCGGTATCCCCCTCGCGGACATCGTGAACTGACCCTCCGGTGAGCACGTCCTCCCGCAATCTCGCCTCCGACCATGAACGTCGGCGCTAAAGTCGATGAGCGTCGGGGCGAAGGGGCAGGGAGGCGTAGCGGGTGCCTGCGGAGCGGTCGACAACCCAGACGAGCATTCTGCCGATCATCTTCGCGCTGTCCCTGGCCTTCACGATCACGGCCATCGATCCACTGGTGCTGAGCCTGAATCTGCCGCAGGTGAGCCGGGAACTCGACGTCCCACCCACTGGTGTCGGATTGCTGGGTGGAATGTCGACGCTGGTCATGGCCGCGTCCGTCCTCGGCGCGGGAAATCTCGGCGACTCGATCGGACTCCGACGACTCCTGATGTCGGGTCTGGCCGTGGTCGCCGTCGCCGATGTGCTCGCCATGCTCTCGCCCGGGTATGGCTTTCTCCTGGCGATGCGCGTCGCGGCTGGCCTGGGCATGGCGGCGCTGCTCGGGGTATCGCTGGCCCTCCTCAAGACGTCGGTGACCGAAGAGCAGCGACCGAAGGCCATCGGCATCTTCGTCGCCATCGAGATGGTTCTCTGCGGGGTGCTCCCCGCTCTGACGGGCTGGGCCGTGACGGGTCTCGGCTGGCGGCTCGTGTTCCTGGTCGCACCACTGCTTGCCGTGGTCTCGATGCTGCTCACGGCAAGGTTCGTCCCGGAGTCGCCTCGTCAGGAGCGTGCGAAGCTGGACGTGATCGGCATCGTCCTGATCGGGATGGCACTCCTGACCCTCGTCATCGGACTCGCGGCCGCGCAGAACGGTATGCTCCGGCCCCAGACCTGGCTGCCGCTGCTCGTCAGTGTGCTCGGCGCGGTGCTCTTCGTCCGCCACGAACGCCGCACCCCCGAACCGGCACTGGATCTGTCACTGTTCGGCAACCGGACGTTCACGGTCGCGCTCGCAGCGACCTTCACACTCAACTTCCTGATCGCGGGACTCAGCATCGTCCTGGGGCAGTACGGCAGCAAGGTGCTCGCGCTGTCACCGCGGACGGTCGGACTGTTGTTCCTTCCCGGCTCACTGCTGATCGCCGGCGCGCTGATCATGTCCGGGAGTCTGATGGAGAAGTTCTCGCCGAGACCGGTGATGGTCGCCGGTCTCGCGACCATGGCGGCCGCCGGGCTGCTCATGGCCGGCACGGTCAGCCCGACCATGGCGTTGTGGCTGCTCGTGATGGCCGTATGGCTGTACAACCTCGGGTCGATGGTGAGTTCCACATCCGTGTCGGAGACGGTGCTCTCGCATGCGCCGAGTGGGCAGTCCGGAACAGTGGCCTCGGTGCAGACGGCCTTCGGGATGACGGGCTACGCGTTCGGGCCCACCGTGTACCTGCTCCTCCTGAATGCGTTCTTCAATCGTGAATGGCTCGCCGACACCGAACAACGGGGTCTGACGGTGACACAGGGACAAGAGGCCGTGGACGCCGCGCGCAGCGCGGTGGCGCGGAGTCCGGGTGGCGTCGGATACGACCCGAACCTGCTGCAGCAGGTGGGCGGCCTCGACCTCGGAGCGGACTTCTCCGACGCCGTGCGACTCACCATGCTGACCGTCAGTGTCCTGCCCATCGCGGTTGCGCTCGCCGTACTCAGGTTCCGTCATGAGCGCCCGGCTCGGGCGGCCGACGGCCGCCGCGACGCCTGACCGGCAGGAGAGCCAACGTGCGAGGGCTCAGCCGAGCGCCCGATCCAGGTCGGCGAGCAGGTCGTCGATGCCCTCGAGCCCGACCGACAGGCGAACCACCGAGTCGCTGAGACCGATCGCGGCACGTCCCTCGGGCCCCATCGCGCGGTGCGTGGTGGTGGCCGGATGGGTGATCAGCGACTTGGAGTCGCCGAGGTTGTTGGAGATGTCCACGACCCGCAGCGCGTTGAGGACCTCGAAGGCGCGCTTCTTGCCGTCGATGCCGTCGTGGTCGTTGAGCTCGAAGGTCACCACGGTGCCGCCGCCGGTCATCTGACTCTTGGCCAGCTCATACTGCGGATGCGACTGCAGGAACGGATATTTCACCCAGCGGACCCGTGGGTCGGCTTCCAGGAACTCGGCGATCCGCAGTGCCGAGGCCACCGAGGCGTCGACCCGCAGGCGCATCGTTTCGAGGCCTTTGACCAGCGTCCACGCGTTGAACGGGCTCAACGCCGGACCGGTGTGGCGCATCAGCTGCTGCACCGGACCGTCGATGTAGTCCTTGGTGCCGAGGACGGCACCACCCATCACGCGACCCTGACCGTCGATGTGCTTGGTGCCCGAGTAGACGATGACGTCGGCGCCGAGATCGAGACCGCGCTGCAGCAGCGGGGTGGCGAAGACGTTGTCCAGCACCACCTTCGCGCCCGCAGCGTGCGCGAGCTCGGACACCTTGACGACGTCGACGAGCATCTGCATCGGATTGGACGGGGTCTCGAAGAAGACGGCGTCGGTCGGCTTCGACAGTGCGCGTTCCCACTGTTCGAGGTCTTCACCGTCGACGAACTCGGTCTCCACGCCCCAGCGCGGCAGGATCTCGTTGCACACGACGAAGCAGGAGCCGAACAGGCTGCGGGCCGCCACGAGCCGGTCGCCCGCCTTGAGCAGGGCGCCGAGGGCCACGAACACCGCGGCCATTCCGCTGGCGGTCGCGAAGCAGGCTTCGGCACCTTCGAGCTGACGCAGGCGCTCCTGGAACATGTGGACGGTCGGGTTGCCGTACCGGGAGTAGACGAACCGCTGGTCCTCGCCGGTGAAGGCACGCTCGGCAGCCTCGGCGGAGTCGTAGACGTATCCGCTGGTCAGGTACAGCGCCTCGGCGGTCTCGTGGAACCCGGATCGCGCGAGGCCGCCGCGCACGGCGATGGTGTCGGGCGAAAGACCTTCCGGCAGTTCACGACTCACGGACAGATCAGCACTCACGATTGCCTCCACGGCAGATTTTCGGCTCGCCATCCAGACGCGCCGCGATGGTCGTTCCCGTCGAGGGCACCCTCGAACCCGTCGACCACGTTGTAGGCCTTGCCGATTCCGTCGGCGGTCGCCGCCTCGGCCGCACCGATCGATCGGTGCCCCGAGCGGCAGAGGAAGATGACCTCGTGGTCATCGGTCACCCCGGCACTGCGCAGCTGCTCGACGAACTGCTCGTTGCGTCGACCCTCGGGGAACGTCGTCCACTCGGCGAAGATCGTCCGCTTGCCCAGCACCTCGAGGTCGGGAACACCGACGAACGACCACTCGGCCTGCGTCCGACAGTCGACGAGAACCGCGTCGGGATTGTTCTCGAGCTTCTCCCACGCTTCCCGCGGGGTCAGGTCGCCGGCATAGGTCATGAGGAGCACACCTTCCATTCGCCGTTCTCGCGCACCACGGTCGTCTCCACGACCTGCTTGTCTTCGGACTTGTTCTTATAGTGCCAATGGACCTTCGCGGTCGCCCGGTCACCGTCGACCACCAGGTCGGTGATCTCGGGGATCTCGATGCGGCCGTTCTGGTCCAGCGACGCCTGGTTCTCCGCGACGAACTGCGCCTCGGCGGGGAAACCGGGCTTGTCCAGATCGGCATCGCACGTGTTCGCGCGGTACTCGGCGTAGTCGGGGCCGTTCTTGGCCGTGTAGAGGTCGTTGATGGCGTACTGGACCAGCGCGTCGTCGCTGACGCGTTCCTCGGGCGGCCGGGAGATGTTGGAGAGCACGATCCCGAGCACGACGAGCGCGACGACACCCGCGGCGACGAAGAACGGCCACGCGTTCTTCCAGTTCGGTGGTGCCTCGTCGACGACGGCGGCGTTCACGTCGGCGTCCGACGATCCGGCCTCACCGGACGCAGGCTTCTTCGAGGACGCGGCGCCCCGGGAGGTGTTCCGGGATGCGGCGCCCTTACCGGAGGGCTTGTCGGGGCCCCCGCCTGCAGCTTTGGCCATGGCGCGAAGTGTATAGACCGGCCGGGTGTGACCTCCGCCCGGCTTCTGCAGGCTCCCGCACGTCCCGTCGCCCGAGGCGAATGCGATGCCCGCGACCGTGTGGCAACCGCCCGGCACCCGGGAACGCTCCGGCCGGGGGCGTCGTCACGATGACGTCGAGAAGTGAGGATTACCTCACAGGAGATTTTGGCCGGGGACACCGAGCGCCTACCGTAGAAGGGATAGGCCATATCCAAGCGTGTCGACAGTAGGATCAGGGGTTTCGCATCCAGCACCTGCGTCGGGGCGCGCCGAGCAACGGAAGACACCTACTCCATGAGCGACAACAGCCGCCCGCTGCGGGTTGCGATCGTCGGTGCGGGTCCCGCCGGGATCTACGCCGCCGACGCGTTGATGAAGTCCGACACCGCCAAAGAGCGCGGCGTCAGCATCGACCTCTACGAGCGTATGCCGGCTCCGTTCGGTCTGATCCGTTACGGCGTCGCGCCTGATCACCCGCGCATCAAGGGCATCATCACCGCGCTGCACAAGGTGCTCGACAAACCGCAGGTCCGTCTGCTCGGCAACGTCGACTACGGCACCGACATCACGCTGGCCGAGCTGAAGCAGCACTACGACGCGATCATCTTCTCCACCGGCGCCACCGACGACCGTGCGCTCGACATCCCGGGCATCGACCTCGACGGCAGCTACGGCGCCGCGCAGTTCGTCGCCTGGTACGACGGTCATCCGGACTTCCCGCGCACCTGGCCGCTGGAGCAGGAGAAGGTCGCCGTCATCGGTGTCGGCAACGTCGCCCTCGACGTGGCGCGCGTGCTCGCCAAGACCGGCGACGAGCTGCTGCCGACCGAGATCCCGGCCAATGTCTACGAGGGCCTGAAGGCCAACAAGGCCATCGAGGTGCACGTCTTCGGTCGCCGCGGACCGGCACAGGCCAAGTTCACGCCGCTCGAGCTCAAGGAACTCGACCACTCGCCGAACATCGAGGTCATCGTCAACCCCGAGGACATCGACTACGACGAGGGCTCGGCCGTCGCCCGTCGTGGTTCGAAGATCACCGACCAGGTCGCGACGATCATCGAGAACTACGCGATCCGGGAACCGAAGCAGGGTGCGATCCACAAGCTGTTCCTGCACTTCTTCGAGAGCCCGGTCGAGATCCTCGGCGAGGACGGCAAGGTCGTGGGCCTGCGCACCGAGCGCACCCAGCTCGACGGCACCGGCAACGTGAAGCCCACCGGGAAGATCACCGACTGGGAGGTCGGCGCGGTGTACCGGGCGGTCGGCTACCTGTCGGACAACCTGCCCGAGATCCCCTTCGACTCGCAGGCGGGAGTCATCCCCAACGAGGCCGGACGTGTGTTCGACGAGGGTGAGCAGCTCACCGGCGTCTACACCACCGGCTGGGTCAAGCGTGGTCCGGTCGGCCTCATCGGCCACACCAAGGGCGACGCCAACGAGACCGTCGACTGCATCCTCAAGGACATGGAGGCCGAGAAGCTGCTCGAGCCCGCCGCGCCCGGCGAGGACGCGATCATCGAGCTGCTCGAGTCGAAGAGCATCCCGTTCACCACGTGGGACGGCTGGTACCGCCTCGACGAGCACGAGCGCGCCCTGGGTGCCGCCGAAGGCCGTGAGCGCGTGAAGGTCGTCGAGCGTGAGGACATGCTCGCCGCGTCGGAGCCCCACAAGGTGGCGCGCCCGTCGGCCTGATCGACACCGCCAGACCACACGAGAGGGGCGACCGGTTCTCACCGGTCGCCCCTCGTCGTTCGTTCAGCGGTTCCCGTCTACCGACCGGGGATCGCGGGAACTCCCTTGACGTCGGTGCCGCCGCCGGACAGCGCCGCCGATGCCGACGAGCCGGCACCGAACCTGTCGAACGGGTTGTCGATGCGCCGCATGTTCCACCAGAAGCCGGCGTTGTCCGTCAGGTTCTCGGCGTAGTCGGAGATCGCGTAACCGGCGATCGACGACGGGAAGCAGCCGAACCAGGTGGTCTTGATGGTCAGGGATTCGTTCTTCTTCAGCTGCGACTTGAACTTGGTCGCGCCGTTGATCTCCTGCAGCGTGACATTGCGGAACTCGCCGTCACGCGCGGTTACCCGCATGAACCGGGTCATGCTCCACGCCTGGTTCCACGGCGTACCCGGTGCTCCGAACTGGCAATAGACCCCACCCGTCATCTGAAGGTTGGGGACGGCTGCCTGGGCGGGCGCAGCACCCACCAGCGTGCCTGCTGCGATGCTCCCCGCAGCCAGCACCCCGACAACGGCACGTTTGAGTGACTTCATCGATCCTCCTGTTTTCACAACCCTGGAAACACTGAACATATCGATTCGAACTCAAAGCAGTGTTACCGAAGACACGGCCTCCGTTCGGGTTCCGCGGGTCTTTCGTTATCCGAACGACATCCACCGCGCCGCGCCGTCAGGCCCCTCGAGCTGCATTGGTAAGGTAACCCTTCGTGCGCCGCTCCCTCCGTGTCCTCGGCATTCCGGTGCTGGTCGCGGCCCTGGTGGGGCTGGTCATCGCCTCGGTGCTCTTCGGCGCCCGCCCGGTCCCGCTCGACGAGGTCTGGACGAGTTTCGCCGCGGGGATCTCCGAGATCTGGTCGGCCCTCGTCGACCTCCGGATTCCGCAGATCACCAAGGACACCGACGTCGACGGCATCGTCTGGGACCTCCGTGTCCCGCGGACCCTGCTCGGGCTGTTGGCCGGACTGGCCGTGGGCGCGGCCGGCGCCATCACCCAGGGACACACCCGCAACCCCATCGCCGATCCCGGCATGCTCGGCGTCAACGCCGGCGCGGCCTGTGCGGTCGTGGGCGGGATCTACCTGCTCGGGATCACCAGCCCCGTCGCGTTCATGTTCTTCGGATTGCTGGGCGCGATCATCGCCGCGACCGTCGTCTTCGGTCTGTCGGCGCTGAGCGGCTCGAGTCCGCTGACCCTGGTGCTCGCCGGCACCGGCCTCACGGCGATGCTCACCGCGATCACGTCCTCGATCGTGCTCGTCGACACCAACTCGCTCGACCAGTGGCGGTTCTGGAGCGTCGGTTCGACCGCCGGCCGCGGGATCGACGTTTTTTGGGCGAGTCTGCCCTTCATCGCCGTCGGGCTGGTGTTCGCGCTGGCGAGCGGCTTCTTCCTCAACGTGCTGAGCCTGGGCGACGACATGACCAAGGCCCTCGGCTCCCGGGTGGTGCTCATCCGCGCGCTCGGCATCCTGACGATCACGCTCTTGATCGGCGCCGCGACCGCCGCCTGCGGGCCCATCGTGTTCCTCGGTCTGGTCGTGCCGCACATCGCTCGTGGGATAGTGGGCGCCGACTACCGCTGGATCATCCCGTACTCGGCGCTGTTCGGCGGGATCCTCCTCGTCGGCTGTGACATCCTCGGCCGCGTTGTCGCACGCCCCGGTGAGGTCCAGGTGGGCGTCATGCTGGCGCTGGTCGGCGCCCCGTTCCTGATCGTCATGGTCCGTCGGCAGAGGTTGGCATCCGTATGAACACGTCCGACGTGAAGACGCCGACGCCCGGGACACGTGCACGGAGCATCGCGCCGCATCCCGGCGGTTACCGCCTCGCGATCGAGCCGGTCTCGGTCGTCGTGCGTCCGCGCATGCTGATCGTCGCGTTCGTCTCGGCGGCGCTCGCCGTGGTGTTGTTCCTGACCGGCGTCGGCGTCAGCGACTTCCCGCTCACCCCGATCGACGTCGCGCGAATCCTGCTCGGCGGCGGCACCCGCATCGAGAACGTCGTCGTCTTCGACGTCGCGCTCCCCCGAGCCCTCGTCGGCCTGCTGGTGGGCATGGGTCTCGGGTTCTCCGGGTCCATCACCCAGCTGATCTCCCAGAACCCCCTCGCCACCCCCGACATCCTCGGCATCACCGCAGGAGCGAGCGCGGCGGCGGTCGCGGCCATCGCCTTCTCGACGACGAGCTGGGGCAGCTGGTTCGGCGACCTCGGGGTCCCGGCCTCGGCGATGATCGGTGCGCTCCTGACGTCCGCGGTGATTTACGTGCTGGCCTGGCCCGGCCGCAAGGCCAACAGCGGCATCAACCCGTTCCGCCTCGTGCTGATCGGCGTCGGCATGACGTGGATGCTGCAGGCGCTCACCAACTTCCTGCTCACCCGCGCCGACATCCACGACGTCGGGCGTGCCCAGGTGTGGCTGGTCGGATCGGTCGCCAACGTGGGCTGGTCCAATGTCTGGCCGGTGGTCGGCGGGGTCGCGGTCGGGGTCGTCGTGATCGTGGTGCTGTCCCGGCAGATCGGAATGCTCAGCCTCGGTCCGGACCTGGCGCGCGGCCTCGGCGTCCGGACCGGCGCGGTGTCCACCTCCCTGTTGCTGACGGCGGTCCTGGTCAGTGCGCTGTGTGTGTCCGCCGCCGGACCGATCGCGTTCGTCGCACTGCTGGCCCCGCAGATCGCGCTGCGGCTGGCCCGCACAGCGGTACCGACGCCGTTGCTGTCCGGCCTGATCGGCGCCGCGCTCGTGCTCGGCGGAGATCTGTTGTGCCGCACGGTGCTACCCGGCGGGCTGCCCGTCGGAATCGTGACCGCCGCGATCGGCGGACCGTTCCTCATCTACCTGATGATCGCGATGTCCCGGAAGGCGACCGTATGACCATCTCCCCCGTCGATCACACATCGCCGGCGACGTCCCGCCTGCGCGCTACCGGACTGACCGTCGGCTACGACCAGCGGGTGGTCATCGACGGCCTGGACATCGACGTCCCCGACGGCCAGGTCACGACCATCATCGGCTCCAACGGCTGCGGCAAGTCGACGCTGCTCCGATGCCTCGCGCGCCTGCTGCCGCCGAAGGCCGGGACGGTCTACCTCGACGGCGACGACATCTCGCATGTCCGCCCCAGGCAGGTCGCGCGGACCCTGGCGATCCTGCCCCAGAACCCCGTTGCGCCCGAGGGTCTGACCGTCGCCGATCTCGTCGGCCGGGGCCGGCATCCGCACCAGCGGTGGTATCAGCAGGCGACGGCCGCCGACGAGGCCGCGGTGGCCGAGGCGATGGAGATGACCGACACCCTCGAACTCGCCGACCGCACCCTCGACGCGCTCTCCGGCGGTCAGCGCCAGCGGGTCTGGATCGCGCTCACCCTCGCGCAGGGCACCGACCTCATCCTGCTCGACGAGCCGACCACCTACCTCGACCTCGCCCACTCGATCGACGTCCTCGACCTCGTCCGACGCCTCCGCGACGAGCACGGCAAAACCGTGGTCATGGTATTGCACGACCTCAATCTCGCGGCACGCTACAGCGATTCACTCGTCGTCATGAAGAACGGCGCCATCGTCGCCACCGGCGCACCGGCCGAGGTCATCGACGCGGAGATGCTCGACGAGGCCTTCGGGTTGCGCGCTCATGTCATGACCGACCCGATCTCGGGTGGGCCACTGATCGTGCCGCTCGGAGCGCACACCCGCGCGTTCTAGGACCCCGGGTCCCGTTGTCGTGCGGCATCGTTGGCGAGCATCTGCTCACGCAGCGAGTCGTAGACCGGCGGCGTCCCGGAGAGGTGTGCGACGAGCACGGCCGCCGCGGTCGCGGCGAGCATGGGCACCGCCACAGTGGTCGTCGCGCTCATCTCCATCACCACGACCATGCCGGTGAGCGGCGCCCGCACCACCGCGCCGAACAGTGCGGCCATGCCGGCGAGCACCATGGCGTCGCGCAGCGTCGAATCCGATTGCGGGAGCACGGCGTCGAGCCCCGCGGCGAACAGGACACCCCACAGTGCGCCGAGCGCCAGCATCGGTGCGAACAGTCCGCCCGGGGTTCCCGCGGCGTACGACAGCGGACCGGCGACGAACCGGACCAGGAACAGCGCGGCCACCACCGGGAGCACGACCGAACCGTCGAAGATCTGTTGCGCGAGATTGTCTCCCCCACCGGCCGCATCGGTGTCGATGGCCATCAGGCCGCCGACGATCGCACCGATGACCGCGGCCTTCGCGATCGGCGGGACGCGCGTGATCCCGCGAACCGCATTGATCGCCCCGAGAACCGCGCGCCCGTAGGCGATTCCGACGAGACCGCTGAGGAGGCCGAACACCACGAAGACCGGCAGCAGGGTGATCGGGGGCGCGGCCACCACGCCGACCCGGAAGTCGGGCCGGTCGCCGAGGATCACGTGTCCGCAGGCCACCGCGGCGGCGACCGCGAGAATGGTCGGTACCACCACTCGAATCCGGAACGAGTGGGTCACCTCCTCGAGCGCGAAGAGCGCACCGCCCACCGGCGCCGTGAACGCCACCGCGAGACCCGCTCCGCTGAGCGAGGTCTGCATGATGCGGACGTCGTACTCGCCGAGTCCGGCACGTCGTCCGGTCTCCGATCCGACGGCCGCACCCATGTGCACCGTCGGCCCCTCACGGCCGAGGATCAGACCGGATCCGATCGCGGCGAGACCACCGAAGAACCGCGCCGGGATCACCCGCAGCGGCGCAGGCCCCGCTTCTCCTCGTTCGACGGCCTCCACATGCTGGATTCCGCTGCCCGCCGCGGTCGGTACGAGGTGGGAGACGAGCGCGCCGAAGGCCGCGCCGGCCGCCGTCACCGCCACCGGGATGAACCATCCCGGTGCGCCGAGTCCGTCGGCCCACTGCAGCATCTCGAACCGCCACCGGTTCAGATGGTCGAGGCACCACCGGAACGCGCCGCCGAGGACACCGGTCACACACCCGGCGAAGACGGCGAGCACGCACAACCTCACCAGTCCCTGGTTGTCGGCCGTCGGCGAGGTCACACGTGCAAGTTACCGCGCACGCCGCCTTCGACCGGCGCTTCCGAACGGCAGGTTCGTGTCGTCCACCGGTGATTCGGGGTCACACGGGCTGAATCAGGCGTCCCTGCACCACGAGTGACGCATTCTGCTTCAGGCGCCGGACGCGGATGCTCACCGAGTAGCCCAGAATTCCGGCCACGGCCGCGACCCTGGTGCGCAGGTATCGATAGAAGTCGTCGGTGTCCCGGCAGATCACCGCGACCATGAGGTTGTGTTCGCCGCTGATCGCCGCGGCGAACGCCACCTCGTCGTGCGCGGCGAGCGCTGCACCCACCTCGTCGATCGCCGACGGCGTCACGGTGAGCCACAGCGTCGCGCTGAGACCGAAACCGAGACGCTCGGGCAGGATCTCGACGTCGTAGTGCAACGCGCCGCTGTGTTCGAGCGTGCGCAGACGGCGCCGGACGCGCCCGACCGTCCAGCCACAGATGCGCGCCAGCTCGCGATGTGGAAGTCGGCCGTCCTGGGTCAGCGCGTCGATGAGGGGTGCGTCGTCGTCGCCGAGGCGCACATTCTCGCGGGGTTCGTCCGGTACGTCCTCACCGCCGGTCCCGGCCTCGTCGTCGCCGGAGAGAGGGCTCGCGGTTGCGCCCGAGATCAACAGTGCCCGGGCGGACTCCGAGAGCTCACCACCGAAGCCGGTCCATCTCGACGCGGGGAGTCCGACGTCGAAGGCGTGCAGGACGAGGTCGATACGGACGTCGATGACCGAGGCCCGCGTCGGGAGTGCATTGAGCAGCACGTCGTCGCCGCCCGCACCGATCGGCGCGCGGATGATGCAGATGATCTCGGCGCCTCCGGAGACCACGTAGGCGAAGCCGACGTCACGACGACGCGCGAGCGACGCGGCGAGCGGTTCCATGCGGTCCGGCCGGCACCGCACCCGCGCCACCCATTCGGAATGGCCACGCACCGCCGGCCGCACGATCCCCACGACCCGCATCACCCCGGCACGACGCAGCGCCTGGTAGCGCCTCGCCGCGGTCTGTTCCGAGATGCCCGCGACCTCGCCGAGTTGGCGGAACGACGCCCGCGGATACACCTGGAGGGCACGGAGGATTGTGCCGTCGACGTCGTCCATGATGGAGGAATATTACTCGTCGAACCGGTCTGGTCGACGCAATGTTCCGTGTACGCCGCGCTGGTTGCGGTTTCCCTGCCGAGCCGCCGGACAATGGATGTCTGCGCCTCTTCGCGCGGCATCCATCGCCTTGTCCTCCCGAGACGACGACCTGCGGTCACGTCCGGCCACCGGGCGCTGCCCAGTCCCACCCGAGATCGAAAGCGAGAGTGCGTGACCACCACGTCCACCTCCACCGCCCTGCCCGCTCCGCCGGAGCGCCGGACCGCCACCGTCGTGATGGCCTGCATCGGCGTCTTCGTGGCCTATCTTCCGATCACGAGCGTCGCCGTCAGCCTGCCGGCGATCGGGAACGCGTTCGGCGCCTCGACCGCGCAGTTGTCCTGGGTCCAGGACGCCTTCGTTCTGCCGATGGCGGCGTTCATCCTCACGGCAGGAGTGTTCGGCGACGTCCACGGCCGCCGCAAGGTCTATCTCACCGGTCTCGCACTGTCCGCACTGGGCGCCGTCGTCGCACTGTCGGCGCAATCCATCCAGCTCGTGTGGGCCGGTCAGGCTCTGGCCGGCACCGGTGCCGCCGCACTGTTGCCGACCACCCTCGCGCTCATCAGCCACGCGGTCCCCGACTTCCGTGAACGCGGCAAGTTCATCGGCATCTGGGCGTCGTCGCTGATGCTGGCGCTGACCGTCGGCCCGCTGATCGCGGGCCCGGTGGTCGAGGGCATGGGCTGGCGCTGGATCTACGTGCTGCCCATCCCGTTTGCCGTCGCCGCGTTCGCGGTGGCACTCGCCGTCCTGCCGGAATCCCGCGCCCCGCACACCCGACGCCTCGACTGGGCCGGTCAGGTGACGGCCGCCGTCGCGGTCACCGCACTGGTCTTCGGCGTGATCGAGGCCGGCGTCAACGGGCTCGCCGATGCCCGTGTGATCGTCGCCCTGGTGATCGCCGTCGTCGCGGGTGCAGCCTTTGTCGCCGTCGAACTCCGCTCGGACAGCCCGATGCTCGACCTCGCGCTCTTTCGCAGCCGCGCCTTCACCGTCACCACCCTTATCGCGATGATCAGCTTCCTGGCTCTGATCGGCTTCATCTTCGTGCTCAGCATGTACTTCGGGATGGTCCAGCAGCTCGGCACCGTCGAGGCCGGCTGGCGACTCGCGCTGATGAACGGCGCCTCCATGGTCGTGGGTGCGCTCGCGGGCAAGATGATGCACCGGGTCCAGGCGCGCGTCATGATCGGCGGCGGCCTCGCCATGGTCGCGGTCGCGCAGTTCGCGCTGCTCACCATCGACGCCGACACCACGTTCGTCTCGATCGGCTGGCGCCTGATCGTGCTCGGCCTGGGCATGGGCCTGGTGATGGCCCCGATGACCGCGACCGCGGTCTCCGCGGTGCCCTACCGGCTCGCGGGTATGGCGGCGGCCGGAAACAATGCGTTCCGGCAGGTGGGTGGCGCACTCGGACCGGCCGTTCTCGGCGCGTTGCTGACGGCGGGTGCCGTCGACTCGCTCCCGGGCAGGCTCACCGACGCCGGCATCGGCGACGAGATGCGTGACAGCGTCGTCGCCGCCGTGGACGGCGAGGGTCTCGGCGCGGTCGCCGGTCTCGACCTCGGCGCCGACACGCCCACGGTCATGAACGCCCTCGGCGACGCGTTCCTCGACGGCATGCACCTGTGCCTGATCTTCTCGGGCCTTCTCTCGGCCGCAGCCGCCCTGCTGTGCGTCCTCTCGCTGCGCCCCGGCCGGGACGCCGACCACTAGTCAGGCGAACGCCGCGGCCACATCCGCGGCGCGCCGGAGCTGGTCGAGGTCCGAACTCGTCGGGATGAGTTGCACCTCGTCGGTTCCGATGTCGGCGAATCGCCGGAGGATGTCCGCGAGCTCGGCCTCGGTACCTGCCCAGCCCGTCGTGGGAGCGATGGCGTCGACGAACTCCGACGGAATCCAGTTCATGTAGTGGTGCAGATGCCGTGTCACCTGTGCACGCGGACCGTCACCGTCGCCGATCGCGAACCAGAACGACGTCGCGAGATGCGGTGCCGGCTTTCCGGCCTCGGCCCACGCGGAGCGTGCGACGTCGAAGAGTGCGTTCTGTTTCTCCGTGTCGAGGTCGAGGGTGACCCCGGCGATGCCGTCGGCCCAGTCGACGGCGCTGCGGATCGTCTTGGGTCCGGTGGTGCCGACATGCAGCGTCGGGCCGCCCGTGCGATGGGGCGGCGGACCGACCGGCAGCACCGATTCGGTGAGCTTCTCGCGGGCCCACACCCGCTTCATGGTCGCGGCTCGGTCGGCGAGTTGCCGCATGGTCTGGGTGGACGGGTCCGCGCCGACGGCCCGGTAGTCCTCATGCCGGCCACCGACCCCGAGTGCCACCGTCAGCCGCCCCTCCGACAGCAGGTCGCCGGTGGCCAGTGACTTCGCCAGCATCACCGGGTCGTGGAGCTGCGGCACGACGACGGTCATCACCAGCGGGACCCGCCGGGTCCAGGCGGCTGCCGCGCCCAGGAACGTCAGGCACTCGGGGTTGTCGAACGCGATGCGTTCACCCCAGCACAGGGAGCTGAACGGGCCGTCGTCGGTGGTGGTGGCCCACGAATGAAGCGTGCCTGCGTCGAGGTCCGGCTCCATCACGGGCATCGTCATCCCGATGCGCACGGCGCCATTCTGGCATGGACTCCGCGCACCCGGAGACGCTTTCGCAGATGTCGCGTATCGTCGTGCGGTTCGCTACGATGCGCGACATCCGAGGTGGCGCAACGGTTTCCGTTCGAACACTACGCAGTTGCGGCCCGACCCACGTTCGCCGACCGCACCGGCGAGTTCCGCAACTCCCGCAACGCCGTTCGGAGACCGCGACGCTTTCCCGTCGCCGGGTCGGCACCGAAGTGGTCGCTCAAACCCTCGCGGATCGCGAACCGAAGCTCCGAGGCGGTCTCCGGCGCGTCGTCGGCGGTCGCCTTCAGCAGCGAATTCGGCAGTGCCAGTTTGGCGATCGTGCGGAAGGACTGTGCGTACTGGTCCAGGATCGAACCCGTCGTGTAGGGCAGGTCGTACTTGTCGCACAGTTCCCGCACCCGCACCCCGATCTCCTCGTACCGACTGCTCGGCAGATCCGGGAAGAGGTGGTGCTCGATCTGGTGACTGAGATTTCCGCTCATGAACCGCATCAGCGGACCGGCCTTGAAGTTCGCCGACCCCAGCATCTGACGCAGGTACCAGCGCGGCTGGTCCTCGTTCTCGAACTCCTCGACGGTGAACTTCTCCGCCCCGTCGGGGAAGTGGCCGCAGAAGATGACCATGTACGCCCAGTAGTTTCGGATGATGTTGGCGGTGAAGTTCGCGGTGATCGTCGTCTTCCAGTTGGGTCCCGCCAGGGCCGGGTAGATCAGGTAGTCCTTGGCGGCCTGCTTGCCGACCTTCGTGCCGATCACCCGCAGGTCCTTCGCGGCCTGACGGTAGGTCTTCTCACCGTTGCGGAGTTTCTCCGTTTCCAGATGATGCAGCGCCACACCGTATTCGAAGAATGTGCCGAGGGTCAGGTTGTAGATCGGGTTGCCCAGGTTCCACCACTCCCACGGCTGATCACGGGTGACGCGCAGGATTCCGTAGCCCACATCGTCATCCATCCCGACCACGTTCGTGTACTTGTGGTGGACGAAGTTGTGGGAGTGCTTCCACTGCACGCTCGGGCAGGTGGTGTCCCACTCCCACGACGACGAGTGGACCTCCGGATCGTTCATCCAGTCCCACTGCCCGTGCATCACGTTGTGCCCGAGTTCCATGTTCTCGATGATCTTGGCCAGCGAGAGCATGGCCGTGCCCGCCGCCCAGGCGATCTTCCTGTTGCTGAACATCAGTGCGAGTCTCCCGCCGGCCGCGAGACCGCGCTGGAGGGTGATGGCGCGTCGTATGTAGCGCGCGTCGCGTTCACCGCGAGAGTCCTCGATGTCTCGCCTGATCGCGTCGAGTTCGGCACCGAGGGTCTCGATGTCACCCTCGGTGAGGTGGGCGTACTGGTCGATGTCGGTGATGGCCATGAAGCCTCCTACAGATCGAGGGTGCATTCACCGGACACTGCACTGATGCAGGTCTGGATTCGTTCTCCTTCGCGACGTTCTTCGCCGGTGCGCAGGTCACGCACGTACCCACCCGCCAGCGGGACGACGCAGGTCTGGCAGATCCCCATCCGGCACCCGAAGGGCATCTGGATGCCGAGATCCTCGCCGGCCTCGAGAAGTGTGGTGGCGCCGTCGACCTCGACCTCCTTGTCGGAGATCGCGAATCGGACGGTACCGCCCTCGCCGCCGTGATCGGTGCGGGCGATGGTGAACCGTTCGATGTGCAACCGTTCACGCAGGCCGCCGTCCTCGTAGTGCGCCTCCATGGCGTCGAGCAACGCCACCGGACCGCAGGCCCAGCATTCCCGCTCACGCCAGTCCGGCGCCCACTCGTCCATCCGCGAGACGTCGAATTTACCCATCTCCCTTGTCAATTGGAGGTTGAGTTCATACTTCTCGGCCTCGTCGGCGAGCTGCTCCATCTCGTCGAGGAAGATCACGTCCTCGCGAGTGGGGGCGGAGTGTATGTGGACGATGTCCGGCGTCTGCCCGTGCGAACTCAGCTGGCGCAGCATCGCGATGACCGGGGTGATCCCGCTGCCCGCGGTGACGAAGAGGATCTTGCCCGGTACCGGCTCCGGCAGGTGAAAATCGCCTTGTGGCGATTGCAGCCGGATGATGGTCCCGGGACTCACCCCGTCGACCAGGTGGGAGGACAGGAAACCGTCGGGGTTCGCCTTCACCGTGACGGAGATGGTCTTGTCCTGCTCGGACGACCCGATCGAGGTCAGTGAATACGAGCGCCAGTGCCACCGGCCGTCGATCTGCAGGCCGATCCCGACGTACTGGCCCGGCTTGTAGTTCTCGGGGAATCCCCAGCCCGTGCGGATCGTCACCGTCGCGGTGTCGTCGGTCTCCTTGGTGACGTCGAGGACCTTGCCGCGCAGCTCACGCGCACTCCACAGCGGGTTGATCAGATGCAGGTAGTCATCGGGGAGCAGCGGCGTGGTCGCCCGAGCGACCAGTCCGCGAAGAACATTCACCCCGGGTGCGCGCGCCTCGACTCCTGCCGCCGGGCGCTTGCTCCATTTGAGTAGGCCCACGCGCACTCCTCCCCTCGGACTCAAAACGTGGCATCGTGCCATCGGCGGACATACCCATCCGAGCGCGAATGTACACACGCGGGTGTGCCGGCGATCGTATGTAGAGGTCACGCGGAAGGGGCGCCCTCACCAGACGAAGGCGCCGCCCGTCCAGATGCTGGTTGCGACGAGCGCGAAGAGGAGTTCGATACCGATCGTCTTGGCCGCCGCCTTGAGAGCCGCGAGCGCACCCCGCCAGGCCTGCTCGAGGCCTCGGGTCCGCACGAGTTCGGAGACCACCGCGCCCACCACGAATCCGAGCAACAGCCCGATCACCGGCACGACGAAGAATCCGACGATCCCGACGAGTCCGCCGATGACGACGGTTCGGTTCGGGATTCCGTCGGTGCGCAACGACTTTCCCGCGACGAGATACTTGATGGCCTCGCCGACCGCAACCACCAGGATCGCCGCGGCGAACACGGACCAGGCCCAGCCGCCCACGACGAGCGCCCAGACGAACAGCGCGCACACGATCAGCAGCGTTCCCGGCAGAATCGGGACGACGATCCCGATCAGACCGACGACGATGACGGCCGCAACGAGCAGCTCACCCCAGAGCGGCACCTGTCCGTCGCCCGGTCACTCGCCGGCGACGGACGACCCGGGGGCCGCCCCGTCGGCGGAATCCCCGGTCTTCACCAGGGACGTCATGACCGGGGACTGACCCGGGGATGCCGAGCGCGGCGGACCGGCCGGACGGGGCGCCCCGGGGGGAGCAATCGGACGCTGGCCACCGGGACCGCCGAGAGGACGAGGCGCCGGACGCGGTCCGGGTGGCGGAACGGGACGGCCGGGCGGCGGGACGGGGCGGCCGGGCGGCGGGACGGGGCGGCCGGGCGGCGGACCGATCGGCCCGGGCGGAGGTCCCGCGGCTCCCGGCGGCGGTGCCGAGGGTCCCGGCGGAGGTCCCGAGTGTCCGGGCGGAGGACCCGGACGACGCGGCGGCGCGGGCGGAGGCGGCGGCAGGACCGTCGCCTTCCGGACGGCGGCCCGACCGGGAACCGGCGAGACGAGCGACGCCGCACGCACGGCGCGCTCCCGGGCGGCCGGGACGTCGTCGGCGGTCGCCGTGACCACACCCATACGCCGGCGATGGAAGCTCTCGGGCTTGCCGAACAGGCGGATGTCGGTCTCGGGCACCGCGAGTGCCGCCGCGACGTTCTCGAATCCGATGGCGGGCTCGTCGAGTTGCCCGTAGATGACGGCCGAAGCGCCGGGCGACGCCAGCGTGACGTCGACGGGCAGGCCGAGGATCGCGCGGGCGTGCATCTCGAACTCCGACAACCGCTGGGTCGCCATGGTGACCAGACCGGTGTCGTGTGGACGTGGACTGACCTCGGAGAAGTAGACGTCGTCCCCCTTGACGAACAGCTCGACTCCGAAAACGCCACGGCCGGCGAGCTTTCCGTCGCCCAGAGCGGTGGCGATGCGCGCCGCGATCGATGTCGCCGAGGCGTGCGCGTCCGCACTCATCTCATGCGGCTGCCAGCTCTCCACGTAGTCGCCGTTGATCTGGCGGTGACCGATCGGCGCGCAGAAGTGCGAGGTGAGGACGCCGGTCCGGGGATCGATGGCACGAACTGTGAGAAGTGTGATCTCGTAGTCGAATTCGATGAATCCCTCGACGATGACCCGGCTGCCCTGCACGCGGCCGGCGGTGTTCGCGGTCTCCCACGCCGACGCGACGTCGTCGGGTCCGCGCAGCACCGACTGTCCCTTGCCGGAGGAGGACATCACCGGCTTCACGACGCACGGGAATCCGATCTGCCGGGCGGCGACCGTCAGTTCCTCGAGGGTGTCGGCGAAGAGGTACGGCGACGTCGGCAGACCCAGCTCCTCGTCGGCGAGGCGGCGGATGCCTTCGCGGTTCATCGTCGCGACCACGGCACTCGCGGTCGGGATGACCTCGGCGATGCCACGTTCGGCGACGTCGACGAGCGCCGCGGTGGCGATGGCCTCGATCTCCGGCACCACGTAGGCGGGCCGGTGCTTGTCGATGACGGCGAGCAGCGCGTCCGGGTCGGTCATGTCGATGACCTCGGCATGATGGGCGACCTGCTGGCCGGGCGCGTTGGCGTACCGGTCCACGGCAACGACCTCGACGCCGAGACGCTGGAACGCGATCACGACCTCTTTGCCGAGTTCGCCCGCACCGAGCACCATCACCTTGGTCGCCGTCGGACTCAGCGGCGTGCCGATAACGTCCGGCGGACCGATCGTCGGCGCCGGCTGATCCGCGCTGGTCGCGCTCTCGCTGTTCGACGTCATTCCCAAATCCTACTTGTCGTCAGTACATCTTCTTCCACGGTGACACCTGGTCGGGCGGTGTCGTGGTGCGGCTCTCAGCCGATGACCTCGTGTACGTAACACCACCGCCAGCTCTCGCCGGGTTCGGCGGACCGCATGACCGGATGGCCGGTCTCGTGGAAGTGTGCGGTCGCGTGCCGCCGCGGACTGGAGTCGCAGCAGCCGATGTACCCGCACCGCAGGCACATTCGCAGATGCGCCCAGTGGTCCTCGCCGATCGCCACACATCCCTCGCAGCAGAGCTTTTCACCCGAAGCAGGCTCCGGCACCGGGATCGACCCGTCCGCGACCGCGGCGAGCTCGGGGCAGCGCGCCGACGGGTTCGACGAGTCGTCGGCGTCGGATGCCGGACCCGACCGATGGCCGCCGCGGGTCGAGGACCGGCGAAAGATCTGCATGTTCACCATTATCAACGGCGCATCCGGCGATTACAGTCGCTCGGATGAGTGCATCGCTTCTGCTCGTCGCGGTCGTCGCGGTGGCGGTTGCTGCACTGTGCCGTCGCTACGGGCTGTCCTCGCCTCTGGTCCTGGTGACCCTCGGCCTGGCGGCCGGCTGGATTCCGAACATGCCGGCACCCGAGCTAGACCCGGAACTCGTGCTCTTCCTGATCCTGCCTCCCCTGCTCTACTCGGCCGCGCAGGAGAGCTCCTATCAGGCGATCCGCGCCAACTGGCGTGCGATCGGGATGCTCGCGGTCGGTCTGCCGCTGGCCACGACCTTCGTGGTCGGGGTCGTCGCCCACCTCACCGTGCCCAACCTGCCGCTCTCCGCGGCGCTCGTCCTCGGCGCCGTCGTCGCCCCGCCGGATGCGGTGTCCGCGCAGGCGATCGGCCGGCGCCTCGGCCTGCCCCGCCGCGTCATGACGCTCCTCGGCGGCGAGAGTCTGCTCAACGACGCCACGGCCCTCACCGCGTTCCGAATCGCGCTGGCCGCCGCGATAGGTGTCACGACCTCGCTGGGTGAGGGTCTTCTGACGTTCGCCGTCGCGGCGCTCGGCGGTCTCGTGGTCGGCCTCGTCGTCGGTATCGCGGTGTCGTGGGTGCGTATCTGGCTGACCGATCCGCCGATGGAGACCGCGATCGGGATGCTGGTCCCGTTCGCCACGTACTTCGTCGCCGAGCAACTGCACTGTTCCGGCGTCATCGGCGTGGTCACGGCAGGGTTGTTCCTCGGTCAGCGCTCGGTGCGCGTCGGCTACGCGACCCGCTTGCAGGACGAGGCGGTCCGCAAGTCGATCGACGTCATCCTGGAGGCCTTCGTCTTCTTCCTCATCGGTCTGCAGATGCCGTTCATCATCGAGGGCGTCGAAGGCGAGTCCTGGGTCCAGGTGGGCATCGACGCCGCAGCGGTCCTCACCGCCACGATCCTGATCCGGTTCATCTGGATCTATCCGGCCGCGTACCTGCCGCGCGTGTTCGTCCGCCGTATCCGCGAACGCGAACCCTTCCCACCCCCGTCCTCGGTGTTCATCGTGTCGTGGGCCGGTATGCGCGGGGTCGTCTCGCTCGCCGCCGCGTTCGGTATCCCGCTGATGACCGAGGCCGACGAGCCGTTCCCGGCACGTGCCGAGATCCTGCTCCTGACGTTCGTCGTCGTGGTCGGCACGCTCCTGATCCAGGGCACCACGCTGCCCTGGGTGGTGCGGGCGCTCGGCGTCACCGGCGACGAACGCGCACAGGACCGTCTCGCCTACGCCGCCGCTCAGGACCGTGCCGCGCGCGAGGCCGAGCAGCGACTCGAGGAGATCGCGGCCGGCCTGGCCGACGACGACCCCCGACGCATGCAGGTGGTCCTGATGCACAAGTGGATCACCTCGCAGCGCAACGTGGCATGGGAGGAACTCGGCCGCGGCCCGGAGGCGATCGGCGAGAGCCCCACCGCTGCGGGCTCCCGGATACGCACCGAACTCCTGCACCTGCAGCGCAAGGTTTTCATCGAGGAACGCAACGCCGGGCGCATCGACGACGAGGTCCTCCGGGTCGCGCTCCGCCGCCTGGATTTCGCCGAGGGACAGGACGACCGCGACGCGTGACCCCAGGCGTATCGAAGGGTCATCCATCCGACCGATGGCGGGGAGTTCTGCCCATGTCGCAGGCGACAATTCTGCTCTAGCTTCGGTTCTCATGAAGACAACCCACATCCGCCTGGCCACCGCCGGCGCCTCCTTCGTCCTGGCCGCCGGCGCTCTGGTCACCGGCACCTCGTCGGCCGCCGCGACCCCGATCGCGCCGTCGTGCGACGCCGGCCAGCACACCGTCACCTCGGTCGTCACCGCGAAGTCGGCCGCAACCATCTGCGAGTGGGGCGACGGCAGCCTCTAATACCGGGGCGTGGCACGCAGCACCGGTAACACCCTGTGCATTCCGGTGGCGGAGGTTCACGAGCAGGAGAACGGCAGCGGCCGTTACTACTTCGTCGCCTACAACAACGGGTACAAGTACTCCGTGTTCGAGGGGCTCGGCCTCAGCATCGTCGGGCCGGACGGCATCCTGATCAGTTCCGAAGACGCCATCTGAGTTCTCACCCGGCCGCCGTCTCCCCCGGCGTCGTGTGCGCGGTCGTCGTCTCCGCCCCGACGGCGGCCGCGTACACGATCGTCTCGGCGGTCCGGCCGCGCAGTGACAGGGTCTCCTGCCGCCGCCAGCGCCGGGCCTCCGCCGGGTCCGCGGCGTCGACCGCACGGCCCGCGGCGAGCGGACTCGCCGGATCCCGCTTGGCGAGTTCGGACAGCCGGGCACTCTCGTTCACCGGGTCGCCGATCACCGTGTACTCGAAACGTTCGATGGCACCGACGTTTCCGGCGACGACCGACCCGTAACTCACCCCCACGCCCGCGGACAGTTCCGGGACCTCGACCGCGAGGTCGGCGACGATGCGTCGCGCAGCCGCCAGCGCCGCACCGGCCGGGTCGTCGAGTTCGATGGGCGCGCCGAAGATCGCGAGGACCGCGTCCCCCTCGAACTTGTTGACCAGGCCGTGCTTGTCCTCGACAGCCCGGACGATGACCGCGAAGAACTTGTTGAGGATCTCCACGACCTCGGTCGGACGGCGTTGCGCCGCAAGGGTCGTCGACCCGATCACGTCGACGAACAGCGCGGCGGCCACGCGTTCCGTACCGCCGAGCTCGGGGTCCGACGACAACGCCGCCTCGGCGACCTCGTGGCCCACGTGCCGGCCGAACAGGTCGCGCATTCGCTCCCGTTCCCGCAGACCCGTGACCATCGAGTTGAAGCCCACCTGGAGGTCACCGAGTTCGGTGCCGTCGTAGACCACGAGGTCCGCGTTGTCCAGATCGCCCGCGCGAACGCGGTTCATCCCGGCCCGTACGCTACGGATCGGCCCGGTGATGCTCATCGACGACAACAGGGTCAGCAGCAGACCGGTGAACAGAGCGGTGAGTCCCAGGACCGTCACCCCGACGAAGAGATCGAGTTTGGACGTCTCGTCGCGTGCAACCCCGAACGCCACGACCAGCAGGATGCCGATGATCGGGATCGCCGAGCCGACCATCCACGACACCACCGCGCGGGACTTCACGCCCGTTCGCTTCCGGCGGTGGAATCCGGCCGAGATCAGGTCGGCCACAACGGGCCGCAGGGTGAAATCGATGAACAGGTAGGAGATCGCCACCACGACGACACCGCTCAGTCCGACGACGAACAGTGTCTTGGGGATCAGCTGCGGATCGACGATGCCGTACATGATCGTCAACATCACCGCGGCACCCGACCAGAGGAGACCCTGCACGAGCGACAGCCGCCACGGCAGCCGCATCGTCCGGCGCGCGTCTCGTTTGGTCGGAACCTCGTCGCGGATGACCCACCGCAGAACATGAACGCCGAGAACCGTTCCCCATCCGATGCCGATCACGAACGCGGCGAGGATGTACACCGGGACCACGATGAAGTTCACCCACCACAGTTCGGCGGTGAAGACGGTCGGCTCCGGGATGCCGACCGCGGCGAGCGCGGCCGCAACGATCGCGCCGACCAGGTTCGCCACGACGATCGAGGTGGTCAGCAACGTCTGGATCCGGACCCGCTGCGCGAAACCGCTCTCGTCGGCAGAGCCGAGCAGGATCGACCCGTAGTCGCGGCTCCCCCGTCTCGCAAGCATGCCCAAGCTAATCACGACGACCGCCGTCATCGCCCGTGTGCGGCCCTCGGATTCGGGACGAGCAGGGGAACTGGCCGCCACGACCTGGGTGAACACCCTAACCTGGACGCATCATCGTCTCCCTCGGCTCGCCGAAAGCAGCGCCATGACCGCATCCGATGTCCCGACCCGCCCCGCGCCGGTCGACATGTCCCGCAACCCGTTCCTCACCGGCGTGTTCGCCCCCCAGCGCGACGAGATGGACGCCACCGACCTGCCGGTCAGCGGTGAGATCCCGGCCGACCTGCGGGGCAGCTACCTGCGCAACGGACCCAACCTGCGCTTCGACCCGATCGGCTCGTACGTCTACCCGATCGACGGCGACGCGATGGTGCACCGCATCGGCTTCGACGGCGGACGGGCGTCGTATCGCAACCGGTTCGTCCGCACCCCGATGGTGCTGGCGGAAGAGGCTGCGGGACATGCTATCTGGTCGGGTATCACCGACGGCTACACCCCGTCTGCAGCCGAGGTCGGGGACAAGCTGGCCGGGACCGTGCGCGAACTCCCCGACATCAACATCGTGCGGCACGGTGGGCGGTTGCTGGCGATGGCCGAGGCGGACCGGCCGTATCAGCTCGCACCCGCGGATCTCGCCACCCTGGCCCGCACCGACTGCGACGGCGCGATGTTCGTCGGCAGCACCGCTCACCCCAAGATCGATCCGTCCACCGGTGAACTGGTGTTGTTCAACTACGTCCTCGAGGCGCCCTACCTGACCTGGGCGGTGGTCGGTCCGGACGGGCGGGCAACCCGCGAGCCAACGCCGGTCGACGGCCTCGATGCGCCGATCATGATCCACGACATGGCGTTGACCAGCCGGTACATCGTCTTGTTCGTGTGCCCACTCGTCTTCGACATCGAATCCGTGATGAGCGGCGGGTCATTGTTGTCCTGGCAACCGCAGCGGGGCACGCGCATCGCGTTGATCCCGCGGGACGGCACCGCGGTGCGCTGGGTCGACGCCGACCCGTTCTGGGTCTGGCATTTCGCCAACGCCTTCGACAATCCCGATGGATCGGTGACCGTCGACTATGTGGAATGGACCTATCCGGGTGGCTTCGCCGACCAGCCGACACGAGCGTCGTCGTCGCTGACGCGCGCGGTCATCCGACCCGATGCCGGGATCACCAAGACCGTCCTGAACAGCACCGAGCCGGACATGGAGTTCCCCCGCGTGGACGACCGGATGCTGACGCGGGAGCATCACCGCATCGCCAGCGTCGCCAAGGGACCGAGGGACAGCGGCGACCTCGACAGCCTGTGGTTCCACGACCTCGTCGCCGGGACCGAAAAGGTCTGGACGCCGGGTGCCGCGATCGGCGAACCGATCTACATCCCGGGTGCCGAACGCGACTACTGGGGTGCGATCGGCACGGACCCCACCGACATGACGTCTCGGTTCTACCTGCTCACCGTGGACGCGCCCGAGGACGGCCCGATCGCCATTGTGGACTTACCGATCCGCGTTCCCGCCGGACTTCACGGGGCGTGGCTGGCAGATCCTTCGCCCCACGCCGGTTGAGCCGACACCGAGCAACGCGAGGCGTCGCGTCGAAACCCGGTCGCCAAACAACCCCACGCCGGTTGAGCCGACACCGAGCAACGCGAGGCGTCGCGTCGAAACCCGGTTGCCACACCCACCGACCGACCCAACCAGCATGGCGCGAGGTTTCGACACGGTGGCTCGCTCCGCTCGCTACCGGCTCAACCGGCAGAACCTCACGGTGGCTCGCTCCGCTCGCTACCGGCTCAACCAGCGTGGCGCGTGGTTTCGATGCGGACGCTCGCTCCCGGTCAGACGATGGCGCGACGAACGATCGTCTGGTCGCGGCCCGGTCCGACACCGATGCACGACACGTGCGCACCGGACAGCTCTTCGAGCCGCAGGATGTAGTTCTGCGCGTTCTGGGGCAGATCCTCGAAGGTCTTGCACTGGGAGATGTCCTCCCACCAGCCGGGCATCTCTTCGTAGATCGGCTTGGCGTGGTGGAATCCGGTCTGCGTCATCGGCATGTCCTCGACGCGCTCGCCGTCGACCTCGTAGGCCACACAGATCGGCACGGTGTCCAGGCTCGACAGCACATCGAGCTTGGTGAGGAAGTAGTCGGTGATGCCGTTGACTCGGGTCGCATATCGCGCGATCACGGCGTCGAACCAGCCGCAGCGTCGGGCGCGGCCGGTGGTCACGCCCACCTCGCCACCGGTCTTGGCCAGGTAGGCACCGTGCTCGTCGAACAGTTCGGTCGGGAACGGGCCCGAGCCGACGCGCGTGGTGTACGCCTTCAGGATGCCCAGGACGGTGGTGATCTTGTTGGGGCCGATACCCGCACCGACGGCGGCGCCGCCCGCAGTCGGATTCGACGAGGTCACATACGGATAGGTGCCGTGATCGACGTCGAGCAGCGTGCCCTGCGATCCTTCGAGGAGCACCGTCTCGTTGCGTTCGAGCGCCTGGTTGAGCAGCAGCCGGGTGTCGGCGATCCGGTGCTTGAATCCTTCGGCCTGACCGAGGACCTCGTCGACGACCTGCGCCGGATCGAGGGCCTTGCGGTTGTAGATCTTGACCAGGATCTGGTTCTTCAGTTCGAGCGCGGCCTCGACCTTCTGGGCGAGGATCTTCTCGTCGAGGACGTCGGCGACCCGGACACCCACGCGGGCGATCTTGTCCTGATAGCAGGGACCGATGCCGCGGCCGGTGGTGCCGATCTTCTTGTTGCCGAGGAATCGCTCGGTGACCTTGTCGATGGCCACGTGATACGGCATCAACAGGTGCGCGTCGGCCGAGATCAGCAGGCCGGAGGTGTCGACATCGCGGTCCTCGAGTCCGCCCAGCTCGGTGAGCAACACACCCGGGTCGACGACGACGCCGTTGCCGATCACGTTCTGCACGCCGGGGGTCAGGATGCCCGACGGGATGAGGTGCAAGGCGAAGGTCTCACCTGACGGGAGTACGACGGTGTGGCCGGCGTTGTTGCCGCCCTGATACCGGACAACCCAGTTGATCTGGCCGCCGAGCAGGTCGGTGGCCTTCCCTTTGCCCTCGTCGCCCCACTGGGCGCCGATAAGCACGATCGCGGCCATGATTCAGGTACTCCTTCGTGTGGCGCGCTTGAACTGATCAGAACAAACCTCACCAACACTACTGTGTCGAGGCCCCCGATACCCTATCCGCGTGCCTTTCGCCCTGATCACCCAAGCCGGTCGCGCCGACGACAAGAAGACGATCCGTGCCGCCGTGACCGACGCCCTGTCCGATGCGGCCGTCACCCGCCTCATCGTCGAACCCCGTGTCGCCGAACGGTTCGCACCCACCGTCGCCGAGGAGAACGACACCTTCCTCGGGCAGGTCGTGGCCGCCCTCATGGCCACCGAACGTCTCGACGTGGAAGTCGCATACGTCTCGGCAGAAGGCACCCCGGCGACGCGCCGGTACCGCCTCCCACACGGTCCGGCCGCCCGTCAGCTGGCCGAGAACGGCACCGCGAGCCCGGTGCCGCTCATCCGCGACGACGCCGCGACGGTCATCTTCGGCAGTGCCCGTCATCTCGGCGCCGAGGGCGCCAAACTGCACGGCGAGTCCTACGTCGACAGCGAACGACTCTTCGACGGCGAGGTGCGTTCGGTCCTCATCGAACCCACCCTCGAGGCTCCCGGCCTGCGCGCCCAGGTCGAGCGTTGGCTGCTGCCGGGACGGTGGGTCGCCGGCCGGGCGGTGCAGACGGGCGGCACCAACATCGTGGTGGAACGCGAGGGCGTCGTGAACGAGCGCGTACTGAAGCGGTCGACGTTCTACCGCCACGTCACCGATCTGCTGCTCGTACGCCCCTGACAGGCCGGCTCAGCCGACCGGGACCGGGGCCGGTGCCTCCGTGGGATCTCCGGCGGACTCGGCGACGGCGTCCTTCCCGGTGGTCAGGTGCAGGTCCTCGCGGCGGATCAGCGAGGAGGCCACGACGCTGATCACCGCGGTCAGCACCAGGTAGCCGGCGGCCGCCCACGGCGACCCGGAGGCCGCACCGATGAGTGCGGTCAGGATCAGCGGGGTCAGCCCGGAGGCGTAGATACCGGAGAACTGGTAGACCACCGACAGACCCGTGTAGCGGACCTGCGTCGGATACAGACTCGCGAACAGCGTGCCCTGGGCACCGTAGAAGAGTGCGTGGACCACGCCGAACACGATCACCAGGGCGACGGTGAACCAGACGAGGTTCTCGGTGCCGAAGAGCGCGAACACGGGATAGACGGACAGTCCGTAGGCGGTCATACCGGCGAGGTAGACCGGTTTGGCGCCGTACCGGTCGGTGAGGAGCCCGGACACCGGGAGCAGCACGGCCATCACCAGCGAGGCGATGGTCACGGCCACCAGGACCGAAACCTTCTCCATGTCGAGTTCGCTCGTCGCGTACGCGATAGCGAACACGCCCCAGGTGTTGAACGCCGACCCCTCACCCCAGCGGGCGAGCAGTCCGAGCACGGTGTTGCGGGTGTTCGGCGGGAGCACGACCTCGCGGATCGGTGCCGTCGACTTCTGGGCGAGTTCGGCCACCTCGGCGAACGCCGGGGTCTCGTCGACCTTCAGCCGCACCACGAATCCGATGACGACGAGCACGATGCTCACGAGGAAGGCGATTCGCCAGCCGTAGGTCAGGAACGCGTCGTCGTCGAGCGCCACCTGGAGCAGTGCGAACACGCCCGTCCCCAGCGCGAGACCGAGGGCGAGCCCGATCTGCGGGATGCTGCCGAAGAGACCTCTTCTGCCGTTCGGGCTGTGCTCCACCGACAGCAGGACGGCGCCGGCCCACTCCCCGCCCAGCGCGAAACCCTGCACGATGCGCAGCAGCAACAGCAGGATCGGGGCGATCACGCCGACCGACGCGGCCGTGGGCAGCACACCCATCAGCGCGGTGGCGACGCCCATCATGACCATCGTGATCGCGAGGGTGCGTTTGCGTCCGATCCGGTCGCCGATGTGCCCGAAGATCACTCCGCCGATCGGTCGCACGACGAATCCGACCGCGAATGTCGCGAACGACAGCAGCGTCCCGACGAAAGAACTCTGGTCGGGAAAGAACAGCGTGTTGAACACCAGACTCGCGGCGGTCGCGTAGAGGAAGAAGTCGTACCACTCGACCGTCGTGCCGAGGAGACTCGCGGCCACGACCGTACGGAGTCGCTTGCGGCGCTCGGCGTCGGTCTCGTGAACCGTGGGGGAGGCGGAAGTCCGCAGAGATGAGGCCATGACCGGCTCACGGTAGCGGCGAGGCGCCTCGCGTCGACGACTACGAATCAGGGTGAGCGCAAATCCCCGCCCGGCTTGCATCGACGAGGTCCTCTGTCGTGGCGGTCAGGACGCGAAATAGTCGTCGAGCGTCACCATGCGCAGCTTCCGGTGGCGGATGATCTCGACCAGCTCCGGATAGACCTTGGTGACAGGGTCGTGGTTCGCGTGGCCGATCACGACGGTCTGCGGCCGGAAGTACTTGCGTGCGCACTGCACGAGGTACCTCTCGGTGATCAGGCCGGAGTCCGAGAGAGAGCCGTACCAGAGCGTCGGCATGGTGTAGCCGAGGTCGGCGGCCACCGCGTCGACCGCCGCGTTGTGGTAGCCGAAGGGGGGCCGGTAATACGGCGTGCCGTCGACGCCGAAGTTCTTCTTCAGGAACCGCTTCGTCCGTCCGAGTTCGTCGGCGATCCCCTTGGCCGAGAGTTCGGTGAGAGCGGGATGGGTCCAGGTGTGGTTGCCGAGCTGGATCTGCCCGGATTCGACGAGCGGGGCCAGCTCGGCGCGGTGATCGGTCCACCCGTCGAACGATCCGGTCACGAAGAACGTGAACCGCGCACCGGTGTCACGGGCGAACTCCACGTAGGCCCCGATGACCTCGGAGCTGGCGCCGTCGTCGACCGTGAGGGCGATGTGCCTGCCCTTGCCCGGCAGTCGCGTGATCGGCTCGGCGGGCAGCGGGCGACGGGTTCCCACGGCCGGCGGGAGCAGTCCGGCACGGGACAAGGCCGGCGTGGGCGGGCCGGCCGGCGAGGTGGGCAGCGTAAGCGGAGTGCCGGACGGGGTGATCTCGGCGGCCGGGACCGGCGAGGCGCACCCCGTCACGGTGCTCGCGGTCAGGGCCCCCACCGTGCCGGCCGCGAGGACCGCGAGGAAGTCGCGTCGTTCCATGCCGGGAATTTAAGGCATAACCGACATTTTGGGTTCAGCGACGCGAGCTCACCACGTCATCTCGTCACGACATCGTCGCTGATCGTCGTTCGGGTCCACCTGGACGGTGGCGTGTTCGAGTCCGTGACGGGCCAGGACGGCCTGCGCCGCCGGGAGCACCTCGGCGTTCGGGCGGCTGCTGCCGAGATGCACCGTGGCCACGTCCATCCCGGTGGTCAGGGTCCAGACATGCAGGTCGTGGACGTCGTCGACGATGGGGATACCGGCCAGGTCGGCACGCAGCGCCTCCACGTCGACGTGCGCGGGCGCCTGCTGATTGAGGATGCGCAGCGCGTCGATGGCGAGCCGGAGTGCCCGCGGCACCACCCACAGGGCGATGAGGACCGCGACCACGATGTCGGCGTAGCCCCACCCGGTGGTCAGCGCGACGATGCCGGCGATCAGCACCCCGACGCTGCCGACCGCATCGGCCAGGACCTCGAGGTAGGCGCCGCGGACGGCAATGGACTCCTGCGCATCTGCGCGGAGCAGGAGCATGACGACGAGGTTCACCGCCAGACCCAGCAGTGCCACGACGATCAGCGTGAGGCCGGGAACCTGGGGATCGTTGCCGATGCGCTCGATGGCCTCGAACAGGACGAAGGCCGCGACCCCGATGAGCAGGACCGCATTGGCGACGGCCGTGAACACCTCGGCACGATGCCACCCGAAGCTGCGGGTGTCCGTGGTACGGCCGTGCCGGCCCAGCAGCAACGCGATCAGCCCCATGATCAGCGCGACCACGTCGGTGAGCATGTGCCCGGCGTCGGCGATCAGGGCGAGGGAGTTCACCACGATGCCGGTGACGAGTTCCACCACGAAGAACCCGCCGATGAGAGCCACCGCCAGCGCCATCGGCCACAGACGCCGCTCCCCCGCGGCACCGGTCCCGGGGGTGTGGGAATGCGAATGTGAATGACCCATGATGGCGGTCAATATATGCACAAGTTCGCATATGTGGCAACAGTGCGCCGTGTCCGGCGGACGGCCTCAGCTCCGCAGGGTCGCCAGCGCCGACGACCGGCGCAACCCCGCGATCATCAGCAGGTCGACGAGCAACGAGCGGATCTCCGCGAGCAGCGCGGCTTCGGAGAGATGGCTGTTCACGGCCAGATCGGTGGGCGCCTTGCGCACGATCGAGCGGATGACGCGCGCGGCCTCCACCGGGTCGGGGTCCTCACCGGGGTCGGCCAGCATCATCTCCCGGAGAACCTCGAACGCTCCGCCCACGTCCTCGATGATCTCGATGATCGCCGGCTGGACCCGTTCACCGCGCTGGGTGACGGCCAGGGACCGACGGGCGATGATCCGGAAGTTGCGGACCGCGTTGTCGATCGGGTCCGCGGTTCTCACGAGCCGGTCGAGACGGTCGCGCGAACCCCAGTACAGCGGCGAGATCCGGGTGACCTCCCGGCCGCCGGTCATGTCGGTGCGCATGTTGTTGATGGCCGCCTGCGTCCCGCGTGCGGCCTCGAGCGCCGCGGCTATCGTCTCCGCATCCCCTTCGCGCAGACCCTCGGCGACCGACCGCGCCGCGTTTCGGATGGTGAGCAATACCCCCGCTGCGTCCTCCCGCGCCCGATTGGCCGGGTTGACCGGGAACAACGCGGCCACCACTATCCCGACAACCCCGCCGATCAGCGCGTCGATCGCGCGGTGGAACCCGGCGACACCGCCGGGTGGCAGCAGGGTCGCGACCAGGACGGCCGACGACGCCGCCTGCATGGGGATCAGCAGGCCGTCGTCGAGCACGACAGCCAGCGACATCGCCAGGACGACGACGACCATGATCTGCCAGGCGCCCTCACCGACCACCCCGATGAACAGGTCGCCGACGAGGATGCCGATCGCGACACCGCCGACGAGCTCGACCGATCGTCGCCATCGGCGTCCGAGACCGAGTCCCAGCGAGATGACAGCCGCGATGGGTGCGAAGAACGGGTCCGGATGTGCGAAGACGTGGATGGCGATCCACCACGCCACCCCGGCGGCCAGCGCGCACTGGACGATCGGGACGAGAGATATCTTCAGACGCCGAAGGCGTCGTCTGAGGGTCCCGGGCAGGGAGTCGTAGACCCGGCGCGGATACGAACCGCTCGCGGCTGCCGGCATTCGACGGGTCGCGGGTCGCTCAGACCAGGCCGAGCTCGGCGGCCGCCCGGGGGTCGCTGTCGTTGAGGAGGTCGAGGCAACGCAGATGCTCGTCCTCCTCGCCGATCAATTCGGCGGCGCGCGCGAGCGCGCCGACGCACCGCAGGAAGCCGCGGTTGGGTTCGTGGCTCCACGGGACGGGACCGAAGCCCTTCCATCCGTGACGGCGCAGCTGGTCGAGGCCGCGGTGGTAGCCGGTCCGGGCGTAGGCGTAGGCCGCGATCACCGCGCTGGTGTCACCCGCCTCACCGGCAGCCGTCGAGGTCTCGAGCGCCGCCTCGGCGAGGTATGCCCACGCGATGGAGGCCGTGGGATGGGCGGCCGCGACCTCGGCGGGGACAGCCCCGTTGAGCAGGTCCGACTCGGCGTCGTCGTCGCCGGTGAGCAGAACCGGTTGCGGGCCGAGGAGATCTCCGAATGACGTCATGTACCCATTCAAGCATCGTGACCGCGGAGGCGACCGTATCGACCGAACGCCCTAGTGCTCGACCGGCCGGCGATTCGCTAGGGTGAATGACGCAATCGGTCCTGTCACCGAGTCACTCGGCGGCCGGACCGAAACCATGCGATGGGCAAGAATGCGGGGTGATCAGTCGATGGCTCGATCAGAGGGGCCGAGAACTGCTGTCACCAAAGCACTCTCGACGCTGCGCCAGGTCCGGGACGAACGTCGCGCGCGGCGGACCGGCCACACACCGGGCACCGACCCGTTGAGTCCTCCCGGGCCGAAGAGGGAGTCCGGCCAGGATTCCGGGTCTCACACGGACATCGCAGACACCACCCCGGATAATGTTCCGACCGGCGAGGACGCCGGGAACCGGAGCACCAGCAGAGAGGGCCACGAGCCAACCGTGGACGATCCCACCCAGAACGACACCGCCGAGAACCAGGCCGACGGAAACAAGGCCGACGGGGCGGCGGCCACCGGCACCGACGCTACTGACGCGCCCCGCCCTGCGAAGGCACCGAAGCCGAAGGGCGGACGCGGGATCGACGGCGCCACCCAGGTGATCAGTCGGGACAATCTCCCGTCACCCGAGGATCTCGAGGATCTGGACACGATCGATCCGCTCGGGGCCGATGATGCGGGCACCAGCGGTGAAGAGACCCCGGCCGCGCCGACGAGCAAGCCCGCCCGTCTGGGTCCGAGCGATTCGAAGACCACCGTGATCCGCCGCGAGGACCTTCCCGACCCGAGCGAACTCGAGGATCTCGACGACATCGACGCGACTGCGGCGCCCGAGACCGAAACCGAAGCAGTCGAAAACCCGGCGAGCGCGTCTACGGCGGAGGCGGAGGCGGAGGCCACGACAGCGGACGACGACGAGTCCGCCGTGCCGGGCGCAGAGGTGTCGGGCGCAGAGGAGTCGGGCACCGAGAAGTCGGCTGAGTCCGGTGCATCGGAGACCCGGGAAGCAGAGGACGCCGACGACGCCGGTGAGTCTGGCGCCACCGTCGCCGCCGTCGCAGCGGGCTCAGCAGCCGCCGGTGCTGCCGTGGCGAGCACCGGCGAGTCCGACGAGGACACCTCCGTCGAGGATGAGACCGGCGAACCCGAAGCGGTGGACGCAGCCGCGGACGGGGAAGCCGAAACCTCCACTGCGGCAATCGAAGAAGAGGACACCAAATCCGACGAGGCCGCCACCGAGCCCGCCGGAGACGCTGCCGCCGAGACCGCGGAGCCCACCGAGACCGCCGAAGCCACCGAGACGGAGGTCCAGGACGAGGCCGCGTCGGACGAGCCCGTCGAGGTCGAGGCCACCGGAACCGAGGGCACCGGAGCCGAGGACACCGAGACCGACGACACCGAGACCGACGAAGAGGCGCCGTCCGGCGAGGCACCCACCGAGGCGATCGTGCTGCCGCCGACTGCCGAGGACACCGACGAGTTGAGCGCCGCGTCGGAGGACGTGCCCGAAGACGAATCCGACTCGGACGCCGCCACGAAGGTCATCCCGGCGGCAGCCGCCGGGGCCGCGGCTGCCGGTGCGACCGCTGCGGGCACGAAGTCGCCGGCGACGGATGAGCGCACCGACACCGTCCCGGAGCCCGCGGTCGCCCCGTCGTCGACCGGCGAGTGGACGACCACGACCCACCAGCCTCAGGTCATCCCCGGCAGCAAGCCGTCGAAGACCACCAAGAAACGCGGCAAGGGTCCGCTGATCGCCGTCGTCGCGCTCCTCGTGGTGATCGTGGCGGCCATCGGCGGCATCTTCGCCTACCAGAACATGACGGCGACCCCGCCGGCCGACGAAGCCGCCGAGGTGGCGCTCGACTACACGACGGCGCTGTACGAGGGCGACCTCGCGACCCTGCGTTCAGTCACCTGTGGCGAGCTCCACGCCTTCTACACGGACTTCGACGACGCGGCCTATCAGAAGACCTACGACGCGCAGAAGGCTCGCAACGAGCTCGTCCAGACCCAGGCGATCAACGCGGTGCGGGTGGTCGAGGGTGGCGACCTGGCCGTCGTCGAAGTCGTCGCAGTGCACACGAGTGCGCCGGACAGCCCCGAGACGGTGACGCTGAACCTGCAGCGCGACGGTGATGCCTGGAAGGTGTGTAACCCCACGTGACCGGCGGTCAGGGGTGGGGTCCCCCGTCGACCACATCCCCTCCGCCGCCCCACGCCCCGCGATCGGACCGGCAGGAAGGCCGGCCGGAGTCCGGGGAGCAGTCCTCGGACGTCCCGGCCTACTTCACTCCTCGACGACCCACGCCGCCGCCGGTTTCGGGCGGCCCGTCGCGGCGTATCCGGCCGGCACATCTCGGGGACACCGATGCGCGTTCCCGCACCGGGTCAGGTTCGCGCACCGATCCGGCGGTCGTCGTCGCCGCGCTCGTGATGATCGCACTGGCGGTTGCGGTGATGGTCGGGTTGCTGACCTCCTGACGCCGGTTGCGGCCGCCTCACCTCTCCCCTCGACCCCGGAGAACAGTTCTGCCCGCACCCTTCCGGGTGCGGGCAGAATCGTGTGTCAGACGATCAGGCAGTCAGCGACTTGCCGTTCGACTTGAGGTCGTTGCAGGCCTCGACGACGCGCTCGCTCATGCTCGCCTCGGCCTTCTTGGACCAGCTGCGCGGGTCGTAGACCTTCTTGTTGCCCACGTCGCCGTCGACCTTGAGGACGCCGTCGTAGTTGCCGAACATGTGGCCGGCGACCGGACGGGTGTAGGCGTACTGGGTGTCGGTGTCGACGTTCATCTTCACCACGCCGTAGCTCAGCGCCTCGTCGATCTCGCTCTTCAGCGAGCCCGAGCCGCCGTGGAAGACGAAGTCGAAGGGCTTCGCGCCGTCGGCCAGACCCAGCTTCTTGGCGGCGACCTCCTGGCCGGTGTTCAGCACGTCGGGACGCAGCTTGACGTTGCCCGGCTTGTAGACGCCGTGAACGTTGCCGAAGGTCGCGGCGAGCAGGTAGCGGTTGCCCGAGTCGCTGGCACCGAGGGCCTCGATGGTCTTCTCGAAGTCCTCGGGGGTGGTGAACAGCTTGTCGTTGATCTCGTTCTCGACGCCGTCCTCTTCACCGCCGACCACGCCGATCTCGATCTCCAGGATGATGTTGGCGGCGCCCGCCTTGGCGAGGAGTTCCTTGGCGATCTCGAGGTTCTCGTCGAGCGGCACGGCGCTGCCGTCCCACATGTGCGACTGGAACAGCGGGTTGCGGCCGGCGTCGACGCGCTCCTGCGAGATCTGGAGCAGCGGGCGCACGTAGGTGTCCAGCTTGTCCTTGGGGCAGTGGTCGGTGTGCAGGCCGATGAGGACGTCGTACTTGGCGGCGACGACGTGCGCGAACTCGGCCAGTGCGACGGCGCCGGTCACCATGTCCTTGACGCCCTGGCCCGAACCGAACTCGGCACCGCCGGTCGAGAACTGGATGATGCCGTCACTGCCGGCGTCGGCGAAGCCCTTGATCGCGGCGTTGATGGTCGACGACGAGGTGCAGTTGATCGCGGGGAATGCGTAACCACCCTTCTTCGCCTTGTCGAACATCTCGGCGTACTGCTCCGGGGTTGCAATGGGCATCGACGAATCCTCCAGGGTGTTGATGTGCTCTGGTGTTCGGGTTCTCTCGCCGTCGGTTGTTCTCCGTGGCGAGCAGCCGGACTTCCCGCGGCCGGACTTCCCTCAGTATGGCAGGTGCCACACCGGCGGGTGCGCCCACCATTGAGGCCCCGGACCTGCACCGTCCTCGGCTCAGGAGCGGGTGAGCAACAACGGCGCGGCCAGCGGTGCGGACCACCGGCCGCCGGCGAAGGTCAGCCCGAGCAGCCGGCGGTCGTCGAGTGCCCGGAACTCGTCACGGACCCACCGCCACGGCATCGGTCCGTCCTGCCCGTATGAACACACGATGACCGGCCGGCCGTCGAGCCATGAGGGCTCGAGCGTCACCTGCATGGGCATCAGCTCGCGGAGGGAGCCGTCGGCGTCGTCGACCAGGTTGACGGCGTCACCATCGGCGGCGAACCGCTTCCCGCGCCAGCCCCGCATCCCGCCGAGCGCGATCGCCCGCGGCGCCATCGCCTTCAGAGGGGCCGGTCCCACGAAGGTGATGAGGTAGTCGCCGGGGGCGGGCAGCGTGGTCGGGGGCGACGTCTCCGAGAACAGGGTGCGTAGGCGCCCCAGGGACGTGGGCAGGGTGGTGGTCACTGTGCTCCGATGCTCGAGGTGTGGTCGGGTGACGAGGTCCGGCGGGCACGGTAGCGGGCGGCGAACCGCTCGGCCATGGCGGTGATGGTCAGGCTGGGGTTGACACCTACGTTCGCCGGGATCGACGAGCCGTCCACCACGTACAGGCCGGGATGGCCGAACACCTGGTGGTCGGTGTCGATCACGCCGTCGGAGGCGTCGGTCCCCATCGCGGCCCCGCCGAGGACGTGTGCGGTGATGGACTTGCCGCCCACGCTCTCCAGCAGCAGGTTGAGCGGCCGGCCGCCCACCGATTCGGCGAATCTCCGGGCCACCTCATTGGCCTGCGGCAGGTAGCTCGGGGCCGGGGCGGCCCCACCGGTTCGAGACCGCAGGACGCGGCGCCACGGGGTGACCGGGGAGCGGTCCATCACCAGGCGGATCTCGTTCTCCACGTTCTGCATCACCGTGAACACGCTCAGGCGCTCGATGAAGTTGCGCGCGGTCATCAGCCGGAGCTGCCGGAACGGGTGGCGGCCGAGCTCCGCCAGCGCCGCGCGCCGTCGCCGGGAAGGGACCTCACCGTCGATCAGCGGGCCGAGCTGCAGACGCATGTGCCAACCGCCGACGTACCGGTTCTGGGTGACGTGCGTGGCCTCGTCCGGATAGAACTCGCTGGAGATGGTCGGGCCTCGGGTGAGATCGGCGTCCGGATCGTCGGCGAGAACCGCGGTGATGGCCTCCGAGTTGGTGCGCACCCCGTGACCCAATCGGGGCGAGACGTGCGGCAGCAGCCCCTGCTCGCGGGAGCGGAACAGCAACTCGACCGTGCCCAGCACGCCCGCGGCCAGCACCACCTCGGCCGCGCGCAGGACCTCACCGTCGGCGGTGCGGACCTCGTATCCGCCCTCCGGCATCGCGGCCACGGTCTCGACGCGGGTGTCCGGGCTGATCCGGACTCCCCGGCGCTCGGCGAGCCACAGATAGTTCAGGTCCAGGGTGTTCTTGCTGCCGTACGGGCAGCCGATCAGGCAGGCTCCGCAGAGCCGGCACCCGGTGCGATCCGGGCCTTCGCCGTCGAAGAACGGGTCGGGGACGGTGACGCCCTCCTCACCGGGCGCACCGAACCAGATCGCCATGGGCGTGGGGCCGTATGTCTGTCCTGCGCCCATCTTCTCCGCGGTGGTCTCGAGGTGGCGGTCCATCTCGCCGACGAACCGCGTCGTCTCGCGTCCGAGCATGCGGGCGGCGGTGCGGTAGTGCGCGGTCAGCTGGGCGCGCCATCCGTCGACCACCTCGGGCCAGGCGGGGTCGGTGAAGAACTCCTCTTTGGGTTCCAGGAGTACGCCGGCCCACACGATGCTGCCGCCTCCCACACCGGCGCCGCCGATGATGCCGACGTGTCGCAGCACCCGCTGCCAGAAGAAGCCCTTCAGCCCCAGCTCCGGCATCCACAGGTACTTGCGCGGGTCGGTGCGGGCGGCGAGGAGATCCTCGGGCGAGTGCCGACGACCCTGTTCGAGCACCAGCACGCGCCGACCCTGCTCGGCCAGCCGCAATGCCGAGACGGCGCCACCGAACCCGCTGCCCACCACGATCACGTCCGCGGTGTCGTCGGGGTCTGCGGAGGGGTGCTGGGAGGGGTCGTTCGACGAACCGGACATCATGCGAGGAGCTTAGTTCGGACCGGTCGGGATGGCGGGGCGGGACCATCCGGTGAAGTCGTCTCGTGCCGCCGAACCGGTCGCACGCCCCGCTCCCGATCCCGGCGCGATTCGTCGTCGTCGATTTCGCGAGATTCTGCCCAGGTCGCATTCGTGGGTACTCTGGGATCCCGTGATCGACTCAGCACTTGCCACCACGACCACCAACCTGGCTCTTCTGCCGGGATTCCTGGATCCGGTCAACCTGCTCAACTCGTTCGGCACCTGGATGCTGGCGGGTCTGCTGCTGGTGGTGTTCATCGAGTCGGGGCTCCTGTTCCCGCTGCTCCCGGGCGATTCCCTGCTCTTCACCGCAGGCCTGATCGTCGCGGCGAAGTCGGCGGAGATCGAGCCCTTCGCGCCGCTGTGGGTGCTGCTGGTCACCATCCCGATCGCTGCGTTCCTGGGCGACCAGGTGGGGTATTGGATCGGCAAGAAACTCGGCTACACCTTGTTCACACCGAACGCGAAGGTCCTCAAACAGGCCTACATCGACGAGGCCCACGAGTTCTTCGAGAAGCACGGCCCGGTCACGATCATCCTGGCCCGCTTCGTCCCGATCGTCCGGACCTATGCACCGCTGGTCGCCGGCGCTGCCCGCATGCGGTACGCCGTCTTCCTGACCTACAACATCGTCGGCGCGGTGGCCTGGGGCGTGGGTGTGACACTGCTCGGATACTTCCTCGGGCAGATCGAGTTCATCCGCGACAACGTCGACTACATCTTCATCATCATCGTGCTGGTGTCGGTGCTGCCGATCATCTCGGAGATCGTCAAGCGCATCCTGCGGTCGCGCAAGGGTGTCGTCGAGGAGGAGCCGCTGGCCCCGTCGAAGGACCCGGCCACCACCCCGCCGGCCGAGTAGGCCCCGAACCGCGGAGGCGCGAACCGGTATCGAGGTCCGCTACCAGGCGTCACCGAGGTCGGCGTGCTGGCGTACCCACGCATGCATCGCGATCCCGGCCGCGACACCCGCATTGATGCTGCGGGTCGATCCGAACTGGGCGATCGACACCGTCATGTCCGCCTGCCGCTGCGCGTCGTCGCTCACGCCCGGACCTTCCTGGCCGAACAGCAGCACACACTCGCGCGGGAGTTCCACGGTCTCCAGCGGCCGTGATCCAGGGGTGTTGTCCACCGCCACCACGGCCAGCCCCTCGCGCCGAGCCCAGTCGATCAGGTCCCCGACCGTGTCGTGGTGCATGAGGTGCTGGTAGCGGTCGGTGACCATCGCACCACGACGGTTCCATCGACGACGCCCGACGATGTGGACCGCTGCGACGGCGAAGGCGTTCGCGGTGCGCACCACAGTGCCGATGTTGGCGTCGTGGGCGAAGTTCTCGATCGCCACGTGTAGTGGGTGGCGACGCGAGTCGATGTCGGCGACGATCGCCTCGCGCTTCCAGTACCGGTACGCGTCGACGACGTTGCGGGTGTCCCCGTTCGCCAGCAGTTCGGGGTCGAGGCGCTCGTCGTCCGGGATAGGCTCGTCGGGATGTTCGACGGACCACGCGCCCACACCCACCGGCGGTCCGGTGACCCACTCGGTGGGACCGGCGACGCTGGTGTCTGGGTCGAGCGCGTCAGGCAAGGCCGAGATCGCTCAGCCCGAGCAGCGAGCGGTAGGGCACGCCCAGCCCGGTGATGACGGCGTCCGCACCGGTCGCACGGTCGACGACGGTGGCGACACCGACGACGTTGCCGCCGATCTCGCGCACGGCCTCCACCGCGGTCGACGGTGAGGCACCCGTGGTGCTGGTGTCTTCGACGACGAGCACGTTGCGGCCGACGATGTCGGGTCCTTCGATCCGACGCTGCATACCGTGGGCCTTGGCGGCCTTGCGCACGACGAAGGCGTCGATGTCGCGGCCGTCGGTGTGCATGATCGAGGTCGCGACCGGGTCGGCGCCGAGCGTCAATCCACCCACGGCGACGTAATCCCAGTCGGCCGTGAGCTCGCGCATCAGCCGGCCGATCAGCCGAGAGGCCTCGTGATGCAGGGTGGCGCGGCGCAGGTCGACGTAGTAGTCGGCCTCCTTACCGGAGGAGAGCGTCACCTTGCCGTGCACGACGGCGAGTTCGCGGACCAGTTCGGCGAGTCGTGCCCGGCCCGCCGAGTCGACCTGGGGTGGCGTGTCGTCGGAAACCGGGATTGACGAGGACATGCGACTACTCACTCTCGAACTCGCCGGCCGTGGGCCGGTGTGCACTGGATGACGATTACCCTACGGTGTCCGCGACACCGTCAGATCAGCCCTGTCGGATCAGCTGCGGTGACGGTTGGAGCGATCGCCCGTGTCGTCTGGGCGACGCGAATCCTCCGGCTTCCGCGAGCCGGAACCGCGGACGGGCATAGGGGCCATGCCCCGGCCGGTCGTCGTCTGCGCTGCACCTGTCGCCGGCGGTTTGCGGACCGGCGGCGCGCTCGGCCTGGCTGCCGCAGAAGCCTCCGTAGCGGGAGCCGCCGCAGCCTGGCGACGACGCTTGTCGCGCATCGACTCGGTCTTCTCGTCGGCGAGTTCGGCGCGCGTGGGTCCGTGTGGATCGCGAGGGTCCGGCGAGTCCTCGGGTTCGCGCACCGGCGGGAGAACACGCAGCAGGTCGGCGAAACGACGAACCACCTCGAGGCCGGTGTTGAGTGTCGCGGGGTCGTTGGTCAACGGCAGCGAACCGAGCGCCCAGTTGCCCTCGTTCCACAGCACCTCGACGAACGCCGGGGCTTTGTTGGCCAGCGCGACCATCCGCCGGTCGCAGACACGGCGCGCGACGTCGAGGTTGTTGGAGAACATGACTCGCGGCCCCATCGCACCGAGGAGTTCGACGTCCTCCTCGGCCGGCGCCAGCACATCCTCGTGACGCAGGTCCACGACGACGGGCGAGGGCGACGAGCGGCGGACCGCGATCACGGTCGCGGTCTCGGCGAGATCGAAGACGACGGTCTCCACGCCGCCGTAGCGGCCATACGCGACGTCGCGGACCTCGACATGATCGGGGACATTCATCGTCGCCCTGCGAAACACCTTGCGCAGCTTGGTGTCCGTCTCGCGGAACTTGAACTCGTGCTCGTCCCCCCAGACCGCACGCTGGTGTCGCGCGACGCTCGACCGCTGCCGGTCGAGCCACAACAGGACGCCCGCACCCGCGAGTGCCACGGCGGCGATCAGGAAATAGACGGTGGTCATCGCGCTACAGCCTACTATCGGCAGGGCCGCGGCGACGTCATCCGCCCTGTCGAAGTGTGGCCGTTACGTAGCCGCGTTCTTTGTCGACGACGTTGACCAGCGTCTCGGCGAGCGCGGCACCGTCCGCAGGAGCCTCCAGGCCGACATATCTGCGCAGGTTGTCGAGGATCTGTTCGGCCAGCGCCTCGCGCCAGCCGAGGGCATCGCCGCTCATGTGCGCCGAGATCGCGACACCGGGAAGATCCCACAGCTCACTGTCGGCGGGCAACGGTTCGGTGGCGAACACGTCGAGCGAGGCCGCCCCGAGGTGCCCCGCGCGCAACGCCTCGACGAGCGCCGGCTCGTCGACGAGCTCCCCGCGTCCGACGTTGATCAGGTGCGCTCCCGGCTTCATCGCCGCGAGCACTCGAGCGTCGATCATCCCAGCGGTCTGCGAGGTCAGCGGCGCGATGGTGACGACGTTGTCGAAGTCGCCGACGTGATCGGCGAGCTCGGCGGTGGGGATGACCCGACCGAAGTCGGGGTCGGACTCCCGCGCGGTCCGCCCTCCACCGACGACCCGCATCCCCACCGCACGGAGTAGTTGCGCGGTGGCACGACCGATCCCGCCGGTGCCGATCACGAGGACCGAACCCCGAGACGTGCCGACGGTCTCGCGATGCTTCCAGACATGATCGCGCTGCAGGGCCATCGACTCGTGTAAACGCTTGTCGCGCGCGAGGATCGAGGCAAGAACGAACTCCGCGATGGGACGGTCGAAGACCCCGTGCGCGTTGGTCACCACCACGTCAGAGGCGGTCAACTCGTCGAAGAGCAACGAGTCGACCCCGGCCGCGCAGACGTGCACCCAGCGCAGCGCCGACGTCGCGTCACCCCAGTTGTCGGCGAGCGCGCGAGAGAAGAAGTCCCACAACACCAACACGTCCGCACCAGGTAGGACTTGCGCGAGATCGTCTGCGACGCAATGGCGTATCTCGGCGAGGTCGGCGAGTTGGTCGAGGTTCGGCGGCGGCGCGACACCTGGGGCACCGAGGAGCGCGAGGACCGGTCGTCGGGTGCTCATACGGCCACCGTAACCCCGATCCCCCTGCACTCGTCGAGTGGACGACGCACTCCCCGCTCCTTGAGTAGGCACGAGCCGAGACACCAAACTGCCACACCGAGCAACCCCCCGCCGGTTGAGCCGACACCGAGCGAAGCGAGGCGTCGAAACTTACACACCGATCAACCCCAATGCCGGTTGAGCCGACACCGAGCGAAGCGAGGCGACGCGCCGAAACTTACACACCGAGCAACCCCAATGCCGGTTGAGCCGACACCGAGCGAAGCGAGGCGTCGCGTCGAAACCCGCCCGCCACCACACCCCACCGACCGGCTCAAGGTTTCGACGCGGTGGCTCGCTCCGCTCGCTACCGGCTCAACCAACGTGGCGCGAGGTTTCGACGCGGTGGCTCGCTCCGCTCGCTACCGGCTCAACCAGCGTGGCGCGAGGTTTCGACGCGGTGGCTCGCTCCGCTCGCTACCGGCTCAACCTCCAAGCCGGACCTCCGGTTGACAACGGAGCCCTCCCGCTCCTTGAGTAGGCGACGAGCGCAGCGAGGAGCCGTATCGAAAGGACCCCCACCACCGCTGACTGTCACATTGTTGACAATCGTACGATCTCCCGTCACGGTGTACCCATGACTGCCGGCGTTGACTCCCCCACCCGCACCCATCAGACCGCCTCGCTCAGTCCTGCGCTCAAACAGGCGACGCCCGTCGTCGTCGACCATGCCCTGGGGTCCTGGATTCACGGCACCGACGGCCGCGACTACCTCGACTTCACCACCGGCATCGGGGTCACCAGCACCGGTCACTGCCACCCGCATGTGGTCGCGGCCGCACAGGCCCAGTGCGCCAAGGTGATCCACGCCCAGTACACGACGGTTCTGCATCCGCCGCTGCTGGAGCTGACCGAACGTCTGGGTGCGGTCCTCCCGGCAGGCCTGGACTCTGTCTTCTACGCCAACTCCGGTTCGGAAGCTGTCGAAGCCGCGATTCGTCTCGCCCGGATGGCGACCGCCAAGCCGAACATCATCGTCTTCCAGGGCGGATTCCACGGCCGCACGGTGGCCGCGGCGAGCCTGACCACGGCGGGGACGCGATTCTCGGCCGGCTTCTCCCCGTTGATGAGCGGCGTCCACATGGCGCCGTTCCCCTATGCCTTCCGCTACGGCTGGGACACCGACACCGCCGTCGACTTCGCGCTGCGCGAGCTCGACTACCTCCTGCAGTCGCGCGTCGCCCCCAACGACACCGCCGCGTTCCTCATCGAACCCGTCCTCGGCGACGGCGGTTACCTGCCGACTCCGCCTCGCTTCCTCCAGGGGCTGCGCGAACGCGCCGACCGGCACGGCATCCTGCTCATCCTCGACGAGGTGCAGGCCGGCTTCGGTCGCACGGGCAGGTTCTGGGGCCACCAGCACGCCGAGGGATTGACTCCCGACATCATCATCACCGCAAAGGGCCTGGCCTCCGGTTTCCCGATCTCGGCGATCGCCGCGCCGACCGAGCTGATGAGCAAGGCGTGGCCGGGCTCGCAGGGCGGTACATACGGCGGCAATGCCGTGGCCGCGGCGGCTGCCATCGCGACCCTCGAGGTCATCGAGGCCGAGGGACTCGTGGAGAACGCCCGCGTGCGCGGCGAGCAGATGCTCGCCGGCCTGCGTGAGGTGTGTGCACGATTCCCGGGCGTCGGCGACGTCCGCGGCCTCGGTCTGATGGCCGGCATCGAGTTCATCACCACCGACGCGGCCGGCAACACCGTGCCCGACGCCGCTGCCGCCGTCGCGGTGCAGCAGGCCACCACGGCCCAGGGTCTGTTGACGCTGACCTGCGGCCCCTCGGCCAACGTCGTCCGACTCATCCCGGCACTCGTCGTGACCGCCGACGAGATCGACCTCGGCGTCGCACGGTTCGGCGCAGCGTTGCATGCCGCACTGGGTTAGGCCGGTGGACATCGCGGTCGAACTCACCGACCTCGGCATCGATGCCGACGCGTCGCCCCGGCGCCTGGCCGAATACTCCTACGACGCCTCGAATTACCGCATCCCGCCGCTGGCCGTGACATTCCCGCGGTCCGCGCGTGAGGTCGCCATCATCGTGGCCCGCTGTCACGATCTGGGAGTCCCGGTCGTCGTGCGCGGTGGCGGTACATCGATGGCGGGCAACGCCATCGGCGATGGCGTCGTCATCGACCTGTCCCGTCACCTCGACCGTGTGCTGTCGATCGACGCCGAGACCTCCAGCGCGGTGGCCGGTTCGGGCATCGTGCTGACCACGCTGGCGGCACGTGCCCGTGCAGCGACCGGCGGCCGGCTCACCTTCGCGCCCGACCCCTCGTCGGCGTCGCGGGCGACACTCGGCGGCGCGATCGGGAACGACGCCTGCGGTAACCACTCAGTCCGGTACGGACGTACCAGTGACCACGTCATCGAGCTCCACCTCGTTACCGCGGACGGTGTCCTGCTCACCGCGACCCGGGACGGGTTGTACGCCACCGACCCCGGCGACGCCGCCGCGGTCGCCCGCGCAACCGAGATCAGTGCCTCCCTCGGTGATCTCGCCGCCGCCAATCTGGCGATCCTGCGCACGGAACTCGGGACCATCCCGCGTCAGGTCTCGGGTTACCACCTCGCACGACTGTTGCCGGAGAACGGTTTCGACGTCGCGCGTGCACTCGTCGGCAGCGAGGGGACATGCGCGATCGTGGTGTCGGCCAAGGTGCGGCTCGTTCCGGTCGCGACCTCCCAGCTCCTGCTCTGCGTCGGCTATGACTCCCCGTCGGACGCCGCTCGCGACGTACCCGCGATCCTCCCGTTCTCGCCATCGGCCATCGAGGGCATCGACCGGAAGATCGTCGCGACGATGGCCGCGCGCCGCGGCCGGGACACCGTCGCCGGACTCCCCGAGGGTTCGGCCTGGTTGTTCATCGACGTCGACTCCGAAAGCGCTGCGGCGCAGGGGGAAGACGACGTCCCCGCGACCGCGAAGCGCCTCCTCGACCACCTGCGTGGGCAGGGCCGGATGATCGGCGCCACCGTCGTCGACGACCCGGTGCGGCGCAAGGCCCTGTGGCGCGTCCGTGAGGACGGCGCCGGACTGTCGTCCCGACTGGCCGACCCCGACGACGAGAGCATCGGCGGGAACTACGAATCCTGGCCCGGCTGGGAGGACGCGGCGGTCGCCCCCGAGCGCCTGGCCGACTACCTCGACGACTTCGCCGAACTGCTCGACCATCACCGCCTGACCGGCGTGATGTACGGCCACTTCGGCGCCGGGTGCATGCACGTGCGCATCACGTTCGACCTGCGCACGCCCGAGGGACGCGCCGTGATGGAGCACTTCTGCACCGCGGCCGCCGAACTGGTTGTCCGTCATGGCGGTTCGCTGTCCGGGGAGCACGGCGACGGACGCGCCCGCTCGGCGCTGCTCCCGATCATGTACTCACCCGCGATGATGGCGGCCTTCGCGCGGTTCAAGTCGATCTGGGACCCGGCCGGGACCCTCAACCCGGGCAGCATCATCGACCCACCGTCGATCACCGCCGACCTCGCTCTCGCCGATGTCCCGCGCCGGGCCTGGCCCACCGCGTTCCACCTCGGCCACGGTTCCCGAGATACGCCCCCGAAATTCGCCCTCAGCAGCGGCGTCGACGACACCACGTCCTCGACGACTCCCTCAGGGGCGCATCTCCGGGGTGGTTCTACCGAGCTGCCGCTACTGGACCCCTTCGTCCATGCAGTTCAGGGCTGTATCGGCGTCGGCCGGTGCCGGGCCGACACCACCGGTGTCATGTGCCCGAGCTATCGCGCGACCCGGGACGAGAAGGACTCCACGCGGGGTCGCGCCCGTGTCCTGCAGGACATGGTGCGCACCGCGCCGTCGGTCGACGACGGATGGCGATTCCCCGAGGTCGCCGAAGCCCTCGAATTGTGCCTGTCCTGCAAGGCATGTTCGACGGACTGCCCGACCGGCGTCGACATGGCGACCTACAAGTCGGAGTTCCTCCACCATCACTACCGTCGCCGCATCCGCCCGCTGTCGCATTACTCGCTGGGCTGGATGCCGGCCTGGCTGTCGGCGGCGGGGATCGCGGCACCACTGGTCAATCGCGCGCTGTCGTCCAAGATCAGCCGTCTCGCCGCACGCGCGGGCGGCATCGATCCGCGCCGGACGATGCCGTCGTTCTCGACCCGACGCGCCCGCAGGACCCATCTCGACGCACTCGCGCCGGTGTCCCCGACCTCGCAGGTCATCCTGTTCGTCGACTCCTTCACCCGCGCCTTCCGCCCCCAGGTCGCTTCGGCGGTCACCGAGGTTCTCGGCGCGACGGGTGACCGGGTGGGGTGTTCGGCCGACAACTGCTGCGGGCTCACCTGGATCTCCACCGGCCAGCTGGACAAGGCCCGCCGGACACTTCGACGCACCGCTGCGACTCTCGACGACGGCACCGACCGTCCCATCGTGGTGCCGGAACCGAGTTGTGCTGCCGCACTGGCCAAGGACCTGCCCGAACTCGTCCCCACCGACAGCGCTCGTCGCGTGGCGGCGCGGGTCCGGAGTTTCGCCGCATACCTGCCGACCCTGCTCGACGCGGGATGGCGACCGCCGGCGCTACCCGAGGAGGTCACCCTCCAGACGCACTGCCACGAGTACGCGGTCTTCGGCGCCCGCACCGGCACCGCCGCTCTCGAAGCGCTCGGTGTCGCCGTGCACTCCGCCGACGGATGCTGTGGTGTGGCAGGTAACTTCGGTTTCGAGAAGGGTCACTACGAGGTCAGCATGGCCGTCGCGGAGAACGGGCTCGCCCCGGCGCTGCGCGACGACCCGCACCGGCCCGTCATCACCGACGGATTCAGTTGCGCGATGGCGGTGGAACACCTCGCCACGGTCGACGACGGACTCGCCGGCGCACGGGAGGTCCGCGGTGTCCACCTCGCCGAACTTCTCACCGCCGCATCAGAACCCCGACAGACCACCCGAGAACCGAGGAGAGCCCGACCATGACGGCCATCGCCACCCACCAGGTCCCCGACGCCATCTCGTCCATCCACACCGACCTGTTCATCGACGGTGAATGGATTCCGGCCGCCGCGGGCGACCGGTTCGACGTGCTCAACCCGGCGACCGGCGAGGTGCTCGCCCGGGTCGCCGACGCCGACGCCTCCGACGCCCGCCGCGCACTCGAGACCGCAGCCGCGCATCAGGCCGAGTGGGCGGCCACCTCACCGCGCGGTCGCAGCGAGATCCTCTACCGTGCATACCAACTCATCATGGACCGGGCAGACGAGATCGCCTCCGTGATGACCGCCGAGATGGGCAAGCCGCTGGCGGAGGCCAAGGGCGAGGTCGCCTACGGCGCCGAGTTCTTCCGGTGGTTCGCCGAGGAGGCCGTCCGGATCGGCGGCGACCACACCACCACCGGCGACGGCGGCCACCGCATCGTGGTGAGCAGGCAGCCCGTCGGTCCGTGCATCCTGATCACACCGTGGAACTTCCCGCTGGCCATGGGGACCCGCAAGATCGGGCCTGCCGTCGCCGCCGGCTGCACGATGGTCCTCAAGCCCGCCGAGCTCACCCCGCTGACCACCCTCCTGCTGGCGGACATCCTCGTCGAGGCGGGTCTGCCCGCTGGCGTGCTCAACGTCGTGACCACCACGAATCCGTCGACGGTGGTCACCGAATGGATGGACAGCGGAGTCGCCCGCAAGGTCAGCTTCACCGGATCGACCGAGGTCGGGAAGACGTTGCTGCGGCAGGCCGCCGGGACCGTCATGCGCACCTCGATGGAGCTCGGCGGCAATGCCCCGTTCATCGTGTGCGCCGACGCCGACATCGCCCGTGCCGTCGACGGTCTCATGCTGGCCAAGATGCGCAACACCGGTCAGGCGTGCACCGCGGCGAACCGGGTCTTCGTGCATCGCAGCGTGATCGACGAGTTCACCGAGGCGTTCACGGCGAAGATGGCCGCCCTGAAGGTCGGCGACGGCGCAGCCGAGGGCACGCAGGTCGGGCCTCTCGTCGAGCCGAAGGCCGTTGCGAAGGTCTCCTCGCTGGTCGACGACGCGGTGTCCAAGGGCGCCACGGTCGCGTGCGGTGGGCAGGCCATCGAAGGTCCCGGCTACTTCTACCCGCCCACGGTGCTGACCGGGGTCGGACTCGACGCCGACCTGGTGCGCAACGAGATCTTCGGCCCGGTCGCGGCGATCATCCCGTTCGGCGACGCCGACAATCCCCTCGACCCGGCCGCGGACGACGAGGTGATCTCACTCGCCAACGATACCGCGTGGGGCCTCGTCGCGTACTTCTTCAGCCAGGACGTCGACCGCTGCGCTCGGCTGTCGGCTGCGCTCGAAGCCGGTATGGTCGGGGTGAACACCGGCATCGTGTCGAATCCGGCCGCTCCGTTCGGTGGTGTCAAGGAATCCGGCCTCGGCCGTGAGGGTGGCCGCGTGGGCATCGAGGAGTTCCTCGACATGAAGTACACGGCGACCCCGATCCGTCGCTGATCCGGAGATCCATTGCCCGGAACGACCGTCCGGCACCCGACCACCGACGTGTGAGCAAGGAGCAGCAAGCCCATGTACCTCGGGACTCAGCTGTTCACCGACAGCGAGTACGACCAGCGCCTGACACGGGTCCGCGAACTCATGGACCGTCAGGGGTTGTCGGCGATCATCGTCACCGATCCGGCCAATATCTTCTATCTGATCGGGTACAACGCGTGGTCGTTCTACACCCCGCAGATGCTGTTCGTCCCGATCGAGGGCGAGATGGTCTTCTACGCCCGGGAGATGGATGCCCGTGGCGCACACCGCACGACGTGGTTGGCGGACGACCAGATCGTCGGGTACCCGGAGAGCTACGTGCACCGCCCGCACGTTCATCCCTTCGACTGGGTGGCGTGGTCGCTCCGGCAACGCCACGCCATCGCCCCTGCGTCGCGCGGGGGTTCGGTCGGCCTGGAGATGGATTCGCACTTCTTCTCCCCCAAGGCATATCGGGCGCTGCACAACGCGATCCCGGAGTGGAAGCTCGTCGACAACTTCGAACTCGTCAACTGGGTGCGATCGGTGAAGTCCGAAGCCGAGGTCCAGTTGATGCGACAGGCCGGGATGGTGTGTTCGGAGGCCATGCGTGCGGCCATCGACACCATCGAGATCGGTGTGCGGCAATGCGATGCGGCCGCGGCGATCTCGCAGGCACAGATCACCGGGACACCGGATTATGGTGGTGACTATCCGGCGATCGTGCCGATGATGCCGACCGGTGCAGCAGCCGACACCCCCCATCTGACCTGGCATCAGGGCACCTTCGTCGAGGACGAAGCGGTGGTCATCGAACTGACCGGCGCGCACAACCGATACCACTGCCCGCTCGCGCGGACCGTGTCGCTGGGTAAGCCGCACAAGGAACTCGACTACGTCGCAAAGGCGACCGCCGAAGGCCTGAACAACGTCCTCGAGGCGATCAGGCCGGGAGTGGCGACCCGCGAACTCGCCTCCACCTGGAACTGGACCCTCGCCAAGTACGGCCTCGAGAAGCCCTCACGTCTGGGCTATTCGATCGGCATCGGGTATCCGCCGGACTGGGGTGAGCGCACCATCAGCATCCGCACCGAGGACGAGACCGTCCTCGAGACCAACATGACCTTCCACATCGTCTGCGGAATGTGGATGGACAACTACGGTTTCGAGCTCTCCGAGTCGGTCCGGGTCAGCCCCACCGGCGTCGAGTGCTTCACGTCGTTCCCGCGGGAACTGATCCAGAAATGACCACCGCCACCTGACGAACAAGGAACACACGACAACCCAACCGCTGCCTGAGGTGCGAGAAGCGCAAGCGACGAGCCACGAAGGCCTGGTGAGACGAGGTGCATGACATGACCACAACGACCGAAACCGTGAACGACGTGCGTCATTCCGGTCCCACGCTCCCTCTTGCCGGGCGGACGAAGGATCTGGTCGGGTCGATGATCGACTCGTCGACCTCACTGCTGGCCGCACAGTCCCACGACATCGTGCGCTTCGCGATGGGGTCCCCGGCCGATGAGGCCGTTCCCGCCGACGAGTTCCGGCAGATCGCCGGCGAGATCCTGGATCACACGTCGTTCACCTATGGCGCCACCGAGGGCGAGCCTCGGCTGCTGCAGCTGCTCGTCGACTACCTCGCGACCACACCCGACCCGTCGACACACGATCGTCTGGTGATCACCACCGGCGGCATGCAGGGCCTCGACCTGGCCTGCAAGCTCTTCGTCGATCCCGGCGACCTGGTCGTCGTCGAATCCCCGACCTACACCAACGGCAGCGCGACCGCCCTCTCCTACGGAGCCCAGCTCCTCGAGGTGCCCGTCGACGACGACGGCATGCAGGTCGATCAGCTCGCAGATCTGGTCGCGCACACCCACAAGACCCCCAAGGCGATCTACACGATCCCCACGTTCCAGAACCCCTCTGGCGTCACGATGTCGGAGGAACGACGCCGCGAACTGCTGCGCCTGGCGCACACCTGGGGTGCGGTGATCATCGACGACGACCCGTACGGGCTGCTGCGTTTCGCCGGCACCGACATCCCGACCTTCCAGACGCTGAGCCCCGGCGATCCCCTGATCTTCTCGGTCCGGACCTTCTCCAAGATCCTGGCGCCGGGGTGGCGCGTCGGCTGGGTCGACGCCGACCCGTCACTGCGGCAGCTGCTCATCAACGGCAAGCAGGCCATGGACACCTGCACCAACGTGCCCAACCAGCACATCGTCGCCGAATACATCGCGCGCGGCGGTCTCGAGGACCACCTCGCCGGCATTCGCTCGCTGTATCGCGAACGCAAGGACGCCATGCTCGACTCCATCGAGCGTCACCTCGGCGACCGCGTGGTCACCACCGCCCCGGAGGGTGGCTTCTTCCTGTGGGTCACGCTGCGCGAGGAGTTCGCCGAGATCGACACCCGCGAGCTGTTCGAGATCGCCCTGGCCGACGGTGTCGCGTTCATCCCGGGCCCGGCACTGTCGCCGGGCGGCCGGTTCCGGAACTCGATGCGCCTGTGCTTCGCGTCGAGCACGCCGGAACGGATCGACGAAGGCATTCGACGCCTCACGTCGAGTCTTGAGAAGATGGCCCGGTGAGCGGTGAACACGAACCTGAGCTGAGTCCGGCCGAGCAGTCGCTCGTCGATCTGATCGACGAGGCCGCGATCACCGCGCTCACCACCGCGCTGGTGGAGGCGCCGAGTGAGAATCCGGGCGGCACCGAGGCTTTGGCCGTCGAGGTCCTGGAAAAGGCGTGTCGTGCCCTCGGGCTCGCCGTCGACACCCACGAGGTCGCGGTCGGGCGGCCCAACCTGGTCGCCACCCTCCCCGGCGGCGACGGACCGGGACTGATGTTCCTCGGCCACTCCGACGTCGTGCCCGCCGGCCCCAACTGGACCGCCGACCCGTATACCGTGCGGACTCGTGACGGACGCCTCGTCGGACGCGGCACCACCGACATGAAGGGCGGGATCGCATCCGTCGTGGCGGCCATGACCGTGCTCTCGCGGGCACGGGAATTCGGCATCGAACTCTCCGGTCCCGTACGCCTGGTCTGCACGGTCGACGAGGAGGAGCACGGTATCGGCGTGCGTGACTTCGTCGGCCGACCCGCCGATCACGACTTCCTCGGTTGCATCGTCGCCGAGCCGACGGACATGCAGATCGTCCGCGGGTGCCGGGGGGCGTCGTACATCGAGATCGAGGTGACCGGGCGCGCCGCGCACTCCGGCCGGCCGGCCGACGGACGCAATGCCATCGACGCAGCGGCGGCGATCGTCGAGATCATCCGCACCGATCACGACCACCTCGCCGAAACCCTCGACGATCTCCTCGGCTGCGGCACCTGGAATGTCGGCACCATCCACGGCGGCCAGGGCATCTCGGTCGTCGCGCCGACCTGCTCACTCGGCATCGACCGTCGCCTGATGCCCGACGAGGACCCGCTCGCCATCGCCGAGAATCTCCGAAGGACCATCCGCGACAGCAAGATCGACACCGACGGCATCACCGTCGATGTCCGCGTCACCATGGAGATGCCGGGTTTCGCAACCGCCGCCGACCATCCGCTCGTCAGCGTGGCCGTCGGCTCGGTCACCGATGCCGGGGCCGCGACCTCCGTCGGCGGATGGAGCGCCGCCTGCGACGGCGGCTTCGTCAGCCGCGACCTCGGCATCCCGACGATCGTGCTGGGACCGGGCAACATCAACACCGACGCACATCAGCCCGACGAGTCGGTCGCCATCGCAGATCTGGTCACTGCGGCAAAGGCGTACACGCTCGCCGGGCTGAGGTTGCTGGGCTAGGGCCCACCGCCGGCTGAGCCGGCACCGAGCGCAGCGAGGCACCGACCACCGCCGGCTGAGCCGGCACCGAGCGCAGCGAGGCGCCGACCACCGCCGGCTGAGCCGGCACCGAGCGCAGCGAGGCGCCGCGTCGAAGCCCCCCGATCACCGATCAACCCACCGGCGACTTCTGCAACTCGTGGAAGTCGTTCTCCTTGCTGGGGATCTCGGTCCCGCGGATCGAGCACCCCGCGGTCTCCTTCAGGAACAGGAGAGCGATCATGCCGATGGCGCAGGCACCCATCATGTACGCAGCCGGGAAGAGGTTCCAGTCGGTGTTCTCGACGACGGCGTCGTTGACCAGCGGTGCCGTACCACCGAAGGCGGCGGTCGCGACGTTGTAGGAGATCGCGAAGCCCGCATACCGGACCTGCGTCGGGAACATCGCCGGGAAGGTCGCCGAGATGGTGGCCAGCTGTGGGATGTAGAGCACCCCCAGGATGACGAATGCGACTATGGCCCAGGCGAATCCCTGGCCCATGAGCCAGTACAGCGGTAAGGCGAGGACGAACAGTCCGGTGAGCGATCCCCACCACATGGGCTTGCGTCCGGTCGAATCCGACCACCAGCCGAAGAACGGGATGAGCAACATCATCACGAGCTGCCCGATCAGGTTGACGACGCTCGCCGAGGTCTCGGACAGGTTGATCGTGTTCTGGAGATAGGTCGGCTGATACGCCAGCAGCGTGTAGTTGGCGACGTTGAGCGCGATGACCATGCCGAACATCGTCAGGATCGGTCGCCGATAGTTGACGATCAGATCCTTGAAGCGCGTCCACGCCGTACCCGTGATCTCGTTCTCCTGCTCCAGTTCCTGGAACACCGGGGTGTCGTCCATCTGCGACCGCAGGTACAGGCCGATCAGGCCCATCGGCAGGGCGAACAGGAACGGGATGCGCCAGCCCCATTGGTCCATCTGCGACTCGGTGAGCCCCAGCTGCAGAAGCAGGACGAATGCGGTGCCGCCACAGAAACCGGCGAGGGTGCCGAACTCGAGGAAGGAGCCGTACTTGCCGCGCTTGTTGTCCGGCGCATACTCGGCCATGAATGTTGCGGCCCCGCCGTATTCACCACCGGTCGAGAAGCCCTGGATCACGCGGAGCAGGATCAACAGGATGGGCGCCCACGCACCGATCGACGCATGCGTGGGTAACAGGCCGATGAGCGCAGTCGCGCCCGAGATGAGCAGGATCGTCATGGCGAGGACCGATTTGCGGCCGATACGGTCGCCGATCGGTCCCCAGATCATGCCGCCCAGCGGGCGCAGCACGAACGAGACCGCGAAACCCAGCATGGTGCCGATGGTTCCGAAATCACCGGGGAAGAACGCCTGGGTCAGATACACCGAGGCCGCGGCATAGACGCCGTAGTCGTACCACTCGGTGGCGTTTCCGATGGCCGAGGCACCGATGGCCTTGTGGAGTAGTTTCCGGCCCTCGGGTGACTCCGGGTCCGGGGCGAGCCGCTCATAAGTATCCGCTGGTGTCGTGTCGCTCATCTGCGCTTCCTGAATGTCGTCGGGACCGTACTGCCGCCCCTCGATAGGCCATCTCCGTGTCGGTGGACCCTGTGCACGGTGGCGGCTCTTTCACCACCCGTGGACATTCGAACCGCGAGCGCTCAGCTCCCGGACGCGGTGAGATCGTCGGCGTGGTCGCCGTCACCGATCAATCGGCACAGCCCGTCGGCCATGTGCTCGATCATCAGTGCATCTGCCTTCGCAGAATCCCCCGCAGCGATGGCGTCCACCAACGCCTGATGTTCGTCGATCCGTTCCTTTCCCGATGAATATGTTCCTCGCATGGCTCGCAGACACATTCGTGTCTCCACGAGAATCGTCTCGTGGAGACGCGAAAGCCGCCGGCTTTCCGCAAGTTCCACCAGTGTCTGGTGAAATCCCATGTCCGCCTCTGCCATCCCGGCGCCGTTCGGTTCGTCTACGAACGCGCGCATGGCCTCCACCGCCTCGTTCAACCCGGCCACCGCCTCCGATTCGCGGTGCGCGATGACCTGTTGCACGGCAGCACGTTCCACCGCCGTACGCGCGACGTACATGTCGCGGATGTCGTCGTCCTCCATCGAGACGACGAACAGGCCTCGGTTGCGATGGCTGACCAGCAGACCCTCCGCGGTGAGACGTTGCATCGCCTCACGCAACGGGCCGCGGCTGACGCCCAGGTCTGCGGCGAGACCCGACTCCGTCAACTGCGACCCGGGCGGGAAGTCACCGTTCGCAATGGCATTGTGCAACTTACGCGCGATGATCGCCGGTGTCGACTCCTGTACCAACGGGGTGAGGACACGACGGCGCGTCGAACCTGGCTGTTTTCCCTGGTGAGACACGGTTCGTCGACCTCCCGGGCCGTCCGTGCCCGGGTTGTCCCCATCCACCTTGATCGTCACCGTCATTCCTTCTTTCTTACCGCGAAAGGCGCGAATAGGTCAGCGTTTCACCCCGCGCGCCGCCCATCCAGACGTCGTTGCACGCAGCCGCGAATTCTCTCAGCCCTTCGGTGATCGTGGCGAAGACGTTGCCGGGGACCCACCCGACGTCGCCGTTGACCAGCAGATTGTTCCGGCCGTAGAACACGGCCAGGTCGATCAGCAACCGGTGTTCGGAGGGAGCGGTGTCGAGGTCGTAGCCATAGGCCGGATTGTCGAGCACACCGTCGAACGTGAAGTAGCACAGGTCACCGGGAATCGGCGTGATGGTAGTGTTCTCGGCACCCGGTTCCACCGGCGCGAATGCCGGTAGCAGCGTGTAGATCTCATTGCGCGCGAACTTGCCGTGGAAGACCTGGCCACCCAGCGGTAGCGCGTTCCACACCGCCGCTGCCGTCCGCGGCGCCTCGGCGTCGAGCATCCGCGCCACCGCCGTCACTCCGCGCTTCTCGAGTGTCACGGTGATGAATCGGTCGGCGCGTTCGGTCACGGACGATCCCCCAACATCGTGAAGCCGGCGGCCGCCTCGTAGGCGGCGGCGACCCGCAGCACGGTCGTATCACGGTGTCGCGCAGCGACGAACTGCGCTCCGGTCGGCAGACCGTCGACGAATCCACTGGGCACGGTGACGGCCGGCTGCCCGGTGAGGTTGAACGGATAGGTGTACGGCGTCCACGACGTCCAGTCCGGCGACGCCGACCCCTCGGGCACGGTTCGTCCCGCCTCGAAGGCGACCCCGGGCATCGACGGTGCGACAAGGACATCGAACTCCTCGTGGAACAGGCCCATGCTGGTCCCCATCTCCATGCGCAGGGCGTTCGCGCTCACGAGGTCGCCGGCCGTGAGGTCCCGATGACGTTCGAGCGCCTCGAGTAGCAGCGGATCGACCTTCTCCTCCGCGGCCGGCCCGAGTGCCCGCACCACCACCTCGGCACCCGCGTACCAGATGATGTGATATGCCCACGCGGGATCGTCCCACTCCAGATCGACCTTCTCCACCGTCGCGCCGAGCTGTTCGAGCACCGATACGACGCGGTCCGTATTTGCCTGCACGCCAGGGTCATTCGATCCGAAGCCGAGATCGGCACTGTAACCGATTCGCACATCGGAGAGATCCCGGACGTCGGCGATCGCGGCGGCGGCGCTATCGGTCGGGGTCGCCAGTGCCGACCAGTCCCGCGGATCGTGCCCGCTCAGGACGTCGAGGAGCAGCGCACAGTCCCCGACCGTCCTCGTCATCGGACCGACGTGTGCGACCGGGGCGAACGGGCTCGGCGGATACATCGGCACCCGTCCGAGCGTCGCCTTGAATCCGACCACCCCGCAGTAGGCCGCCGGTATGCGGATCGATCCCCCACCGTCGGTGCCCACCGACAGCGGACCCAGTCCGGCCGCCAGCGCCGCGGCACTACCGCCGCTCGACCCACCGGATGTCCGCGATGCGTTCCACGGGTTACGGGTGATCCCGGTGCGTGGGCTGTCGGTGACACCCTTCCAGCCGAACTCCGGCGTGGTGACCTTGCCCAGCATCACCGCGCCGGCCTCGCGAAGTCGCGCCACCGCGGGGGCATCGGTGTCCCAGACCATCTGATCCGGCTCGATCATCAGCGAGCCGCGCAGCGTCGGCCAGCCGCTGGTGAGCAACAGGTCCTTGATGGTGACGGGCACACCGTCGAGCGGCCCCAGAGGCGTTCCCGCACGAAACCGCGCGGTGCTCGCCCGAGCTGCGGCGAGGGTCGAGTCCCGATCGACGAGGCAGAATGCGTTGACGGACGGGTCGACCTCGTCGACGGCGTCGAGCAACTCGACCGCCACCGCCTCGGGCGTCAGCTCACCCGTACGGTAGGCCTCGGCCAGTTCGATCGCGCTGAGCCAGCGTGCCGTGTCCGACATGCGCCCCCTCGTCGGTCGCGATTGGTAGATTGTTGACAATCTACCTGGGAGGTGTGCGAGTGACAACCACCGTCGCGATGCTGTATCCCGGCCACGCCGCCGAGGACGACTACGAGTTGATCGAATCGGTGCTCGTGGCCGCGGGTGTGGCGGTCCGACTGCCGGTGACCATCACCGAGATCGAATCCGACGACCACACCGTCGACGCGATGGCCGCCGTCGGCGAACAGGACCGTCTCGCCGAGGGCGTGCGTCGGGCCCAGGCGGATCAGCCGGCGTCGGTGATGTGGGCGTGCACGTCCGGAAGCTTCGTCTTCGGTCTCGACGGCGCCCGACGCCAGGTCGCCGACATCGCCGCGCTTGCCGACCGGCCCGCGTCGTCGACCTCCCTGGCCTTCGTCGATGCGTGCCGTCACCTCGGACTGTCGCGGGTTGCGATCGCCGCCACCTATCCCGATCCCCTGGCGTCACGCTTCATCGGATTCCTCGCCGACGGCGGCATCGAGGTCGTCTGCCTGCGCGCCAACGACATCGAGACCGCCGCCGAGGCCGGCATCCTCGACGGCGACGGCCTCTTCGACATGATCGCGGCCGCGGATCACCCGGACGCCGAGGCGATCCTGATCCCGGATACCGCACTGCACACCGCGATGTGGATCACCGGACTCGAGGAGAAATTCGGGAAGCCGGTCCTGACGGCCAACCAGGTCACCGCCTGGCAAGGCCTCCGGCTCGCCGGGATGACCGCCGCCATACCGGATCTGGGAACACTGTTCGCTCGGTGAGGGTCAGTCGAGGACGGCCTTGGCCACCGTGATGCAGGTGGTGATCCACTCGCGGTCGTCGGCGGTGAGGGCACGCGCCGCCTTCTCCGCGTCCTCGATCGCCCAGTGCGCGTTCAGGATCATCCGGATGATCACCCAGTCGCGCGCCCGGTCCGGGTCGAGGCCGGCGACGTCGACGACCGTGTAGAAGCGCGACCGGATCACGTACCGCGGATCGCCTTTTCGGAGGTCGAGACGATTCCACAGCATCGGGGCGGGTTCGTAGTGCGGATCCCCCGACATCGGCTTGGGATCGATCACCAGCCAGCGGCGCGCGCCGGACGGAGCCGCCAGCACGTTCTCGTGGTGAAGGTCGCCGTGCACGACGACACCGACCGTGGAATCGTCGGAGAGAAAGTCCTTTCCGAGCGAAAGCGCCTGTTCCACAAACTGTCTCGGAACCGGCGCGTCACGCGGCATGGACTGCAACCCGGCGAGCGAACGCTCCAGGCGCGTGGTGAGACGCGCCATCCGACCGGGTGCCGGTATGTGCAGGACGCCGTACAGCCCTGCCACCACGCGACACGCCTCGTCGTCGCCGATCGAGGTGAGGTCCGTCCGCTCGAGCCGTTCGAGGAGCAGCGCCCGAAGCCGCGGGTCGGCACGCAGCATGCGCACCGCACCCCGTCCCGCCCAGTGCTGCAGTCCCAGTGCTTCCTGGGCACCCTCGTCGTCGCCGTCGAAGGCGATCTTCAGAACGGATCGACGGCCGTCCCGGTCGGTCACCGGGATCACGAGCGACTCGGACCCGTGCCACAGCTCGGCGCCGTCACGACAGAGTTCCCAGTCGTCGAGAAGCGCCGATGCCGTTGCGGGCAACCGGCGAAGCCAGTCTTCCCAGGCGGGCCCCAGCGCCGCTTGCGCCGCGAGGCCCGGCGGAATGTCGGCCGCACCGATCATGAGCGCACGCAGATCATGAACGCAGGAAGCGGTAGCCCATTCCCGCCTCGGTGATCAGGTGACGCGGATGTGCCGGGTCCACTTCGAGTTTCCGTCGGAGACTCGCCAGGTAGACGCGTAGATAGTTGCTCTGCCCGAGGTATCCGGGACCCCAGACCGAGTTCAGGATGTCGCTCTGGGACACCAGCTTTCCTTCGTGGCGGACCAGCATCTCCAGGATTCCCCACTCCGTCGGTGTCAGATGGACCGGCTCCTGCTCTCGGATCACCTGTTTCGCACCGAGGTCGACGACAAACGCGCCGGCGTCCACCACCGGCGATTCCGTCGTCGCCCCCGATACCGCGCCCCGACGCAGCGCGGCACGCAGCCGGGCCAGGAACTCCTCCATCCCGAAGGGTTTCGTGACGTAGTCATCGGCCCCCGAGTCGAGCGCCACCACCTTGTCCGCCGCGTCGGTCCGCGCCGAGAGCACGATGACCGGAACGGTCGTCCACCCGCGCAGACCCTCGAGAACCGTCAACCCGTCGATGTCGGGAAGACCGAGGTCCAGGACGACGACGTCCGGGTTGAACCGCGCAGCCGCGGACAGGGCCGCCGCCCCGGTCGCCGCCGTGGAGACCGCGAAACCGCGCGCATTCAGATTGATCCGCAACGCGCGCAGCAGTTGCGGCTCGTCGTCGACCACGAGGACGCGGCTCTTGTCGGCGTTCACCGGGCGCCCTCCTCCGACCTGGGAATGTCCGCCACGGTAGGCAGATTCACGACCAGTGTGGCCCCGCCGCCGGGAGTGTCCGCGGTGGACAACTCTCCTCCGATCGCCGTGATGAACCCGTGCGCCACGGGCAACCCCAGCCCCACGCCGGACGATGCGCCCGCGGTGTCGCCGCCCTGGTGGAACGCCGCGAACACCTGCTCGCGGTCGGTGGTGGGCAGTCCCGGCCCGTGATCGACGACGCGGATCACGCAGCGCGGCGGGTCGTCACCGGTTCCGCTGACGGTGATCTCGACGTCGGGCCCGCCGTGCCGGTGGGCGTTGTCGATGAGATTTGCGAGGGCACGTTCCAGCAGACCCGGGTCGGTGTATGCCCATGCCTGGCCGAGGTCGATCGTCAGTACGAGGTCCGGGTTGAGCCGTTGCACCCCGGCGGCGGCGCGGTGCACGACCTCGGGCAGGAACGTGTGCTGCATCTGGGGGCGTACGGCGCCCGCGGCGAGACGGGAGGAGTCGAGCAGATTGCCGACGAGTCCCGCCAGGTGGTCGACCGACTCGTCCACCGTCGCCAGCAGTTCCGCGGTGTCGTCGGGACTGAAGGTGACGTCATCGCTGCGCAGACTGGACACCGCGGCCTTGGCCGCCGCGAGCGGTGTGCGGAGGTCGTGGCCGACCGCGGACAGCAACGCACGCCTGAGTTCGTCGGTCCGGGCCAGGGCCTCGGCGGAGGCCGCCTCGACCTCCAGCGCGTGCCGCTCGACCGCACCTGCCGCCTGCCCGGCGACCGCGGCCAGCACCCGCCGGTCCCGCGCGCCGAGTCTCGGCCCGCGGAGCAGCAGCTCGAACTGTTCACCCGGTACCGAACACGTCGTGTCCGCCTCGTCCGGACCGTTCAGCGGGCGGTCGCCGACCCAGGCCTCCACTGTCCGAGAGGTTTTCGATGTACGACGGACCAGGGCGACGGCCGACTGGTCGTAGGTCTCGCGTAGCCGTTCCAGCAGACCGGGGACATCGGCACCGCCGAGCACGACGCTGGAGAACATCGCGAGCAGTTCCGCCTCGCGCGTGGCGTCCCGCGCCTGGGCGCGCCGTACGGTCGCCGAATCGACCAGGGCGGCCACGGCGGTCGCGATCAGCAGCATCACCAGGATGGTGATCAGGTTGTCCGGTTGATCGATGGTGAACGTGAATCGGGGATCGGTGAAGAAGTAGTTCAACAGCAGACCGGAGACCACCGCCGACAATGCCGCGGGCGCGATACCTCCGAGCATCGACACCGCGAGGACCGACACGAAGAACAGCGCCGACTGGCTGGTGAACCCGAGCCACGGATCGAGCAGCCGCAACACACCGGTCGCCAGCAGCGGCACGAGCACCGCGAGGATCCAGCTCAGCGGCCGATGGAACCTGGTGTCGCGGACGTCGAGTCGATGTCGTCGTGGCGTCTCGTCGTGCGTGACCATGTGCACGTCGATGCGCCCGCTGCCGCTCACGACCGTTGCCCCGACACCTTCGTCGAAGATCCGCTGCCAGCGCGGCCGTCGGGACGTACCCAGGACCAATTGCGTTGCGTTGACCCCGCGTGCGAACTCCAGCAGGGTGGCCGGGATGTCGTCACCGACCACCGTGTGGATCCGCGCACCGAACCCGGCGGCGAGCTCTCTGAGTGCGGTGAGATCGACGCCGTGATCACTCAGGCCGTCTCCCCGGACCACATGCACGGCCAGTAATTCCGCGCTCGATCGCGACGCGATACGACTCGCACGACGCAGCAGGGTGGGCGACTCCGGCCCGCCGGTGATCGCCACCACGACTCGCTCGCGGGCTTCCCAGGTGTCGGTGATCGAGTGCGCCGCACGATAATCGGCGAGTTTGTCGTCGACCTGGTCGGCCAGCCACAGCAACGCCAGCTCGCGCAGCGCGGTGAGATTTCCCTGTCGGAAGTAGTTGCCCAGTGCCCCGTCGACCCGGCTGCTCGGGTAGACCTTGCCCGCGGACAGGCGCTGCCGTAGCGCCTGCGGGTCGATGTCGACGAGCTCGATCTGGTCGGCGCCGCGAACGACGTCGTCGGGCACCGTCTCCCTCTGCACGACGCCGGTGATCTGGGCGATGACGTCGTTCAGGCTGGCGAGGTGCTGGATGTTGACGGTCGAGCAGACGTCGATACCGGCGTCACGGAGCTCCTCGATGTCCTGCCAACGCTTGGCATTTCGAGATCCCGGAGTGTTGGTGTGGGCGAGTTCGTCGACCAGCGCCACTTGCGGATGGCGCGCCAGGACGGCGTCGAGGTCCATCTCGTCGAATGTCGACCCCCGATAGGGGCGGGCGATCCTGGGGATCACCTCCAGGCCCTCCACGAGGGCCGCGGTCGCCGGCCGCCCATGTGATTCGACGACCGCGATCACCACGTCGGCACCTTCGTCCCTAAGGTTCCGGGCCTGCGCGAGCATCTCGTAGGTCTTCCCGACACCAGGCGCGCATCCGAGGAAGACCTGCAGTTTGCCTCGCCCGTCCGAGCGCCGGCGCGAAGCCGCCTGCGGTGTCGTGACCGGCGAAGTCACCGGTCCCGCCGCTGAGGTCATCTGCCGATTCTATCGCCGGTCAACGGGTGTGACACGTGGCCGGCCCGTGACCGAGCGCCAGATTCACCGACGGGACGTCGACACTGGGCTCCCCGAGGAACCCCCACTGTCTGCCCTGTGTGTGGGCGGCGATGAGCGAGCGGATCACCTCCGGCGAGAGGCGATTCTCGCGTGCCAGTCGCGGCACCTGTAGTTCGGCATATGCCGGACTGATGTGGGGGTCGAGCCCTGACCCCGATCCGGTGACGGCGTCGGCCGGAACCGCCTGCGGCGCCACCCCCTCCCGGTCGGCGATGAACGCCCGTCGATCCTCGATGTTGTCGAGGAGGATCACGCTGTTCGGACCCTGATTGCTCGCCGCCGACGCGGAGGGATCCCCGGTGACCATCGGCGCGCCCTCGGCACCGAGGACACGCGCGTGGAGATATGGGTCCGGCCCGCCCGCCGGCACCTGTGGATCGAGTCCGATGAGCGACGAGCCCACCACACATCCGGAGGCATCGACGAGACGGGAACCCTCGGCACTCGACGAGTCGACCCGCGAGATCGCCCACACCGCGGCGGGATAGGCGAATCCGAGGATGAGTGTGAGCCCGAGGAGCATCCCCAGTGCTGCGACGCTTTGCCGGAGCAGACCGGTCACGATCATCTTCATCTTGCTCACCCCATCCCGGGAAGGAAACGGACTACGTGATCTATCAGCCAGATGCCGACGAAGGGGGCGAGCACGCCACCCAGGCCGTACACGAGCAGATTGCGCCCCAGCAGCTTCGAGGCCGACGACGGGCGATATCGCACTCCCCGTAACGAGAGGGGGATGAGCGCGACGATGATCAGCGCATTGAAGATCACCGCCGAGACCATCGCCGACTCCGCCGAGTGCAGACGCATGATGTTGAGGGCGTCGAGCTGCGGGTGGACGGCGGTGAACATCGCCGGGAGGATCGCGAAGTATTTCGCGAGGTCGTTGGCGAGCGAGAAGGTGGTGAGAGCCCCGCGGGTGATGAGCAGTTGCTTGCCGATCGCGACCACCTCGATGAGCTTGGTGGGGTCGGAGTCGAGGTCGACCATGTTGCCGGCCTCCTTTGCAGCCGAGGTTCCCGTGTTCATCGCCAGCCCGACGTCGGCCTGTGCGAGCGCGGGTGCGTCATTGGTTCCGTCTCCGGTCATCGCGACGAGGCGTCCGGCCTGCTGCTCGGAACGGATGAGGGCGAGTTTGTCCTCGGGGGTGGCCTCGGCGACGAAGTCGTCGACCCCGGCCACGGCCGCGATGGCGCGCGCGGTGAGCGGGTTGTCGCCGGTGACCATGACCGTACGGATGCCCATCGAGCGCAACTGGGCGAATCGCGCGGTCATCCCCGGCTTCACCACGTCGGACAACGCGATCACTCCGAGCACGCGGGCGGGGTGGCCCGCCTCGTGCACCCCGACCAGGAGCGGAGTACCGCCGTCGGTGGAGATGCGCTCCACGTCCGCGAGGACCGCCGGTTCCACTGTTCCCGCCGAGTCGGCGACCCAGCGTCCGAGTGCGTCGGCCGCTCCCTTGCGGTACACCACCGTCGCCTCGGCGTCGTGCAGGTCCACGCCGCTCATGCGGGTCTGGGCGGTGAAGGCGACCACCTCGCGGCGCGTCGCGCCGACGGTCGGGGCCTCCGCGACCGGTTCCACCCCGTACGAGGTCCGGCACAACTCGACGATGCTCCGCCCCTCGGGAGTGTCGTCGGCAAGACTGCACTCCGAGGCCACCCGCGCCAGTTCGTCGACGGGCACGCCCGGGGCCGGGTGCAGCGCGGTGGCTCGGCGGTTGCCGTAGGTGATGGTCCCCGTCTTGTCCATCAGCAAGGTGTCGATGTCCCCGGCGGCCTCGACCGCCCGGCCCGACATCGCGAGCACGTTGCGCTGGACGAGCCGATCCATCCCCGCGATGCCGATCGAGCTGAGCAGCGCGCCGATGGTGGTCGGGATTAGGCAGACCAGCAGCGCGATCAGTCCGACCGGGTCCGGCGACCGACCCGCGTACTGCTGCATGGGTCCGACCGCCACCACCGCCAGCAGGAAGATGATCGTCAGGCTCGTCAGCAGAATGTCGAGTGCGATCTCGTTGGGCGTCTTCTTGCGGTCCGCACCTTCGACCAGCGCGATCATGCGGTCGACGAAGGTCTCGCCCGGTGCCGTCGTGATCTTGACGATGATCCGGTCGGAGAGCACGACGGTGCCGCCGGTGACCGCGGACCGGTCTCCTCCGGACTCCCGGACGACGGGAGCCGACTCACCCGTGATCGCCGATTCGTCGACGGTCGCGATGCCGTCGACCACATCCCCGTCGCCGGCGATGACCTCTCCGGCCTCCACCACGATGAGGTCGCCGACGCGCAACGCACCACCGAGCACCTCGTCGATGACGCCCCCGTCTCCCAACCGACCATCTCGTAACCGACGGGCCACGGTGTCACGCTTGATCTTTCGCAGGCTCTCGGCCTGCGCCCGCCCTCTCCCCTCGGCCACGGCCTCGGCGAGCGCGGCGAAGACGACGGTGAACCACAACCAGGCCGCAACGGTCCAGCTGAACCAGGACGGGCGCAGGATCGCCAGGACGGTGGTCACGGCAGCGCCGAGGAACACCACGAACATCACCGGGTTACGTGCCTGATCACGAGGGTTCAGTTTCCGCAGGGCCAGGGGCATCGACGTCACGAGTGAGCGGAGGTCGAAAGCGCCGCGGGACACCAGTTCCGGTTCGTGGCGCGGGTCGCGTTCGGCGCGGGAGGCGCCTCGGTCGGTGTCGATCAGTCGTGTGGTCACAGCAGCGCCTCCGCGATCGGTCCCAGCGCCATGGCCGGGAAGAAGGTGAGTCCGGCGACCAGCACGATGGTCGCCATGAGTAGGGACCCGTAGAGGAAACCGTGCGTGGGCAGGGCGGAGAGCGCCTCCGGACGTGCGACCGGTTCGGCCGACGTGGCCTCCAGCACGGCGCGCCCGCGACCGGGTCCCGCGACGCCGGTGGGGCCGGTTCCGGTGACACCGGTGCTCTCGGCTGCGCTCTCGTCGACTGGGCCGCGCGGACGCTGCCGGGCGAGAAGGCCCGCGAGGGCGAGCACGAGCACGATCGGCACGAACCGACCCAGCAGCATCGTCACGCCCAGGGAGGCCTGGAACCAGTCATCGGTCACCGTGAGCCCGCCGAAGGCACTGCCGTTGTTGTTGGCCGCCGACGCGTAGGCGTAGAGAACCTCGCTGAAACCGTGGATCGCACCGGGTGTTCCCGGCTCGCCGCTGTTCCCTTGCGCCTCCCCCGTCGCCGTCAGGATCACCGAGATCGCCGTACCCGCGAGCACGAGTGCCGGCATGACGAGGACATAGAGCGCCGTCGTTGTCATCTCGGGCTGACCGATCCGCTTTCCGAGGAACGTCGGCGACCGGCCGACCAGAAGTCCACCGATGAAGACGGTGATCATCGCCATCACCAGGATTCCGTACAGTCCCGATCCGACCCCACCGGGCGCGACCTCGCCGAGGAGCATGTTCCACAGGACCGCGCCTCCACCGCCCGCGGAGAAACTGTCGTGCGCGGAGTTGACGGCACCGGTCGAGGTCCCGGTCGTCGACACCGCGAACAGCGCCGAACCCGGAATCCCGAAGCGCACCTCTTTGCCTTCCATCATGGCGCCCGCCGCGTGGGACGCCGCCCCGGACGGGTGACTCTCGAAGATCCATACGGCGGTGAGCATGATCGTCCAGATCCCTGCCATCACACCGAGAAGGGTCAGTCCCTGGCGCCGGTCCCGGACGAGGGTTCCGTAGGTCCGGGTGAGACAGACCGGGATCACCAGCAGCGCGAAGATCTCGACCAGATTCGAGAACGGCGTGGGATTGGAGAACGGGTGCGCCGAGTTCGCCGACAATGTCCCGCCGCCGTTGGTACCGAGTTCTTTGATCGCCTCCTGGGAAGCGAACGGGCCGATGACACTGCGCACCTCTGCACCATCCGTCGTCGTCCACACGAATCCGCTGTGCCAGGACTGCACAACCCCCTGACTCAGCAGCAACGTCGCCACGATGATGCTCAGCGGCAACAGGATCCGGATCACCCCGCGTACGAGATCCACCCAGAAGTTCCCGATCTCACCGGTGGCCCGGCGGTTGACGATCCCGCGGACGAGCGCGACGGCAACGGCCATCCCGACCGCGGCGGAGACGAAGTTCTGTACCGCCAGTCCCGCCATCTGGGTCAGGTTGGTCATCACGATCTCGGGTGAGTACGACTGCCAGTTGGTGTTGGTGACGAAGGAGATCGCAGTGTTGAACGCCATCGCCGGAGACACACCGGACTTGCCGTCGGACAGCGGAAGCGCTCCCTGCATCCTCTGGATCGCGTAGAGGACCACGAAGCAGACCGCCGAGAATCCCAGTACGGCAAGGACATAGCCCACCCAGGACTGTTGCTTACGCGGATCGACGCGGGCAAGTCGATAGAGGAGACGCTCGACGCCGAGGTCTCGTTCGCCGGTGTACACGCGCGCCATGTGATCGCCCAGCGGCACGTAGACGGCGGCCAGGATCACGACGAGCGTCCCGACCTGCAGGAGCCCGGCAACAGTTGTGCTCATCGCTTCTCAGAACCTCTCCGGGTACACGAGAGCCAGGAGAAGGAGCAGCACCGTGATCGCCGCGAGCGCCAGCAGCGCGACGTTGATCACCCCGTCGGCGGTCACGACTTGATCCGCAGGTCGAGGCCGCGAACGGCCAGTATGCACAAGCCGAACCCGGAGATGGCAAGCAGCAGGAACAGCAGATCCGCCACGATGACTCACTCTCTGATCGCACCGATGGCCCACCGTGTGGTGGGCACACCGAAGGATCACGCGCCGCGAGCGGCACCGGAGAGTTCTTAACGCCTTTCTTACGGAAGGCCGGCCGTTATTGACGGCTCGTTGTCGCCGGTCGGACCCGCCCCGCTACGCCGCGGTGATCGCAATCCCGATGGTCCCGCTCTCTCCCCGCCGGATCTTGCTGCTGAACAGCAGCACCCGCGCCAGGAGTCCGTACTTCTCGGCGAGCTTCTTGCGGACGTGCCTGGTGCCCTCGGCGTCGAGCACCACCCCGGTGCCGGACACCGGTTCGCCGGAGAGTTTCTTTCCGCGCGCATCGGTCGCCTGGACCACTACCTTCGGATTCCGCTTGAGACGCTTGACCTTCCACGCTTCGGTTTCCGACCATACGAGCAGCCGATCGCCGTCGAGAACCGCCCAGACCGGCGACGACACCGGTGTGCCGTCCTTGCGATAGGTGGTCAGCTGCACGTACTTCGCGGTACCCGCTTCGCCGAACGCCGTCGAATCCTGTGATGTCATGCGGCAATGCTACGGGCGAACAGCGATTGTGCATGGGTTGTCGGCCAGTCGGCGGGGGTGGTCTCACCGCCGAGCACACCTGCGTCGCAGAGCGTCGCCCAGGCGGTCACCTGGTTGGCGGAGAGGACCGGCTTGCCGAGCTCGGACTCCAGGTCGGCGAGGATGTCATAGGTCCACAGGTTGGTACAGGAGACGAAGACGGCGTCGGCGTCGGGATGGTTCGCGGCGCGGATGAGGTCCGCCGTCACGTGGTACGGGATGGCCCAGATCTCGTGATCGCGGCCGAGACCCGCCTGGGCGACGACGTTTCTCCCGGATTCGGCGAGGAAGTCGCACAGCAGTCCGGTGAGCGCCGCGGTATACGGCGTCGCGACCGCCAATGTCCCGACGTTCATGGTGTTCAGCGCCCGGATCAGCGCCTCCGAGGTCGTGACCGCCCGCTCGGCTCCGGCGGCGAGCATGCAGTTGGAGATCTCCATCGCGCCCGCCATCCCGTAGACGAAGCTGCCGGAGGCGCACGCGTATCCGAACGCCCGGGGCGCGACCGACGAGACGGCTCTCACCGCCGCCGAGATCTCCGCGTGATTGTTGAGATCGCGGCACAGCTCGACGTCGACGGGCGCGTCGATGTAGCCGGTCCGCGTGAAGTAGAGCGAGACCGATTCCGGCATCCAGCGCCACAGCTCGCGGTCGAGGCCATGTCGAACGGGCACACCATCCCGATGCCGATCTGGGCGTCCATGCAGGGATGATGGCACATTGTTGGATTGTCTACAATCGCTGCCGCAGGGCGGCATCCACCTCGTCCCGAATGACGCACTCGTAGGCGTGGTCGTTGACGATCCCGGTGGCCTGCATGAGCGCGAACATCGTGGTCGGACCGACGAAACGCCAGCCCCGCTTCTTGAGGTCCTTCGACATCGCGATCGATTCCGGCGAGGTCGTCATCGACCCCGGGACGTGCTCGCCCGACGGGGCGTATCCCCAGAAGTACGACTCGAGCGAACCGTGTTCGTCGATGAGGTCGGCCGCCCGCTGCGCGTTGTTGATCGCCGCCTCGATCTTGCCGCGATGCCGGATGATTCCCGCATCGCCGAGCAGTCGCGTGACTTCGGCATCGGTGTAGCGCGCCACCTTCTCGACCTCGAAGCCGGCGAACGCGGCCCGGAAGTTCTCGCGTTTGAGGAGGATCGTGCGCCAGCTGAGGCCGGACTGGAAACCCTCGAGACAGACACGCTCGAACAGCGACGTATCGTCGGTGGTCGGGAATCCCCACTCGGTGTCGTGATAGGTGGTCTCCGGCTCCCGGCCCGCCCACAAGCAGCGCCGCCGACCGTCTGGGCCTTCTATTGTGTCCTCGGACATGAGTCTCCTCTCGTGGCGAGCAGGCTACGGCACGGTCACGACAGATTGCCGCCGTTATCATTCCGTTACCAAAGGTTGCGAAAGCATCCCGTTGTGTCTCGCGATAGTCACTTCTCGCCGCCGCCCGCCTAGCGTTGTACACATCGCACACCGAGAGCGCTCCGACACCGTCGTAGATCCCCGCTCCGGAAGCGCGAAAATACATCTGCGGCAAGGAGTCTCGTGATGCATGAATCCGACCTGAACAGTCTCCTTGCCCGCGTGGCAACCGGGGACTCAGACGCCTTCGCCCAGTTCTACGACGCGACGTGTGACCGTGTGTACGGCATGACACTGCGGGTACTGCGCGATCCCGGTTACAGCGAGGAAGCTACCCAGGAGACGTATCTGGCCGTGTGGCGTAACGCCGACAGCTACGATCCCCGGTCGGGTTCGGCACTGTCCTGGATTCTGACGCTGGCGCATCGTCGGGCCGTCGACCGGGTGCGGTCGGAGTCTGCCGCGACCCGGCGCACCGTCGCCTACGGCATCGCCGACACCGGCCGCGAGATCGACGAGGTCAGCGAGTCGGTGGAGCGTCGGGAGATCGCTCGCCTGATCCACACCGGTCTCGAGAACCTCACGCCTCTGCAGCGGCAGGCCATCGAGCTGGCCTACTTCCACGGACTCACCTACCGCGAGGTGTCCGAGCATCTCGGGGTCGCGCTGCCCACGGTCAAGTCCCGCATCCGCGACGGTCTCATCCGTCTGCGCCAGGCGGTGCCGGGCCTGGCCGCCGTCGGCTGACGCTCACACCTGGCCGTAGGGGTGCCAGCCGTTGTGGTTCCACTTGCCGCCTCGGCGCTCCCGCACTTCCCGCAGGCTCGTACCCACATACCGCTCTTCCAACTCGGGGTCCGGTGCGCCGGTGTACACCCACCGCTTCGGGTCAAGGTTGCCGTCGGCGTCCCGGTTGGCCTCCCAGTAGTCGACGCGATGCACCGCGCGGACGATGTCGTCGGCGAAGACGAGCACCGGGAGGTCGGGCACCGTGCGATGGGGCCCGGCACGCCATCCGCTCCGCGCCCACTCGTAGATCTGTTCGGCGCCCGCACCGGGACGAGCCGAATCGTCGACCTTCACCAGCACACACGGCTCGGGCAGCGGCGGTGCGAGCGGCGCCGCATGGCGTAACACCATCTCTTCCAGCGAGATCGCGCCGCTCGGCGCACTGTTCGTCAGCGGGAGTCGCGCCAGGTCGGCGAACTCGACCGTGAACTGCTGCACGTACGACGCCAGCTCCTCGGGCGAGTCGACGACGTCGTCGCCGTGCCGGAGAATCCAGTGCTCGACACCGAATCCGTCGGCGTCGATGTCTCGGATACGCTCCTCGGCCGCGGACCGGACGGCCGGTGAATCGGCGTCCCCCACCACCTCCCCCGCGTCCGGCGTGACGCCGGCGAGCGCCGCACGAGCGTGGTGGTGCACCCGATTTCCTCGTCCCGCCCCCACATAGAACACCGATGCGTCACGGGGGTCGACCAGCGCGAAGACGTACACGCCGAGCACCGACTGCACCTCGAGGGGAACGGGTTCCGGCGCGCCCGGCGCAGCCACTCCGACCGGCCGCAGGAGATTCAGAACCGCGTCGACCACCGTGGGCCGCACCCCGAGTCCGCCGCCGCGCAGGCCACCGATGATCACTTCTCCGGCCCGCTCCCGGTCGACGAAACGTCGACCAGCGTTGGCATCGATCGCGCACACGACGTCGACGACCTCGGCCCTGCGCGCCCGCGTGTCGCGTGACGCGGAGAGCTCGTCCTCCGGGTCGAGCATCTCGGCGAAGGCCGTCGACTCCAGGAACTCGCCGAGCGCGCCGACCGGCAGTTCGACGGCGTCCATCCTGCTCATCGCACGCCGCCTACGACATGGAGAGTGGGTGGCTTTCGGTTCATGGTGGCGATGATGCCAGCACGCTCACCCGTGGGGTGGTTAGACTCGGTTCCGTGCCAGCCTTCAGTCCCCTCGAATGGCCGGTGTTCCGCCAGCTGCGGTCGGGTGACGTCTTCGGACGCGGGCCCGCCGTCACGTCGGCGAAGACACGCGCCATCGAGCCGCGTACGGCCACTGCCGACCGTGTGGTGCAGAGTGTGTGCCCGTTCTGCGCCGTCGGGTGCGGCCAGAAGGTGTACGTGAAGGACGAGCGCGTCGTCCAGATCGAAGGCGACCCGGACTCCCCCATCTCGCGCGGACGATTGTGCCCCAAGGGCGCGTCGAGCGAACAACTCGTCAACAACCCGCTGCGCCAGACCACGATTCGTTACCGGGCCCCGTACGCGACCGAATGGCAGGACCTCGACCGCGACACGGCCATCGACATGATCGCCGATCGTTTCCTGGAGGCGAGGCGTCGCGGCTGGCAGGATCACGACGACGAGGGTCGTCCGCTGCGACGCACGATGGGTATCGCCTCGCTCGGTGGCGCCACGCTCGACAACGAAGAGAACTACCTGATCAAGAAGCTCTTCACCGCAGCGGGCGCGATACAGATCGAGAACCAGGCACGCATATGACACTCCGCAACGGTTCCCGGTCTGGGGACCTCGTTCGGACGCGGCGGCGCAACGCAATCACTGCAGGACATGGCCAACGCCGATTGCATCATCCTCATGGGTGGCAACATGGCCGAGGCACACCCGGTGGGTTTCCAGTGGGTCTCTGAGGCCAAGGCCAGGGGTGCGCGGGTCATCCATGTCGACCCCCGGTTCACGCGGACCTCGGCGGTGGCCGACCGGCACATCTCCATTCGCGCCGGCTCCGACGTCGTCCTGCTCGGTGCGCTGATCAACTACGCGATCACCCACGAGAAGTACTTCCGCGAGTACGTCGTCGCCTACACCAACGCCGCGACGCTGGTCTCGGCGGACTTCCGCGACACCGAGGACCTCGCCGGCCTGTTCTCCGGGTTCGACTCGGAGACAGGGCAATACGACGCCAGTTCGTGGGCGTACGAGGAACCGCAGCCGAGCTCCGAGGACAGCACGGTGGACTCGCCCGGTGGAGCGGACGAGGGTCCGCGCACCAAGGACCGCGCGGTCGGCCACGAACACGGCTCCGGCGGGCCGCCCCTCGAACACGGCGCCACTGTTCGCGACCAGTCGCTGGAACATCCGCGTAGCGTGTTCCAGATCGTCAAACGGCACTACTCGCGCTACACCCCGGAGATGGTGCGCGACATGTGCGGCATCTCCCTCGCCGACTTCGAGTACCTCGCGCGGTCGGTCACCGACAACTCCGGGCGCGACCGCACGACGTGCTTCGGCTACGCGACCGGCTGGACCCAGCACACCTTCGGCGCCCAGTTCATCCGCGCCGCCTCGGTGTTACAGCTCCTGCTCGGCAACGTCGGGCGTCCGGGTGGCGGCATCATGGCACTGCGCGGTCACGCCAGCATCCAGGGCTCGACCGACATCCCCACCTTGTTCAACCTGCTGCCCGGCTATCTCCCGATGCCGTCGGCGGGCAAACACGACACCTTCGACGACTACATCGCGGCGATCACGTCGAAGAACGAGAAGGGCTACTGGGCCAACGCCGAGGACTACATGGTGAGTCTCCTCAAAGCGTGGTTCGGCGACGCCGCGACCCCGGAGAACGACTGGTGCTACGACCATCTGCCTCGCCTGACGGGTCCCGCCGGCACCTACCAGACGACGGTCGACATGCTCGCCGACAAGGTCGACGGCTACTTCGTCCTGGGCCAGAACCCAGCCGTCGGCTCGGCCAACGGCCGTCAGGCACGGATGGCGATGTCCCACCTGAAGTGGCTCGTCGTCCGCGACCTCAACATGATCGAGTCGGCAACGTGGTGGAAAGAGGGGCCGGAGATCGACTCGGGTGAGTTGCGCACCGAGGACATCGCCACCGAGGTGTTCTTCCTGCCCGCCGCCACCCACGTGGAGAAGGCCGGCTCGTTCACCCAGACCCAGCGAATGGTGCAGTGGCGCCACCAGGCCGTCGAGCCGCCCGGCCAGTGCCAGAGCGAGATGGACTTCTTCTTCGAGCTCGGAAGACGCATCCGGGAACGCCTCGCCGGCTCGACCGACGAACGCGACCGTCCACTGCTCGATCTCACCTGGGACTATCCGCTCGACGAACACGGCAATCCCGAACCCGAGGCGGTCCTGTCGGAGATCAACGGCTACCACGTTTCCGGACCCGATGCCGGCAAGAACCTGACGTCGTACACCGAGATGGCGCGTGACGGCTCGACCGCCGGCGGTTGCTGGATCTACACCGGCGTGTACGCGGATGCCCACAACATGGCGGCCCGACGCGTACCCCAGGGCGGCGGCGGCATCACCCAGCACGAGTGGGGCTGGGTGTGGCCCGCGGATCGTCGAATCCTCTACAACCGCGCGTCCGCCGATCCCGACGGCAGACCGTGGAGCGAACGCAAGCGATACATGGAATGGGACGCCGACATGGGCCGCTGGGTGGGCCCCGACGTGCCGGACTTCCCGGTCGATCTCCCGCCCGACGCACAACCCGACCCGACACTCGGGGGTGTCGACGCGCTGTGCGGCGACGACCCGTTCATCATGCAGGCCGACGGCAAGGGCTGGCTCTTCGCGCCGCGCGGACTCGTCGACGGCCCGCTGCCGACCCATTACGAACCGCAGGAATCCCCGGTCGTCAACGCGCTGTATCCGCAGCAGCAGTCGCCGGCGCGCGTGCTCTTCCCGCGTGCGGACAACCTCGACGCCCCGAGTGGAGAGATGCCCGGCGCCGACGTGTACCCGTTCGTGTTCACCACCTACCGGCTGACCGAACACCACACCGCCGGCGGCATGAGTCGATGGACGCCGTATCTGTCGGAGCTGCAACCGGAGATGTTCTGCGAGATCTCCCCGCAACTCGCCGCCGAACGCGGACTGAGCAACGAGGGATGGGCCACGATCATCTCACCGCGCGGCGCCATCGAGGCCCGGGTCCTGGTGACCGACCGGATGAGACCGTTGACCATCAACGGCCGCCAGGTGCACCAGGTGGGCCTTCCGTACCACTGGGGCGTCGGCTCCGACGCCGTGGTCAGCGGCGACGCCGCCAACGACCTCATCGGGGTCACACTGGACCCCAACGTGCAGATCCAGGAGTCGAAGGTCGGTTCGTGCGACGTGATCGCCGGCCGCCGGCCCCAGGGGGCCGCCCTGATCGACCTGGTACGTGCGTACCAGGAGCGTGCCGGGGTGACCATCGAGACCGACAACCAGCACATCACCGGAAAGGCGGAGGAGTAGATGGGGCAGCTGTCCGGACCGACCGATCCGACCTCCGACGTGGGGTGGCACACGCACGAGACCCGCAAAGGGTTCTTCACCGACACCTCGATCTGCATCGGCTGCAAGGCCTGTGAGGTCGCGTGCAAGGAATGGAATTCCAATCCCCGCGACGGCGACCTCGAACTGACCGGCATGTCGTATGACAACACCGTCGCGCTGGGCGCCAGCACATGGCGCCACGTCGCGTTCATCGAACAGAGCGCCGACCGCATCGCCGAGGCCCGTGAGTCGGGGCGTGCTCTCGTCGGACTCGGCATGCCGTCCATGCCGCTCCCGCCGGCCGAGCCGCACTCCCCACCGCCATCTCTGCCGGCCGACCCGCACTCCCTACCGCCGGCTGAGCCGGCACCGAGCGCAGCGAGGCGCCGCGTCGAAGCCACCCCACCGCCACCTCCGCCGGCTGAGCCGGCACCGAGCGCAGCGAGGCGCCGCGTCGAAGCCACCCCACCGCCACCTCTGCCGGCTGAGCCGGCACCGAGCGCAGCGAGGCGCCGCGTCGAAGCCACCCCACCGCCACCTCTGCCGGCTGAGCCGGCACCGAGCGCAGCGAGGCGCCGCGTCGAAGCCACGCCACCGCCACCTCTGCCGGCTGAGCCGGCACCGAGCGCAGCGAGGCGCCCCGTCGAAGCCACGCCACCGGACACCCCCGAGTTCCGCTGGCTCATGTCCTCGGACGTCTGCAAACACTGCACCCACGCCGGCTGCCTCGACGTGTGCCCCACCGGAGCACTGTTCCGCACCGAGTTCGGGACCGTGGTCATCCAGGACGACGTCTGCAACGGGTGCGGAACATGTGTCGCCGGTTGCCCTTTCGGGGTCGTCGAGCGTCGCGCCGACGGCACCGCCGCGCCGACGACCCGTTCCGGCGAACGCAAGGGTGAGCAACCCGAGGTGCCGAAACGTGGTGTCGCGCAGAAGTGCACGCTCTGTTACGACCGGCTCCTCGACGACGAGACACCCGCCTGTGCGCAGACCTGCCCGACCACCTCGATCAAATACGGCGACCACGACGACCTCGTCGCCGACGCTCACCGCCGCGTCGCCCAACTCCACGAGCAGGGCATGACCGAGGCGCGTCTCTACGGCGCCAACCCCAACGACGGTGTCGGCGGCACCGGTTCGGTGTTCCTGCTCCTCGACGAACCCGAGGTCTACGGCCTGCCACCGGATCCGCGCGTGTGCACCGCCGATCTCCCGTCGATGTACAAACGGGCCGGCGTCGCCGCGGTGGGCATGCTGGCCGCGGCCGCGGTGTCGTTCCTGAGAGGTGGCCGGTGACGTCGTCGGAGTTCGATTCCTTCCGGCCTCCGGAGCCGCCGCGGCGCCGCGGACGCGGACGTGGACGTGGCGGAAAGCGCAAGCAGCGCAGCGGCTTCGGCCAGGGTGAGGGCAACCGCGAGATGTCGATGGTGCCCGACGCCGAATTCTCCTCGTACTACGGCCATCCCGTCGTCAAGCCGCCACCGTGGGACGAGAAGGTGGCCGCCTACCTGTTCCTCGGCGGCGTCGCCGGCGGTTCGGGGGTGCTGGCGGCCGGCGCCCAACTCACCGGCCGGGACGAGTTGCGCCGGAACGCGAGGCTCGGCGGACTCGGCGCGGTGGGCCTCGGTGCGATCGCCCTCGTGGCCGATCTCGGGCGTCCCGACCGCTTCTACAACATGCTGCGCACCTTCAAGGTGACCTCGCCGATGAGCGTCGGCTCCTGGATTCTCTCGGCGTTCAGCGGCGCCCTCGGTGTGGCCGCGGTCGGCGAGATCGACCGGATGACCCGTTCCCGCCTACCGCTCGGCGTGCTGCGCCCGGTGTTGCGCGCGGTCGAGGCACCGGCCGGGCTGGCCGCCGCCGTCGCCGGGCCACCGCTCGCCGTGTACACCGCGGTGCTGCTGTCCGACACCGCGGTGCCGACCTGGAACGCCATGCACCGCGACCTGCCGTTCGTCTTCGTCAGCTCCGCGAGTCTGGCGGCGAGCGGTCTGGCACTGGTCACCACCCGGACATCGGAGGCCGGACCCGCCCGCACGCTGGCCGCACTCGGGGTCGTCGGAGACCTCACCGCGATGCGGATCATGGAGCACCGGATGGACCCGGTGACCGCCGAACCCCTGCACGACGGGACAGCGGGCAAGCTCCTGCGGTGGAGCGAACGGCTCGCCCTCGCGGGCGGCATCGGCGCCCTGGCCGGCGGACGTTCCCGACCGGTCGCCGTCGCATCGGGCCTCGCGTTGCTCGCCGCATCGGCGTGTACGAGGTTCGGCATCTTCGACGCGGGCATCGAGTCCGCGAAGAACCCGCGCTACACCATCGAACCCCAGAAGCGTCGGCTTGCCGCACGACGCGCGGCCGGCATCACCGGCGACTCGATCACCACCGGTCCACCCGTCACCGAATCCTGATCCCCGACCCGGCGACGGTCTCCCCGATCACGGGATATCCCGGCACCTCCCCGACGACCAGCAGCCCTCCGGAGGTCTGCGCGTCGGCGAGGAACAGCAGGTCGTCCTCGGAGACGCCGTCGTCGGCGCTCAGATACGGCTGCACCCAGTCGAGGTTCCGGCGGGTGCCGCCCGAGACGTAGCCGTCGCGGAGCGCCTCGCGGGCACCGCTCACCGCCGGGACCGCGCTGCGGTCGAGCACCGCGCCGACACCCGACGCACGGCACATCTTGTGCAGATGACCGAGCAAACCGAAGCCGGTGACGTCGGTGGCCGCGCGGACCCCGGCGTCGACGGCAGCTGCCGATGCCTTCCGGTTCAGCGTGGTCATGAGCGTGATCGCCTCGTCGAACACCTCTCCGGTCTGCTTGTGCCGGTTGTTGAGGAGCCCGACGCCGATCGGTTTGGTGAGGGTGATGGGCAGTCCGGGTTCGGCGGCGTCGTTGCGCAGCAGCTTCTCCGGTGCCGCGACGCCGGTGACGGCCATGCCGTACTTGGGTTCGGGGTCGTCGATGGTGTGCCCGCCGATGACCGGGCACCCGGCCTCGGCGCCGATGGCGAGACCACCCCTCAGCACCTCGGTCATCAGGTCCATCGGCAGCACACCGCGTGGCCAGCCGACGAGGTTGATCGCGACCACCGGCGTCCCGCCCATCGCGTAGATGTCCGAGAGGGCGTTGGCCGCGGCGATACGGCCCCATTCGAAGGGGTCGTCGACGACCGGGGTGAAGAAGTCGGCGGTGGACAGCACGGCGAGGTCGTCGCGGATACGGACCGCCGCGGCGTCGTCACCGTCGTCGAGCCCGACGATGATGTCGTCACCGACCTGGCCGGTCAGCCCGGCGACCGCCTCCTCGAGTTCACCCGGCGGGATCTTGCACGCACAACCGCCACCGTGGGCGTAACCGGTCAGTCGGACAGGGGCATCGTTGCTGACAGTCACCCTGCCGACACTAGCGCCGATCCGATTCTCCGTGTGCCGGGCCCGACGGTCGCTACCATCGGGCACATGAGGCAAGCAGACGGCGAGTACTACGTCACGGCCGGCGAGCTGCAGGCGTTCTGGGAATCGGGCCACGACTACTGGTACATGCGGGAGGACGGGTCGACCGATCTGTACCTCGACGAGCTCGACATCACCCACGGCTGGCCGATCTTCCTGATGAAACGCGATGAGGAATGGCTGGCCAAGTGGGACAACAACTTCCGACGCGCCGTCGAAGACGATCTCAATCCGAAGCTCATCCGTCATTTCGAAGAGCTGATCACCGAGGGCAACTGGCCGCACCAGCAGGACTGACAGCGCCCGGACACCCCACACGATAGGTTGTAAGACGCACGGAGGCGTACGGGTCCTGGTGGGCCCCCCGGTCTTCAAAACCGAGGAGGTCGAGTATCTCGGCCTGGCGGGTTCGATTCCCGTCCGCCTCCGCCAGAAACCGCCGACCGGGCCGTAGTGAAAAACCGCCGGCCGAGCCGGCACCGAACGAGCGAAGCGAAACCCGCCGGCCGAGCCGGCACCGAACGAGCGAAGCGAAAACCCGCCGGCTGAGCCGGCACCGAGCGTAGCGAGGAGCCGTGTCGAAGCCCCCCGAAGCCGCCGACCCACGCCGACACATCCCGCGCACCGACGCGCTGCTGGCCCTCCCGGCGGTATCCGAGGCACGAAAGCGTCTGGGTGACACAGCTGTTCGTGAGGTCGTCCGGGATGCGCAGGAGGCGGCACGCCGGGGCGTGATCCCGCCCAACGACGTCGAGCGACGCGTCGTCGAGGCACTGACCGCCCACCGGGTCTCGTCGGCTCGGCCGGTCCTCAACGCCACCGGCGTGGTGGTTCACACCAACCTCGGCCGTGCCCCGTTGTCGGCAGCGGCACTCGAAGCGGTCGTCGCCGCATCGGGCTACGTCGACGTGGAACTCGACCTGCACACCGGTCAACGATCCAAACGTGGTGCGGCCACCCGCGCCGCGCTGTGGCAGGCCTGTCCCGCGGCCGGCGACGCCCTGATGGTCAACAACGGTGCGGCAGCTCTGGTCCTCGCCACGACGGCGCTGGCCGCCGGACGCGCAGTGGTCATCAGTCGTGGCGAGATGATCGAGATCGGCGCGGGATTCCGGCTCACGGAGCTCATCGCGTCCACCGGCGCGCGCCTGCACGAGGTCGGCACCACCAATCGCACCCATCTCCGCGACTATGCCGAGGCGGTTGCCGGGGACGACGTCGGCGCCATCCTGAAGGTGCATCCGAGCAACTTCCGCGTCGAGGGTTTCACCAGCGAGACCTCGCTGACCGAACTGCGCGACCTGGGCCGGGCCCACGACGTGCCGGTGATCGCCGACATCGGTAGCGGACTCCTGCAGCCCGATCCCCTCCTCCCCGACGAGCCGGATGCCACCACCGCGCTGACCGCCGGCGCCGACCTGGTCATCGCCAGCGGCGACAAACTCCTCGGCGGACCGCAGGCCGGTCTCCTGCTCGGCGACGCCGCACTCGTGCAGCGGTTGGCCAAACACCCGCTGGCTCGCGCTGTGCGCGCCGACAAGCTGGCACTTGCGGCGATGGAGGCGACGGTCGGCGGTCCGCGGCCGCCGGTCCACGAGTATCTCCATGCCGACGCCGACCGCCTCCGCGTTCGAGCAGAGAGTCTGGGCGCCGCAACCGGTTTCCCGGTCGTCGAACACGACGGACGGGTCGGCGGCGGGGGCGCGCCGGGTGTACCTCTACCCGGGTGGGCGGTGCGTCTTCCGGTGGGCGCCGCGCAGCGGCTGCGGCTCGGCGACCCCGCCGTCCTGCCGCGCGTACACGAGTCCGCCTGCCTCGTCGACCTGCGTTGCATCCCCGAGGCCGACGATGCGAGGGTCCTCGCCGCGATCAAGCAGGCGCTGGCCGATCAGTGAGGTCTCACGCGAAGTACGTGGTGGCCACCGCGGGGCACGTCGACCACGGCAAGTCGACGCTGGTGCGTGCACTCACCGGTATCGAGCCGGACCGCTGGGAGGAGGAACGACGCCGCGGTCTGACGATCGACCTCGGATTCGCCTGGACGACACTGCCATCGGGCGCAGATGTCGCCTTCGTCGATGTCCCCGGTCACGAGCGGTTCATCCCCAACATGCTGGCCGGACTCGGTCCCGCGCCGGTCGTACTGTTCGTCGTCGCCGCCGACGAGGGCTGGAGTGCCCAGTCCGACGATCACCGGGACGCGCTCGCCGCGCTCGGTGTCGACTACGGGCTGTTGGTGATCTCGCGTGCGGATCGCGCGGAGGAGAATCACATCGATGACGTGATCGCCACCGCCCGTGCCGAGTTGGCCCGGACCGGACTGGCCGAGGCGCCGGCGGTCGTGACCTCCGCTCCCACCGGGCGTGGCCTCGATGAACTGCGCCGCACCCTCGACACGGTCCTCGCGCAGACGCCATCTCCTTCGACGTCGGGGCGCGTCCGCCTCTGGATCGACCGCGTTTTCACCCGCACCGGGGCGGGCACGGTGGTCACCGGCACGCTGCCTTCGGGCACGATCGGGGTCGGTGACACCATGGAGCTGGTGGGCCCCGACGGGCACCGGTCGGTCGATGTCCGCGGATTGCAGAGCGAGGGAACATCTCTCACGACCGCGGCGCCGGTCAGCCGAGTCGCCGTCAATCTCCGTGGTGTCGGCGTCGAGACCCTCGCGCGTGGAGACGCTCTCGTCACTCCGGGAGCCTGGCATTCGTCGGTCGAGGCAGACATCCGCCGCGTCGGTGGCGTCCCGTTCGACGATGCTCCCGAGCACCTCGTCGTCCACATCGGAACCGCTGCACTGACAGCCCGCCTGCGCCGCTTCGACTCCGACCACGCACGCCTGACATTCGCACGTGCCGTGCCACTGTCCCGGGATGATCGTCTCGTGTTGCGAAATCCCGGTCAGCGCATCGTCGGTGGCGGGATCGTCCTGCACCCCGATCCGCCCGGGCTCCGTCGCCGCGGCGACTCAGCTCGCCGGACCGCCGTCCTGGCCGGGATGAGTGAAGACGGCGGCGCCGCGGAAGAGGTTGCCCGACGTGGCGCCGTGCGCGTTCCGGATCTGCATCGGCTCGGCCTCGTCCACGACGGTGAGACGCCACCGCCGGGGGTTCGTGTCATCGACGAGTGGTGGGTCGACGAATCCACCTGCGCGGCATGGGCCCGGCGCCTGCACGACGCGGTCGTCGGAGTTCATGAGCGTGAGCCCATGTCCGCCGGCCTGTCGACGTCAGGGGTTCCTTCGTTGCTGAATCTCCCTGACGGAGCACTGTTGCCGACGGTGATCGCCGACGCCGGACTCACGTCGTCCGACGGCCATCTCTCGATCCCGGGCCATGTCCCGGATCTCGGTGACGCCGACGAAGCGATGAACGCTCTCGAGCGCCGTCTGGCCGAGCAGCCGTTCCGCGCTCCCGAGGCGGACGATCTCTCCGCGCTCGGCCTGGGGACCAGGGAGCTCGCGGCTGCCGAGCGCACCGGCCGCATCCTCCGCTTGCGCGACGGCGTGGTGCTGTTGCCGACCGCGCCGGCGCTGGCCATGCGGACCCTCGCCGCACTCGACCAGCCGTTCACGACCAGCGAGGCCCGCCAGGCGCTCTCCACGACGAGACGCGTGATGATCCCACTGCTCGAACACCTCGACGCCCGGGGTTGGACCCGCCGCCTCGACGCCGGGCACCGAGAGGTCGTGCGCCCCACCGCCGGCTGAGCCGGCACCGAGCGGTCGTGCGCCACACCGCCGGCTGAGCCGGCACCGAGCGGTCGTGCCCCCCACCGCCGGCTGAGCCGGCACCGAGCGGTCGTGCGCCCACACCGCCGGCTGAGCCGGCACCGAGCGGTCGTGCGCCCCACCGCCGGCTGAGCCGGCACCGAGCGCAGCGAGGCGCCGCGTCGAAGCCCAGGTAATCGGAGTCGTCGACTGGAACCACGACAAAGGGACCCACCCCGAAGGGTGGGTCCCTCTCTAGATCTGAACTCAGCCGAGCACCAACGACTCCCCGTCGGCACTGACGTTCACCGGAACGATGTCGCCGTCGCGGATGTCTCCCTTCAGCAACTGCCTGGCGAGCTGGTCACCGATGGCCTGCTGCACCAGCCGGCGCAGCGGACGAGCACCGTACAGCGGATCGAATCCACGTGCGCCGAGCCATTCCTTGGCCTTCGGCGACACCTCGAGGTCGAGGCGACGCTGGGCCAGCCGCTTCTTGAGCTGTCCGAGTTGGATGTCGACGATCGCCACCAGCTCCTCGGGGCTGAGAGCATCGAAGATCACCACGTCGTCGAGCCGGTTGATGAACTCGGGCTTGAACGCCGAGCGCACCGCCGCCATGACCTGATCCTTGTCGCCACCCGCGCCGAGGTTCGAGGTCAGGATCAGGATGGTGTTGCGGAAGTCCACCGTCCGTCCCTGGCCGTCGGTGAGTCGGCCTTCGTCGAGCACCTGCAGCAGCACGTCGAACACGTCCGGGTGGGCCTTCTCGATCTCGTCGAACAGGACCACCGTGTACGGGCGACGACGCACGGCCTCGGTCAGCTGACCTCCGGCCTCGTACCCGACATAGCCGGGGGGAGCACCGACGAGCCTTGCGACGCTGTGCTTCTCGCCGTACTCGCTCATGTCGATGCGGACCATCGCCCGCTCGTCGTCGAACAGGAACTCCGCGAGCGCCTTGGCCAGCTCGGTCTTGCCGACACCGGTGGGGCCGAGGAACATGAACGAGCCGAGCGGCCGGTTCGGGTCGGCGACACCGGCGCGTGCACGACGCACCGCGTCGGAGACGGCTTCGACAGCGGCCTTCTGACCGATGACGCGTTGCCCCAGTTCGTCTTCCATGCGCAGCAGCTTGGCGGTCTCACCTTCGAGCATGCGTCCGGCCGGGATTCCGGTCCACGACGACACGACCTGCGCCACGTCGTCGGGTCCGACCTCCTCCTGCAGCATCACGTCCTGGCCGGGATCGGTGCCGGTCTTCTCCAGTGCGGCCTCGAGTTCCTTCTCCAGGCCCGGGATTCGGCCGTACCGCAGCTCGGCCGCGCGCCCGAGGTCACCGTCGCGCTCGGCGCGATCGGCCTCGCCGCGAAGACGATCCAGCTCCTCCTTGAGGTCGCGTACCGCGTCGATCGCGGTCTTCTCCGACTGCCACCGCGCGGAGAGCTCGTTGAGCTTCTCCTTCTGGTCGGCCAGTTCGGCGCGTAGCTTCTCGAGCCGCTCCTTCGACGCCGCGTCGGTTTCCTTCTGCAGCGCAACCTCTTCGACCTCCAGCCGGCGGACGATGCGCTCGACCTCGTCGATCTCGACGGGGCGCGAGTCGATCTCCATCCGTAACCGCGACGCCGCCTCGTCGACGAGGTCGATGGCCTTGTCGGGGAGGAATCGCGAGGTGATGTAGCGGTCGGAAAGTGTTGCCGCAGCGACCAATGCGGAGTCGGTGATGCGCACGCCGTGGTGCACCTCATACCGGTCCTTGAGGCCGCGGAGGATACCGATGGCGTCCTCGACCGACGGTTCGCCGACGTACACCTGCTGGAAGCGACGCTCGAGTGCGGCGTCCTTCTCGATGTACTTGCGGTACTCCTCGAGGGTCGTGGCACCGACCAGCCGCAGCTCACCACGGGCGAGCATCGGCTTGATCATGTTGCCGGCGTCCATCGCGGAATCGCCGGTCGCACCGGCCCCGACGATGGTGTGCAGCTCGTCGATGAAGGTGATGACCTGTCCGGCCGATCCCTTGATCTCGTCGAGCACGGCCTTGAGCCGCTCCTCGAATTCGCCGCGGTACTTGGCACCGGCGACCATCGAACCCATGTCGAGGGAGATGACGGTCTTGCCGCGCAGCGATTCCGGCACGTCGCCGGCGACGATGCGCTGGGCCAGGCCCTCGACGATCGCCGTCTTGCCGACGCCGGGCTCACCGATGAGGACCGGGTTGTTCTTGGTCCGCCGGCTGAGCACCTGCACGACACGCCGGATCTCGGTGTCGCGCCCGATGACCGGGTCGAGCTTGCCTTCGCGGGCCGCCGCGGTCAGGTCGGTCGAGTACTTCTCGAGTGCCTGGTAGGTCGACTCCGGGTCCTCGGAGGTGACCCGGGCGCTGCCGCGTACGGCGACGAACGCGTCCCGCAACTCCTGCGGGGTCGCGCCGGCGTTGTGCAGCAACTTGGCGACGTCGGAGTCACCGGTCGCCAGACCGACGACGACGTGCTCGGTCGAGACGTACTCGTCGTCGAGTTCACCGGCCAGCTGCTGAGCTGCACTGATGGCCGCGATCGATTCGCGGGAAAGCTGGGGCGTCGCACTGGCCTGGGCCACCGTCGGCATGCGATCGACCAGTCCCTGGGCCTGCGCACGAACGCTCGACGGGTCCACGCCCACTGCCTTGAGCAGTGGCGACGCGATGCCGTCGGACTGATCGAGCAACGCCACCAGGATGTGGGCCGGTCGCACATCGGGGTTGCCAGCACTGGCCGCCGCCTGCACAGCAGCGCTCAATGCCTGCTGTGTCTTCGTGGTGGGGGTGAAGCTGTCCACTCGCGTGCACCTTTCTCTTTAGTCCAACAGGCTCAAGTATGAGCCATACGGAGGATGCAACGCCAACAAAGTTGAGTACATTCCGCTCAGCTTCGATATAGATGTGAACTGCGTCATATCGGGACCCGCTCTCTGCGCAGCCTGGTAGGCGGCTTCCGGGTCTTCGGCCAGGGATCCTGCGAAGATCGCGAGAAGCGGCGAAGCCCGCGCCACCATCACGGAATGGACCATCGCGCGATTCCGCACCTAGCCCGACGCGAGCCCGTAAGCGGTCTCGAGTTCGGCCAGCACACGCTCCGCCAGCGGGATGAGCGGTTCTACGTCTGGCAGCATCTCGCGGCCGGCGACACAGCCGAACGACACCTTGTCCCCGTGCGAGTAGACGGTGATGTTGAGACCCAGACCGGCGAACACCGTCGAGATCGGGAACAGCGAGTCCAGGCGGGCGCCGTTGTAGTACATCTCTTCAGCGGGACCTCGGAGGGTGGATATCGGCAGGTTGTATCCGGTGCGCCGCTTGGGACCGAAAGGCAGCAACGCGGTCACGACGCTCTGCGCGACATTCGGCACCACCAAGGCCAGCGATGCAGCCCCGCCGTGGGCTGCGACCTGTTTCTTCGCAAAGTCCATGGCCCGGTGGATCGTCGCGAGCCGCTCCACCGGATCGTCGACATCGGTTGCCAGGGAGCATGTTTCCAATCCGAAGGCGTTGCTGCGCGCGGTTTGTCCCGGATCGTCGAGCACCCGCACCGAGATCGGGCACAGACCGACGAGCGAGCGCCTCGGGAGTTCGCCCCGCTCGGCGAGCAAATCGCGTAACACCCCGGAGATGACCGCGGTCAGCACATCGTTGACGGTGACGTCGGCTGCCACGCGGATCGCCCGTACCCGACTGAGCTCGAAGGTGGCGCCGACGACCGCCCGGTCCGGGCCCACTCGGCCGTTGAACCGGACGAACGGTGCACTCAACGGCAGGCCGACCCTACCTTGCAGCGCCCCGACCAGCAGATCGCGCTGCCCACCGACGACGCTTCGGGCAAACCCCAGCGACGACTTCGCGAGACCCGCGGCCGACCGGACGGCCGTGAGCGGGTGCGGCCCGGATGACGGTTTCGCCGGCGACGCGACCCGCGGAGAATGGACGCTGGCGGCGTAGAAGGGTTTCAGGTCGCGCCTGTCCGGGTCCCCACTCAAGGAGTCGGCGATCATCTGCATGCCGGCCACCCCGTCGACCAGCGCGTGATGGATCTTGATGTAGAACGCGAACCGCCCGCCGGACAGGCCACCGATCAAGTACGCCTGCCACAGCGGCCGGGATCGTGACAACCCCTGCGCGTGCAGATCGCCGATCAGACGCCACAGTTCGGCATCGTCGCCTCCAGGCGGGAGGTGTAGGCGCCGAACATGATCGACAACATTGACCTCGACCTGTTCCCACGTCCACAGCCCCAGCGTGTCGACGCCGATGTGCGGGCGGCGTGCCAGCCGCGGATCAACCGCGTCGGTGGCGATGAGTCCCTGCGTATAGAGATCGTCGACAAAGCCCGGCCCCGCATCATCGGGCGGAGAGAAGATCATCAGCGCAGCGACGTGGATCGGGTTGACGAGCGTCTCGGCGCTCATCAAGGCCGCCTCCATCGGGTCCATCAACTGCATACCGGTGCTCCCGCCGTGGCCAGGCGACACCGAGGAAACGGCGCCACGCCGGGCCGTGACCGTCGATCGTCCCGCTGATGATAGGCACGATCCCCGAGAAACGAACCGGTTTCGTCCACTGCGTCTTCCGTCTGTACGCGTTGCACCCGGAATCAGTTTACAAACGTACACTGAACTCATGTCGGCAGATCACCCTCGCGATCGCGAGATGCCCGCACTCGCGGCCCTGGGCCGAACCGAGCTGGGCAGAGCTGTCACAGGAATCGCAACCGTGCACGCATCCATTGCCGACACCGTCTTCGGCGGCCTGCGCGCCGCTTGGGGTCCCCGGGTCCGTCCCGCCCAGATGATGCACGACGCCATCAGCACGTCCACCTATTCCGCTATCGTCTCGTCCGTCGATGTGGTCGGCGACCTGGCCGAGTCGCTCGCCGACCGCCACGGTGGGGTGCCGTCCGAGACCAAGCGCGGCGCCGTGGCGATCGGCATCCTCGACGGTTTGATCGGGGATCAGCTGACCGCCGAGCAGTCACCCCTGGCTCCGGAGACCGCCGTCCGTGTCGACGGCGCGATCGTTCCGATCACCCCGGAGGACCTGGCGGGCGCCTTCCCCCGGGCCACCGGGCACCTGACGGTGTTCCTGCACGGCCTCATGGAGACCGAGTTCGCGTGGGAGCTCGGCGGCAGACCCACCTACGGCGCACGCCTGGCCGATGACCTCGGCAGCACCGAGGTCATGATCCGGTACAACTCGGGACGACACATCAGTGACAACGGCCGCGATCTCGCACAGTTGCTCGCCGACCTGCTGTTGTCGTGGCCGGTGCCGGTCACCGACCTGACCCTCATCGGCCACTCGATGGGCGGACTGGTGATCCGGAGTGCGTGCCATCAGGCCGCCGCCGTCGATACGTATTGGCCCCACCTGGTTCGACAGACGGTGTGCCTCGGTACGCCGCACCTCGGCGCGCCCCTGGCACGAGGGGTTCACTGGGCGACGGCGGCCCTGCGCCTGTGGCCGACCAGCCGTCCATTCGGCGCGCTGCTCGCTCGGCGCAGTGCCGGAGTCCGCGACCTGTTCCACGGGACGGTCACCGAAGAGCAGTGGCGCGACACCGACCCGGAGGCCTTTCTACAGCCCGCGGTCGATTACCCACCGCTCATGAAGGGCGCGCGGCATCTCTACGTCACGGCGACCGTGACCCGACGACCCGATCACCCATTCGGCTGTATCGTCGGCGACGGATTGGTGATGACGAACAGCGGCGGTGGCCGAGATCGGAAGCGGCACCTCGGATTCGAGGTCGACGACGGGTTCCACATCGGCGGCGCCCACCACTTCACCTTGCTCAACGACGACACCGTCTACGAGTGGATGCTCCCCCTGCTGAGACCTCGCCGTGCGCTACCGCCGGGCTCGAGTCCCCCGGAATCGCCACCTCGCCCGAACACGCGCTAGCTGCAGGTGGCTCCTCTACCGCGAACCAGCGACTCTGCGGCGGCGCGGACGGGTCCGGACCCGCCACCACAGCCCCACCCACGACGCAACGACCACGGCAGCGACCAACCCGCGCACCAGGCCGAGGGCAGAATCGGGGTAGATCACCCCGGTCAGGTAGTGGTCTATGAACCCGGTCGAGGGCAGCCCCGCTTCGCCGGCACGATGCCGCGCCCAGTTCTCGGCATCGGTGAGCGGGCACCACAGCCCCAAGCCCACCGAGGCGAGTCCCCACCCCACGGCCGCGAGGTGGAGCACGACGGTGCGTGGCCACCGCCAGGCGATGAACCCGCCGAACGTCAGATACAGCAGGAACAGCAGATGCAGGACCGCTATGCCGTCGGCCAGAACCCGATAGGGCATGTGTCCAGCGTAAATCGGTCGGGTTCACCAATCTGCCGATCTGGAACACGGCGATATCGGACACTCGAAGCGAGAAGCACCCGTTCGACGGAAGGACGCGATCGGTGAGCACGAGCATGACCGACGAGGCCGCCAACGTATTCGCCGATCCGACGGCCTACGCCGACGAGCCGCGACTCCACGCGGCGATGGCCCACCTCCGGGCGCACAACCCGGTCGCCTACGTCGACAAAGCCCCCTACCGGCCGTTCTACGCGATCACCAGACACGCCGACATCATGGACATCGAGCGCGACAACAACCTCTGGCTCAGCGAGCCCCGCCCGGTGCTGGTGACCGCAGTGGCCGACGACTTCGCCAAGTCGCAGCTCGAGTCCGGAGCGGGGTTGCGCACCCTGATCCACATGGACGACCCCCACCACAAGAAGGTGCGGGCGATCGGCCAGGACTGGTTCCGGCCGAAGGCGTTGCGCGAGCTACAAGTCCAGGTGGACGCACTGGCGAAACGCTACGTCGACAAGATGGCCGAGATCGGTCCGGAATGCGACTTCGTCGAGGACATCGCCATCCACTTCCCGCTGTACGTCATCCTGTCGTTACTGGGGTTACCCGAAGAGGACTTCCCCCGGATGCACCAGCTGACCCAGGAGATGTTCGGCGCCGACGACGAGGAGTACCAGCGCGGCACCACGCTCGAGGAGCGGATGGCGACGCTGTTGGACTTCTTCGACTACTTCAGCAAACTGACCGCCTCCCGGCGCGCGAATCCCACCGGCGACCTGGCATCGGCAATCGCCAACGGCCGGATCGACGGCGAGCCCCTCTCCGACGTCGACACCGCCTCCTACTACGTGATCGTCGCCAGCGCCGGCCACGACACCACCAAGGACGCGATCTCCGGAGGCCTGCGCGCACTCATCGAGAACCCCCACGAACTCGACCGCCTCCGCCACGACCCCGAACTCATCGACACCGCGGTGGAGGAGATGATCCGCTGGACCACGCCGGTCAAGGAATTCATGCGCACGGCCGCCGCGGACACCTCGGTGCGTGGCGTACCGATCGCCAAGGGCGAATCCGTCTATCTCGCTTACACTTCCGGAAACCGGGACGAAGAGATCTTCGACGACCCGTTCACCTTCGACGTCGGACGCTTCCCGAACAAGCACCTCGCGTTCGGTTACGGCGTGCACTTCTGCCTGGGCGCAGCGCTGGCGCGGATGGAGATGCGAAGTCTGTTCAGCGCACTGATCCCGCGACTGGATTCGATCGAGCTGGCCGGCGAACCCGAACTGGCCGCGACGGTGTTCGTCGGCGGGCTCAAGCACCTGCCGATCCGGTACTCGATCCGCTGACACCTCACGTATCGAACCCGGCCGAATTGGGTACGCCGCCCCCATGACCCACTTCGACTTCTACTTCGATCCGGTATGCCCCTTCGCCTGGGCCGCGTCGCGTTGGCTCCTCGACCGCGCAAACGCCCACGATGCGGATGTCGACTGGCACCTCATGAGTCTCGCGATCCTGAACGAGGACGAGGAGCCGGATTCCGACGAACAGCGCCGCCGGCTCGACACGGCACTCCGGCTGGGACGCGTCGTCGCGGCCGCCACCGACAAGGCCGGCGCCGACGTCATCGAGCCGCTCTACTCCGCGCTCGGCAGACGTATCCACTTCGCGGGCGACGAGGTGACCACGACGGTCGTCGCCGAGGCGCTGGCCGAGGCAGGACTCCCGGCCGAGCTGGCCGACGCCATGGACGACGCCACCTTCGACGACGCGGTGCGCGCGTCCCACGAACGCAGCCAAGAATCGCTCGGCGAGGACGGCGGCAGCCCCATCCTCGGCATCGACGGCACCTACTTCTTCGGACCGGTGCTCGCCGACATCCCGACCGGCGATGAGGCCGAGACCCTGTACACCTCGCTCGTCGCCATCGCCGGCACGACGTTCGCGCAGATGAAACGGCCGGCCGATCCGCCGACCTTCACCGCGTGAGTCAGTCGATCTGCACGTCGACCCGCTCGTCGTAGAAGCAGATCAGATCCCGCACCGGTTCGGCGTCGGGCAGCGGATCGGTGTAGGTCCAGGCGACGTCGGGAACGACCTCGTCGCCGACCACCGCCGACCAGTACGTCGCCTGACCTTTGTACGCACACACGGTGACGGTGTCGGAGCGTTGCAGGACATCCATCCGGACGTCCTCGCGCGGGATGTAGTGCCGCGCCGGGAGGTGTGTTTCCAGCAGGAGCGTCGGGTTGTGACTCTCCGCCAGCACGGTGTCCCCGATGCGCACGACGATGTGCCTGCTGGTGGCGAGGCAGTCGATTCGTTTGTACGGGTCGTGCGCATGACCCATCGCGATCTGTTCTTCCTCGCGCCATTCGTCGAACGCGTCCCAGTCAAGGAGTACATAGTCGGCGAGATCAGGGTCGTCGAGCCGAAACCCAGCTCCGACCAGCGTCCGCGTGTCGGCCCCGATGTCGTAGGCCGCGCCGGGCGCGGTGTGCATCGAAAACGGATGCGCCGGCGTCAGGATCGGGGGGTGATCAGCGCCCGGCATCGTCGGTACGTGATGCTCGAGTGGGACGGCGATGTCCGCGGTTCCCACCGCGTAGCACCCGACCACCCGATACGGCTCCCAGACCTGGATCGGTTCGGCCGAGTCGACGACCACCTGACCGTCGACAAACGCGCGGACCCGTCGGTGCATGTCGGTCCACCGCAGCAAACCCACCTGAGACTTCGTGACTTCATCCAGGGACGTGGCCATGGACCGATGGTCCTCCGCCTCGTGGCCTTTTGCCAGGGATCACGGCAAGTAATCGGCACTGCAGCTCAACCGACTCGGTTCTCGTCCCCGCTGATGCGAGGATGAGACAGTGGCCCATCCAACGGACACCGAACCTCCCACCGGACATCCCGGCGCCGACGATGCCGCGTGGAACCGCGCTGAACGCGACGAAACCGAGACCCAGCGCCTCGACCGCAACTGGAATTCCCTGCTACAAGAGCTGCGCGTCGTGCAGACCGGCGTGCAGATCCTGACCGGGTTTCTGCTGACCATGCCGTTCCAGAGCCGCTTCGAGGACCTCGGTGGTGGCCTGCGCGTCGTCTACCTGATCACCGTGTCCTTCGCGGTCGGCGCCGCCATCCTGCTCGCCGCACCGGTCGCACTGCACCGCGCGCTGTTCCGCCGGCACCAACTCGCGCTCATCGTCGCCCTCGCGCATTACATGGCCTTCGCCGGGCTGACACTCCTCGGGCTGGCGCTGTCCGGCGCGATCACCGTGGTGTTCGGTGCGACCGCCGGTCCGGTACCGGCAGTCGTGGCGGGGTGCTGCACGTTCGTCGTGTTCTCGATGGCGTGGATCGTCCTGCCTCTGACCGCACGTGGCATGACCGACCCTCCCGACGACGATGCGACCCCGCGCGAGCGCGGTCATTGACATCTCGCTCTCCGCGCGGGTAGGCAGACCAGATGACCACGGCGTCGCGCTTCACCGAAACCCGCTTCGACCAGGTGACCGTGCTCGCATCCACGCACGGTGGAACGTTCCCGTACGGAAACACCGTCGTCGTGCACGGTTCCGAGGCGACGCTGGTCCTCGATCCCTCCCTCGACGTCGACCACGACCCCGTCGGTGCCGATGCCGTCATGATCAGCCACGCGCACGAGGACCACATCGCCGGCCTGCGCCACTTCGACACCGCGAAGTATGCGCATCACGACGAAGTCGGCGGAGTTCGTTCACTCCAGGTCCTTCTCGACGGCTACGGACTCACGCCCGAGGAACGCGCCGCGGTCGACGCCCAGATCGGTGACACCTTCGCACTCACGCCCGGCTTTCCGGACGCGCGCGGCGTCGGCGACGGGCACGTCTTCGATCTCGGGGACATCACCGCGACGGTCGTCCACCTCCCCGGCCACACCCGTGGACACTGCGGCGTCCTCGTCGAACCGACCGGTTTCTTCTACATCGCCGACATCGACCTCACTCGCTTCGGCCCGATGTACGGCGACGTCGGCAGCAGCGTCGACGACTACCTCGCCTCCATCGCGCGCGTCCGCGAGGTCGAGGCCCGGTGGTACGGCACCTTCCACCAGAAGGGAGTCGTGGAGGGCGCGAGAGTTTTTCGAGAACACCTGAAAGCGTACGAGGGCGTCATCCACCGGCGCGAGGAACGGTTGCTGGAATTCCTGGACCGGCCCCGGCGACTCGACGAGATCGTCGGGCACCGGCTCGTATACCGACCTCACGTACAGATGCCCTTCGTCGATGCCGTCGAGCGCCGCACGGCCGGACTGCACCTCGAACGGCTCATCCGACACGGGCAGGTCGCACGCACGAACGACGGGTCGTATCACCGGATGTGACATGTTCGGCATTTCAGCTACCCTTCAACATCGCCGGGCTACCGTCGCAGCGTGAACACAATCAACGGCCTGCCCATTCACCCGCTCCTCGTACACGTCGTCGTGGTGCTGGTCCCACTCACCGCCCTGATGGCGATCATCGGGGTGTGCTGGCCGGCGGCACGGGCCCGCCTCGGAATCCTCACTCCCCTGGTCGCTCTGGCCGCGTTGATCTCCGTTCCACTCACCACGACTGCCGGAGAATCGCTGGAAGAGCGCGTGGGTCCGAATCCCGCGATCGAACACCACGCCGGGTTCGGGGAACAGGTCATTTACTGGGTCGGTCCGCTGTTCGCACTCGCCGTCCTCTGGTGGGCGGTTCACGACGAGCGGGTGATGGCCACCATCCACACGAGAATCCCGGCATCGGCGAAACTCTCGCAGCGGGTGACTGCACTCGTCCTGGGGGTCGCGCTGATCGTGGTGGCCGTGGGGTCGCTGTACATCGTCTACCGAACCGGCGATTCCGGCTCCCGCGCCGCCTGGTCATGACACGCACGAACACGTGAATCACGTCGGGCAGACCGAGTCCGGGCAGATACTGGAGCACATGCGCGTACTGGTCGTCGAGGACGATCCGCGGGCCACCGAGACCCTGCGGCGGACCCTGCGGGCCGAGGGCTGGGCCGTCGACACCGCCGCCGACGGCGTCGCGGGTGTCGAATCCGCCTGTGCCAGAAGTTACGACGTCATCGTCAGCGACATCATGATGCCGCGACTCAACGGCTACGAACTCGTCCGAGAGCTGCGGCACCGCGGTGTGTGGACCCCGGTACTCATGCTCACCGCCAAGGACGGGGAGTACGACGAGGCGGACGCATTCGATCTCGGCGCCGACGACTACATGGTCAAACCGTTTTCCTTGGTCGTGCTGTCCGCGCGATTACGCGCACTCGCACGGCGCGGCGCCCCGGAACGACCGACCATCCTGCAGGCCGGATCGCTCTCGCTGGACCCGGCGCGACGAGAGGTCCGGCGTGGGGAGACACCGATCCGCCTCACCGCCCGAGAATTCGCGGTTCTCGAATACCTGATACGTCACAAGGGCAACGTGGTCAGCAAGACCGACATCCTGCGGGCGGTGTGGGACGAGCACTACCGTGGCGACGACAACATCGTCGAGGTGTACGTCGGCTACCTCCGCCGACACATCGACACCCCTTTCGGGGTTCGCGCGATCGAAACCGTCCGCGGCGCCGGCTATCGGCTCGCCGACAATGGCGGTGACCCCTCGACCTGATCGGCCCGCAGCGGTAACGACACCCCGATGGTGCAGCCTCCGCCGTCGGTGTCGAGCACGGTGACGGTGCCGTGATGTGCACGAACGATCTCGTCGACGATCGAGAGGCCGAGTCCGGTGCCGCCCCGGCGATCTCGCGAATCGTCGAGCCGCACAAAGCGGTCGAAGACGCGTGCACGATCGTCGACAGGAATACCCGGCCCGTCATCGGCCACACTGATCGTCACCCATTCCGGGTCGACGGCCATGGTCACCGTCACTGCGGAACGGGCATGCCGAACGGCGTTGTCGCACAGATTCCGTACCACGCGGCCGAGCTGGTCGCGGTCGCCGAGTGCACGAACCGGCAGCACGGTCGCCGAGATCTCGAGGTCGGTGGTGAGATCGAGCCGGGTGACCTCGTCGTTGACGATGTCGTCGAGATCCACTTCCTCGAATGAGGGCCGCAGTCCGTACTCGTCGGCACGGGCCAGGAGAAGAAGGTCGTCGACGAGGTCGCGCAAGCGGTGGGCCTCGGGCAGCAGGAGTGTGGACACCGTCGCGGAATCGATCGGTTCACCTGTCCGGACGGCGAGCTCCAGCAATCCCAGGATGGTGACGAGCGGGCTTCGCAGTTCGTGTGAGGAATCGCCGACGAACCTGATCTGCTGTTCGCGGGCGAAGGCCAGCGCATCGAGCATCTCGTTCATCGTCACCGCGAGCGTGGCGATCTCGTCGTCCGTGTCGGCGACCGGAACCCGTCGCGCCACACCGGATCTCGAAATCTCCGCAACCTCGGTTCGGATGGCCTCCACTGGTCGCAGTGTTCGGCCGACGAGCTCATAGGTCGTCGCCGCCGCGACGATGAGGATGATCGGGAACACCACGCAGAGGACGCCGAAAACCGTCAGCACGGTCGCGTGGATGTGTGCTTCACCGGCTCCGACGACAACGCTGAACACCTGCCCGTCCGGCGCCGTCACGCCCCGAACCACGACGCGGAACTCGTCGTCCTCTCCGGGGAATGTCGCGTCCACCGCGGTATGCCGTACCCCGGCATCCACCGGGGCCACCAGTGGCCGGACCCGTTGCCGCTCGTGGCTCGCCGCGAGCACGGACCCATCTCGGCCGACGATCTGCACGATGCCGATCGAGTCGGTCGGCTCCAGCTCGGTCGTCGCCACCGCCGCGAGCCCACCCTGCGCCAGGGCGTCGGCGATGTCTTGACTCCGTGTCGACGTCGCCGTGTCGGCGGCGTCGGTGAGCGAACGGTAGACCACGATCAGCACCAGCCCGCCGGCGATTGCCAGGGCCGCGAACAGGGTCGCCACACCGATGACCGTCAGCCGGACGCGGACACTCCGCCATCCGAATCTGCCGGACCAGATGTGTGGTGCTCTGACAGAACTCATCTCACCACCGACGCAGGCACCGGCTCACCTCCGCCAGAACGCGCTCGGTCCGCTCGATCCCCAGCGCCTGGGTCGCACCCGTGACACCGACCTCGAGTTCACCCGTCGGCGTCGGACACCCCTCGACCTGAAGCAGCCAGCGTGTGCGACGCGGCGGGAACGCGTAGAGGATTCCACCGGATGACGGCGGTGAGATCACCGGCGACCAGCCGAGCAAGACGGGTACGGGGAACAGATGGTCGTCGTCGACGGTCCGGCCCGCGAGGTCGAGCACTTCCTCCATGGGCGCCGATGCGGCGCGAATGCACCTGCGACGCAAGGCGACCGAAGTATCTCGATCCTCGCCCACCGACAGCGGGGTGATCACCGCGAGCACGTGGTTTTCGACGACGCCCTCCGCACCCGGGGGACGCTTGGACACCGTCGTGGCGGCCAGGACACCGGGTTGTCCGGTCATGTCCGCCAGCGCCCTGGCCACCACGTCTCCGAAGGCCTCGAACGGCGTCATGTGTTCCGCTGCCGCTCGGCTTCGGAAACGCATGTAGGTGTCCGCATCGACCAACCCGCGACGACGGATCGCGCCATCGATCGGCCACGTCGCCGGGTCGACGCCGCCCAGTTCGAAAGCCGAATCGCTCTGCTGTACGAGCAACTCTTTCCAGAAGTTGTGCAGTTCGAAGCCTTCGTCGTCGCCTGCCGTACTCGCCGGATCCAACTCCGCAGACGGCCCCTCCGGAGTCAGGGCCCCGCCCGTCATCAGCGCTTCGGCGTCGCGGGCGAGCACCCCCAGCGAACGCCCGTCCACCGCGATGTGGTGCATCACCGCGACCGCACCCATGACGAGGCCGTCCGGCCCCTCGAGGAGACGCACTGCCAGCGGTGGCGCCACCCGCACGTCCAGGGTTGCCGCCATCTCCTTCGCTTCCGCTCGTAGGCGTTCCCGATCCGGGATGTCCACCACCTCGATCCGGGACACGACCGCATCGAGCGGTACGTCGCGCGCTGTTCGCCGGATCGGCCCCGTCGGGGTGTCGGGGAACGTGGACCGAAGTGACCGGTGCCGTTCGAGGAGGGCACCGATGAGCGCCGATGTCTCCGCCACCCCCGGGCGGTCCCACGACGAGGGGACCCAGGCGACGCAGATCAATTGCGCGACAGGGTGGCCCGGCTCGCGCACCACAGTTCGCTCAGCAGGCGTCAGGGGGCGTTCGGCGGCGTCGCCGTCTCCGGCAGGCTCGTCTCGCTCGTCACGCACCCGCGGTGTCCGCTGCGCCATCTGCTCGGCGAGAGACGCGAGGTCGGGCGAGGTCAGCACGTCGTTCGGTCCGATCTCCGGATAACCTGCCTCGGCGAGTCCCTGAGCGACCCGCATGACCGCCAGCGAGTCGCCGCCCTGCTCCACGAACCCCATCATCGGATCGATCGATTCGACACCCAGGACCTCGCCGACCACGCGTAGCAGCAGTGCCTCGTGGGGGCCGACCGCCCCGCGGGTCGGATCGTTCACCGGCAACGGAAGATGCTGCAATGCAGCGAGACTCAGTTTCCCGCTGACGGCACGCGGCATCTCGTCGAGGATGACGACCAGCGCCGGCACCATGTACGACGGCAGCATCCGAGCCAGTTCCCGACGAATCGCTCGTCGGCCGGGTGGACGGGAGATGTCTTCGGGGACCACGAAGGACACGATCCCGGCGCGCCCTGACTGCAGGTCACGGAGTGTCGTCGCGCAGCGCCGGACCCCGTCACACCGCATCAGTGCGGCATCGATCTCACCGAGTTCGATGCGCAGGCCGCGCAACTTGACCTGCCCGTCCCGCCGGCCGAGTATCCGCAGATCCCCGCTTTCGGTCCACGTGGCGACGTCACCGGTCCGGTACATGACCGGATCGTCGGAGATGGTGCAGTCGACGAAGGCCTCATCGGTCTGTTCGGGGTCGTCGAGATAACCGTCCGCCACTTGCGGTCCCGCACAATGCACGGTACCGAGGGCGCCTGGTGGCTGGGGACGGCCGCGCCGGTCCAATACGGACTCGGTCACCCCGACCATCGGCGGACCCACGGTGATCTCCCCGTGCGTCGAGAGAGGTCCGGAGATGTTGATGCTGCATCGGGTTTCGGTGGGCCCATATGCATTTCGCACCGGTACACGTGCGCTCCACTTGTCCACGAGACAAGCCTGCGGCGGCTCACCGCCGACGATCACCTGGGTGAACCCGTCCGCGAGGTCGACCGGTAAGGTCTCGAGCACCGACGGCGTCATGATGATGTGGGTGACGCCGTGCCTGCGGATGAGATCGGCGAGCGGGTCACCTCCCTGGGTGGATGCGGGCGCGATGACCAGCGTCGCCCCGGTCGCCACGGCGGACAGCATCTCGACGATCCCGGTGTCGAAGGTCGGGGACGAGACATGCAGCAGGCGTGACCGAGACGTCAGCGCATACGACGCCCGGATCTCGGCAACGAGCGCGGGGAACCCGCGGTGCGGTATCACCACACCCTTCGGACGGCCGGTGGAACCCGAGGTGAAGAGGATGTATGCAGCGTCGTCGGGGCCGCGGTCGTATCCCGCCGGCCGCCGTTGGGCCACCTCGTCGAACGTTGTTGCGGCGCAATCATTTCCATCGTCGAGCACCAGCCAGCGGATGCCGTCCTCGACGGCGGCGCCCGGACCACACAGTCCGATCCGCGCACCGCAACGGGCAAGGAGCGCTTGCGTTCTCGCCTCAGGAGCGGCCGGGTCGCCCAGAGGCACCCAGACGCCGCCGACCATGAGTACCGACCAGAACGCCACCACCGACGCCGCCGATCTCCCGACGGCCACCGCCACCGGATCACCGGCCTGCACACCCTCGGCCTGGAGCCGCCTCACACAATGACTCACCCGCTCCGCGAGCTTTGCACGGGACCACTCGACCTCGCCGTCGACGAGCGCGGCGGCCGACGGATCCGCCGTGCAGTACTCGGCGAACAGGCCGACGGTGGGGACGAACGGTGGCGCGGGCGGGCCGCTGCGTCGCCGGAAGCGGTCCCACTCGCCTTCCACGAAGACCGCATCGTCCGGGATGGCCACCCCGTCGTCGATCTCGCGAACAAACGCCGTCAGGTAGGTGTCGTATCGCGCGGCCAGCGTATCCAGCGCGCCGGCGTCGAAGGCCGCCGCCGGTGCCTCCCAGGTGACCGCCCGCTCACCGAACTGATCGGCAGGGTGCATCGTCACTGCGACATCGCCGACGGGGCCGGTGCGCATCACCTCCAGGCACCAGTGGAGACCGTCGACGACCGGCGGCGAGAAGGTGGGCAACAGGTTGACCACCACACCGAAGGCGGTGGTTCCCCGGCGACCACGCAACATGTCCTCGCGCGGGTAGAGCTGGTGTCGCAACGCGTCGATCACCGCCGACGACACGGACTCGACCGCTCCCGCCGCCGCGAGGTCTCCGATCCCGTTCAGCGTCAGCGGCACGACGTTCGACAACGGTTGCACGGCGCGTCGACGCACCGCCGAGGTGCGGGCGGCGACCGGCAGCGCGAGTCCCACGTCGGGAGTGTCGAGCAGGCGAGCGCACAGACCCGCCAACGCGGCGACGAGCTCCTCCGACCCGGCGGTCCGCGGGCTCGTCAATCGTCGTGTCACCCGGGTGATCTCCGACGTCATCCGCGGGGCCGCACCCGACAGCAGTGACGGTTCGTGCTCGTCGAGAACGGTTTTCCAGTGCCGCGCATCGGATTCCCGACGGGGCGAGTCGGCGTACCGCTTCTCGTCGGCCGCCAGTTGATCGGCGCCCGCGACGGGCAGATCGTCCGGAGCGGCGATGCCGCCGTACACGTCGGCGACATGTCCCATGACACGCAAGACCCCGGCGCCGTCGGTCAGGACGTGGTGCACACGCACCACCCACCGGTGATGATCGCCGGCCAGACGGTGCAACTCGCTGCGAAACAGCGGCATGGTGAGGTCTGCACCGTCGCCAGCATCGACGAACTGCTGCGCGCGGTGGTCACTCTCGGCTTCCGGATCGGGGAATCGCGAGAGATCGACTCGGACAACGGGCTCGATCGAGGAGCCGGCACGCCGGATCGGTTCTGCAGCGACACCATCCGATGGTGTCAGCTCGGCCGGCGAGTGTCCGGCCGGAATGTGTACGTCATTCCACCCGACGTGATCGAGCACCCCACGCGTCGCATCCAGCAGACGCGGACCATCGAGGGGACCACGGAGGGTGAGCCCGAATGCGACGACGTGCGAAACGCCCGGCTGCAACATCTGGGACATCCACAGCGCGCGGCGCGTCGCCGTCATCGACGATCGTCCTCGAACGGGTTCCCGTCGGGCGATCGTCGGCAGCGTTTCTCAACCGAGTCCACACTCCGAACGTAGCCGCGCCGAGTTGAAGGTCGGCTGAAGTACCAGGTACACCGACATTTCCGGCAAGGCTGCGACGAACCGATCACGCCCCGAGTGCTCTGGCGAACATGGGCCAGGACTCGTGCATCTGGTCCTGCCAGTAACCCCAGGAGTGGGTGCCCACCGCCGGGAAACGCACGTTGGCGGGGATGCGGAGAGCCGCGAGACGCTGGGCCAGGGTGACCGTACAGGTCCGGGCCGCTGCCTCGCTGATCCCGCCGACGGTCACCTGGGCGGCGAGTCTGCCCACGTCCCCGCGGACGGAACGGTCGGCCGGGTTGTCATGCCCGCCCGGCACACCGGTGGCCGCGCTGATCCACAGCGCCGGCGTACGACGAGCGAGCTTGTACGCGTTGACGACCGGGTCCTGCGCAGCCCATTCAGGATCCCCGGGCAGCCCGTACATGTTCGTCGCATCGGCCCCGTACGGGACGAATGCGACATTCCTCAGCATGAGCTGCCCCGTCGGCGTCACGGTGTCGGCACAGCCCGAGTGGGCGCCGACCGCGCGGTACAGACCGGGATGGTTCTCCGCGAGACGGATCACCGAGTTTCCCGACATCGAGATCCCGGCGATACCGCGGGCCCGCCCGCGGCTGTACCCGCCGTGTGCCCCTTCGAAGGTGGAGGGCAGTTCCGAGGTCAGGAACGTCTCCCAGCGCAACGGTCGAGACGTCTTCACCTGGTACCGGAAGTTGGCCGCCGGATCCACGCGTCGCCAGTTGGCGTAGTAGCTGGCGGCGCCGCCGATCGGAGTGACGGTCCAGACGTTCTTGTTCGCGTAGAAGGCGTTCGCATCGGTGGCATGCGTCCAGTCGTCGTTCTCCTCCCCGCCAGACGATCCGTTGAGCAGGTACATCACCGGCGCGCTCTGGTTGCGGTTGGCCGGCGTCTGCACGAGGAGCGGGACCTGGGTCTGCATGGAGGGCGACCACACCGACGCCACGAAGTTGCGTGGTGATGTCCAGGTCTGACGGTAGGGCGCCCCCGGGGACGCATGCGCGTACCGCACCCCGTCCAGTGTTCGGGCGTCCGCCGCACCGGCGCCGGAGGCGAGTAGTCCGACGACCAGTGCGATCACTGCGGAGATCGAGACGATGCCGGCGAATCCGGCCGGTGACCTGCGGTTCATGCGAATGCTCCCGTGTCGGCGTGTGCCGGAGCGCGAGCTCCGTGCTTCGCCATCGTAGCCACCCCCGGACCGGACCCCGGGGACATGTTGGTCAGTCGTCCCGGTTCGCCCTGCTCACGCGGTCGACGATGCGTCGCCGCTCCACACCCGCCCCGTCACCGGGGATCGGACCGCGTACTACCGTGTGTGGTGATATTCGGACTCGGAGGTTTCACTGTGAAGAACATCGGCGTCATCGGCGGCGGCACCATGGGAGCGGGCATCGCGGAGGTGTGCGCGAAGTCCGGCAGCGATGTCGTGATCATCGAGGTCAAGCAGGAATTCGCCGACGCCGCACGTGCGCGTGTCGAGAAGTCCCTGGCCCGCGCCGTCAGCAAGAGCAAGCTCAGCCAGGAAGATGCCGACGCCGCTCTCGGCCGGCTGCGCGTCAGCCTCGACTACGCCGACCTCGCCGACCGCGATCTGGTCATCGAGGCCGCACCCGAGAACGAGCAGCTCAAGCGCGACATCTTCGCACGCCTCGACGAGGCCGTCGGCGAGAACACCATCCTCGCCACCAACACGTCGTCGATCCCGATCATCAAGGTCGCGACCGCCACCAAGCGTCCCGAGCGCGTCGTGGGCGTCCACTTCTTCAACCCGGTGCCGGTGATGCCACTGGTCGAGATCATCTCGACCCTGGTCACCACCCCGGAGACCGCCGACGCCGTCAGCGCCTACGTCAAGGACGTCCTCGGCAAGAATCCGGTCAATGCCGGTGACCGTTCGGGCTTCATCGTCAACGCCCTGCTCATCCCCTACCTCTGCCAGGCGATCCGGATGTACGACTCCGGCTACGCCTCGGCCGAGGACATCGACACCGCCATGAAGGGCGGCTGCGGCTATCCGATGGGACCGCTGACGCTCGTCGACACCATCGGCCTCGACATCACCCTCGCGGCCGCCGAGTCGTTGTACGACGAGTTCGCCGAACCGCACTTCGCGCCTCCGGCACTGCTGCGGCGCATGGTCGACGCCGGTCACCTGGGACGCAAGTCCGGACGTGGCTTCTACAACTACTGAACCCTTTCCGACGAATCCGGCTGAACGCCCCCGACGACGCCACCGCGTCACCGGGGGCGTTTTGTCGTCATGACGAGGTTCGCCGGATCGTGAACCAGGGGTGTGACTCACCTCACTTGGCCCGAGACCTGTTGTCGCGCAACGAATCCGTGAGCCCGGCGACCGTCGATTCACGATCACGGGTTACAGACGAGGACCCGGTGGCAACACTCGGGGTGTACGCATCCCATAGCGGATGAGAAGGGAGCGAGACCAATGACAGTTTCCACCACCACCATCCACCAGCAACTTCGTGCAATCCTCGCGATGACCCACACCGAGATCCAGATCGCCGAGACGCGCCAGGCCCAGGCCCGGACCGACGCGATCCGCAAGGAACTCTCCGAGAACGCCGAGAAGGCGCGAAAGCGTGCCGAGGCGATCGAGGCCGCTCTTCGCGACCGCGGCGGACTCGTCGATGTCGTCCGACCCGTTCTCGGTCGCGTCGGCGCGATGGCCAAGACCCTTGTGGAGCAGGCCCAACCGCTCGACGAGGCACTCCTCGACGACCTCGCCCTGGAGCAGCGACTCCTCGCACGCTCGACGTATCTCAAGGCCCTCGCGACCGGCCAGGAGGACACGGAGCTCGTCGACCTGGCCGAACGGCTGGTCGTGGCCCACACCGCGACGGTCAACTGGCTGACCACGGTCCTCGCCGAAGAGGCGCTGGGCGGACCTACGGCACTGCGCCGGGGACCGACCCAGTGGGCGAGCGGACTCGCGGCACGCGCGCTCACCGCACCGGCGAACGGCGCATCGTGGGCCATTGACCGGACCGCTGACTTCGCGCGCCAGATCCCGGACCCGATCGCCGTGGTGCGCAGCCGTTTCGCGAGCGCCGTCGATGACGCGGCCGACGCCGCCTCGCGTGCCGGTGACGCGATCGAGAACGCCGGTACCGCGGTCTCGAAGACGGTGGCCGCCGGCCGCGACGCAGCCCTGGAGGCAGTCGAGGACAGTGCGCGCGACAGCGGCGCCGTCGGCGCAGCGGACGCGCTCCACCAGCTCCGCGAGTTCACCGGCACCGTCGACTCCGCGGATCTGCCGATCGATGGTTACGCCGACCTCAACGTCGGCGATGCCGTCGCCGCCGTCAAGGAACTGACGGCACCGGCCGAACTCCGCGTGACCCTCGCCTACGAGGAGACCCACAAGAACCGTCAGCGGGTCGTCTCGGCCATCGAGATCCGATTCGCCGAACTCGCCAAGGAACTGGTCGGCATCGACAGCTGATCGGCCCTACCGGCCAACACGACGGCCGCCATCCCAGCGGATGGCGGCCGTCGTCGCATGCTGTCACCGGTACGCCGGGGCCGTTGACACGAACCCACGGTTCTGACATTTTTGATCACACCCGTTGTCACATCAGGACGCGGGCCGAGCCGATCCGGGGGTCAGATGTCTCAGCAGAAACGCACGATGACGCGAGTCGAGATGGACAACATCGACAGCAGTTTCTTCGCGCGATCACTGTTGTCGATGGGGCAGACCATGAGTACGACAAACGTGATCATGCAGCTCGCCAACCCCGCCGTAGGCTACGGCGTCGCACGCAGCAAGGTCGAGAACGGGCGCCTCGACAAGCATCCGGTGAAACGTGCCCGCACCACCGCGTCGTACCTGGCGGTCGCCGCGATGGGCAACGCCGACGACCGACGGCGCTACCGACAGGCGGTCAACGGACAGCACGCCCAGGTGCGCTCGGACGCCGACAGCCCGGTGGAGTACAACGCGATGAACCCCGACCTCCAGCTCTGGGTCGCCGCCTGCCTCTACTTCGGGTGGGAGGACATCTACGAGCGCGTGCACGGCCCACTGCACGGCGCCGAACGTGAGGAGTTCTACCAGCAGGGCAAGGTGTGCGGTACAACGTTGCAGATGCCCGCCGAGGCCTGGCCGGAGAGCCGCGATGCCTTCGACGAGTACTGGGACTCGCAGGTCGCCCGCATCGAGATCAGCGACGAGATCCGGGACTTCCTCCTCGACATCGCCAACTTCGGCTACGCACCCAAGGCGATCCAGGACCGTTACGGTCCGGTCAAGCTCCGGCGGACGATCGGCTACCTCCCCGAACCGTTCCGGAAGGCCCTTCGGGTGGACTGGACCGACGAGGACCAGAAGTGGTTCGACGAGTACGTCGGCAAACTGGTCGAGGCCGAGCGCAAAAAGCCACTCTGGTTGTCGCAGATCGCTTTTCACATTCTCCTGCGCGACGTCCGCCTGCGTTGCCGGCTCGGCCGTCCGCTCGTCTGACGCCGTCCGACACACGCGTGCGGTGTGCGAGGAGCGATAGCGACGAGCCTCCTCGCTCCCTGAGGTGTGAGGAGCGATAGCGACGAGCCTCCTGGCTCCCTGAGGTGCGAGGAGCGATAGCGACGAGCCTCCTCGCTCCCTGAGGTGCGAGGAGCGAAAGCGACGAACCTCCTCGCTCCCTGAGGTGCGAGGAGCGAAAGCGACGAGACGGTCCTATAGCTTGTCAAGGGTTCCGAGGTCGGTGGTGAGGTCGCGGAACACTTCGCGGGCGATGTAGCGCTTGAGACAGCGGATGATGTCTTTTTTCGTTTTGTGTTCCGCGGAACGCCGCTCGACGTAGGCGCGGGTGGGTGCGTGGGATTTCATCCGGCCGACCGCGATCATGTGCAGAGCACTGTTGGCTTGCCTGTCTCCACCCCGATTGAGTCGGTGACGGCTGGTCTTGCCCGAGGATGCCGGTAGCGGTGCGGCACCGACGAGTTTGGCAAACGTCGCCTCGGTGCGCATCCGCTCAACGTTGTCACCAGCGGTGATCACCAGTCGTGCGGCGGTGACCGGTCCGATCTGCGGTCGGGACAACAGGGTCGGCACCACCGTGGCCAACAGCCTCTCGAGTTCGCGGGTCAACGAACAGACCTCGCGTTGGGCGAGTCGGTGACGCTCGAGCAGTGAACGCGCGGCACGCACGAACGCCGCGGCCGGCCCGGACAGATCATCCTGGTCAGCCGGCACCGGTAGACCCGCGATGAACGCTGCCCGCGCAGTGATGGTGCGTGCCTGGCGGGCCTGGTCGGCGAACTCCACTGGTGCGGTGGTGCACAGGTCGCGGATCTGGTTACCGATCCGGGTGGCCTCTTCCACCGCCGAAGTCCGTGTCACGGTGAGCATTCGGACCGATTCGACCGTGCCGCGGGTGTCTTTGGCGACCGCGGTGGCGCGGCCGGTGATGACCGCCATCGCCGCGGCATAAGCGTCGAGTTGATCGGTCTTCCCGTGGGCGTAACGGCGCGGTAGGTCGGGGGCGTTGACCTCGATCACCGCGACCCCCTGATCGGTGAGCATGCGGGTCAATCCGGCTCCGTAGGAGGCGCTCGACTCCACCGCGGCGTACTCGATCCGGCCGAAACCACAGGCCCACTGCCACATCTCGGTGTAGCCGGCAGCGGTGGTCGGGAACTCCCGATCGGCCAGCGGACGGCCGTCGGCGGCGACAATGGCGGCATGGTGGGTGCGTTGATGGGTATCCACGCCCAGCACCACCACTTGCGTATCGATCATGGTTGGGGTCATCGTGGTGATGTCTCCTTCACACTCGTGTGCTGGATGACCTCACCGGGGCGGGTGGACAGGACAGTGAAGAGTCACGGCCCACCAGCCAGACAGGGTCCTAATCAAGTCACACCCGCCCCGGCCCTCAGGTCTCATGGCGCGGGTAGCCGACCGGAGGTTCCGGGCCGACACATCTCGCTCATGACAGCAACCGTCAGCCTCGAAGTAAGTCAGACCCAGACCCGGTCGACCACCCAACCCATTCTCACTGCCTCGAAGGGCCCGTAACCGGATCGCCGAAACCGCAGCTCTCCGGCGTCGTGCCGACGTAATGTCGCCCGATGACCTTCCGCACCACGGCCATCACCGCCATCGCCGCAGCCGCACTCCTCACGCCCGCTCTCCTGGGCCCGGTCACCGCGAATGCGACTCCCTCCTCAGGGGTCTCGGCAGTGACCCTCGCCGAGACCGACATCCCCGCCGGACTGCTGCCGTTCGTTCCGCAGGGCGTGCACGTGGAGGTCCGCGAGATCACCATCGCACCCGGCGGCACCACCGGCTGGCACTTCCACGACGCCCAGATCTACGCCTTCGTCCGGCAGGGCACGCTCACCCACCCGGGCGCGGACTGCAAACCGGTCGTCTACCGGGCCGGCGAGGTCATCGAGGAACCCGCCGGGAAGGTCAACACCCACGAGGGCACCAATCTCGGCACCGTCCCGGTGATCCTCGACGTCCTCTACCTGATGCCGCCCGGCAAGCCGTTGTCGGAGGATGCCGTCGCACCAGCCTGTGCGCAGTCGTAGATGTACCGGCGCTCCGGCTTTCAGCCGACCGGCGTCGTGGCCGCTTCGTCGATGATGTGCGCTAGGTCGCCGGGGCGGCTCCACATCGGCCAATGCCCGGTCGGGAGGTCGACGAGGTCGACATGGTCGAGGCGTGACACCTCGGCGAACATGGGGTGACCCGCGTCGGCCAGCTCGGTTATCTGCGCACTCGGAATCGAGCAGCACACCAGAGTGGTCGGGACGGCACGTCGCGCATCGTTCGTGAGCTCCACCCGCTGCCGGAGCACGGGACCGGGTTCCGGAACGGCCCTGGCCCGAAAACGCTGGAGCGTCTCGGTGTTCAGGCTCTCGAGACTGGCCTGCTCCCCGAGTACGTCGAAGGGCGGCAGAGGGAGCTCGTCCAGATCCTCGGGTGCATCCGGGGCGAAGACACTCCCGGACGCGACGGGCCCGCTGTCGACCCACACCACGTGGCGAACGAGTTCGGGTCGCTGGTCGAGCACCAGACTCACCGGCGCGTTGGCCCCGCTGTGCGCCACGATGACCACCGGCTCGGCCTCGGAAGCCCCAGCTCCGATGATGGTCTGTCTGATCGCCGTCGCCTGGTCGTCGAGCGTCCTGGAGGCACGCCCGGAGTCCCGTTCATCGAGGCCGGGAAGCGTCATCGGAATGGCCCGCCGGCCGTCGGCGGTCAGGTGTTCGCACACCTCGTCCCATGCCCACGCCCCCAGCCAATGCCCGGCGATCAGGATGATGGGTGAGTTGTTCGCGTTCGTCGTCACGTCTCGATGCTGTCAGGCCTCTAGGACAGCCCCTGTCCCCATTTGGACACGATCCTGCGTCTCCCGTGTGGAGCACCCCGGCACGACGCCCGGACGTTCCGCGGTCGGTACACCTCGACCATCCCTGACGCGTTCGGTCGTAGACTGCCGGTTCATGTGCCGCCGCGTCGTGCTGACCCTGTCCGTGCTGCTTGTGGTCGCGGGTCTCGCCGTGCCCCAAGCCAGTACTGCTCGAGCGGATTCCGCGCTCGTCGCGGCCCGTTCCGCGGTGTTCGGCGCCGACAACGTCGACCAGACCACGGGCGCGGTGCGCGACGACCGCGTTCTCTTCTCCTGGTTCGGCGTCTCGAGCTTCGCGGTCGCCATGGCGGGCAAGGTCTTTCTCACCGACGCCTGGGTGCCCAACGCCTACCGCGGCCACGTCCCGACGACCCGGGCTCAGATCGCCGCGATCAAACCCTCGCACATCCTGATCGGGCACGGGCATTTCGACCACGCGGCCGACGCCGTCGACATCGCCCGCGCCTCCGGTGCGCGCCTCGTCGGCTCGGCGAGCCACTGCGCGTTCTTCCACCGGTCCGCGCCGCGCGTCGCCTGCGACGTGGTGGCTGCCGCCGGTGCCCGTCCGGGTAGCACCCGGCCCTACCGGGGCATTCCCGGGATCGCGGTCACCGCGATGAGCAACATCCATTCGACGCTGAAAGCACCTGAGGGCGAACATCCTCCGCTGCTGCCCATTCCGCCGAGCGACCGCCTGGTCACCAACCCGCCGCACGCGGACGAACTCGGCCGGCTCGCCGGGCACCTCGACGATCCGGAGGGCGGCGCCGTCCTCTATGCGTTCGAGGTCGGTGGACGGCGAATCGTGTGGAACGACTCGGTCGGCCCGGTGAGCCAGGTACCCGGCGGGCGGGCCATCCTCGCGACGCTTCGCGACCTCGGCCCGGTCGACCTCCACGTCGGGTCCATCCAGGGCTTCAACGAGATCACCAACGGCCTGGGCGATCCGCTGCGCTACATCGACGCACTCCGTCCGAAAGTCTTTGTGCCCAACCATCACGACGACTGGTTCCCGGTGATCGCAACCCCCGCCGTCAACCGCGAACGAGCGTTCTTCGACGCGCTGGCAACCATCGACGCCCGGCCCGAGGTGCGCTATCTCCGCGACCCGCAGGACTACCTGCGCCCCGACCGCGTGACGCTCGAGCTGCGCTGATACGCCCAACCCGGTGTTCTCGCGGAGTTTTGATCAGATCCAGAAAAACGCCGTGCAACCGTAGGGAACGTGCCTATGGTGGGTCACGTGGCATCGACATCTGACTATGCCCAGCAACTCCGGGCCGCAGACCTCAGAGTCACCCAACCACGGGTGGCGGTCATGCGTGCCGTCGACGAACACCCCCACACCGACACCGACACCATCTACGGCATCGTCCGACAGATGCTGCCGAATGTGTCCCGTCAAGCCGTCTACGACGTCCTCCGGGCACTGACCGAAACCGGTCTCATCCGGCGGTTCCAGCCGTCGGGTTCGGTGTCGCTCTACGAATTCCGCACCGGCGACAACCATCACCACGTCGTCTGCCGCGCGTGCGGAACCGTGGCGGACGTCGATTGCGCAATCGGCGAGGCACCGTGCCTCACCGCATCCCACGACCACGGTTTCGTTCTCGACGAGGCCGAGGTCATCTACTGGGGACTCTGCCCGGACTGCGTCAGCCCAACCCCGACCTGATCACATCCGTGATCGCAGCCCAACCGGTTCCACCATCGAAAGGAATGTCGTGACCTCCGACAGCCGCCCACCCAATCCCGCCGAAGAGACTCGCAGCACCAGCGAGAGCGAGAATCCGGCCATCCCCTCGCCGGAGCCGAAAGCGCATGCGCCGCTGACCAACAAGGACTGGTGGCCCGAGCAGATCGACCTGTCCAGGCTGCACGCGCATTCTTCGCTGTCCAACCCGCTCGGCGAGGACTTCGACTACAAGAAGGAATTCGCGAAACTCGACGTCGAGGCACTCAAGGCCGACCTCGTCTCGATCATGACCCAGTCACAGGACTGGTGGCCCGCCGACTACGGCCACTACGGAGGCCTGTTCATCCGCATGAGCTGGCACGCGGCCGGCACCTACCGCATCTACGACGGCCGCGGCGGCGGCGGGCAGGGCGCACAGCGCTTCGCCCCGCTGAACAGCTGGCCCGACAACGCAAACCTGGACAAGGCACGTCGTCTGCTGTGGCCGGTGAAGCAGAAGTACGGCACCAAGCTGTCCTGGGCCGACCTGCTGGTCTTCGCCGGCAACGTCGCCCTGGAGTCCATGGGATTCAAGACGTTTGGCTTCGGTTTCGGTCGCGAGGACATCTGGGAGCCCGAAGAGGTGTACTGGGGTCCCGAGGACACGTGGGGCGGCACCGACAAGCGGTACTCCGGTGAGCGTGACCTCGCCAAGCCGCTGGGCGCCACCACGATGGGTCTCATCTACGTCAATCCGGAAGGCCCCGAGGGCAAGCCGGATCCGGTCGCCGCGGCCTACGACATCCAAGAGACCTTCGCCCGGATGGCCATGAACGACGAGGAGACCGCGGCCCTCATCATCGGTGGCCACACCTTCGGCAAGACCCACGGCGCCGGGGACGCGGGCCTCGTCGGTCCCGAGCCCGAGGCTGCACCGATCGAGCAGCAGGGCCTGGGCTGGAAGTCCAGCTACGGCAGCGGCAAGGCAGAGGACGCCATCACCTCCGGCCTCGAGGTGGTCTGGACCAACACGCCGACGCAGTGGGACAACAGCTTCCTCGAGATCCTCTACGGCTACGAGTGGGAGCTGCAGAAGAGCCCCGCCGGTGCGTGGCAGTACGTCGCCAAGGACGGTGCGGGCGCAGGCACCATTCCCGATCCCTTCGGCGGCCCGGGACGCGCGCCCACCATGCTGGTCACCGACGTCTCGATGCGGGAGTCGCCGATCTATGCCGACATCACCCGCCGCTGGCTCGACCATCCCGAGGAGCTCGAGGAGGCCTTCGCCAAGGCCTGGTACAAGCTGCTCCACCGCGACCTCGGTCCGGTCAGCCGCTACCTCGGCCCGTGGGTTCCCGAGCCGCAGATCTGGCAGGACCCGGTGCCCGCCGTTGACCACGAGCTGATCGACGACGCCGACATCGCGTCTCTGAAGGGCAAACTGCTCGAAGCACTTTCGCCGACGCAGCTGATCAAGACCTCGTGGGCGTCGGCGGCCAGCTTCCGCAGCACCGACAAGCGCGGTGGTGCCAACGGCGCACGCATCCGTCTCGAGCCCCAGAAGAACTGGGAGATCAACGAGCCCGGTGAGCTCGCCAAGGTGCTGCCGGTGTACGAGCAGGTCCAGAAGGACTTCAACGACTCGGCGTCCGGCGGCAAGAAGGTGTCCTTGGCGGACCTCATCATCCTCGGCGGTGCCGCCGCGGTGGAAAAGGCCGCGGAGGCAGCGGGATTCCCGGTCACCGTGCCGTTCACACCGGGACGCACCGATGCCTCGCAGGAGAGCACCGACGTCGACTCGTTCGAGGTGCTCGAACCCCGCGCGGACGGTTTCCGCAACTACAGCCGCGGCGGAGAGAAGGCGCCACTGGAGGAGCTGCTCCTCGAGCGCGCTTACATGCTCGATCTCACCGCTCCTGAGTTGACGGTGCTGGTCGGCGGTCTCCGCGTCCTCGACGTCAACCACGGCGGCTCGAAGCACGGCGTGTTCACCGACCGTCCGGGAGTCCTGTCGACCGACTTCTTCCGCAACGTGGTCGACATGGGCTTCGAGTGGAAGTCGGGTTCGGAGGAGAACGCCTACGAGGTCGTCGACCGTGCGTCCGGCGAGACCAAGTGGACGGCGACCACGGCCGACCTGGTGTTCGGCTCGCACTCGCAGCTCCGCGCACTCTCCGAGGTCTATGCCCAGGATGATTCGGCCGAGCGATTCGTCAACGACTTCGTCAAGGCGTGGGTGAAGGTGTCGAACAATGATCGTTTCGATGTGAGCTGATTTCGGCTCGTCGATCGGGAGGCACCCCGCGGACCAGGGCCGCGGGGTGCTTTCGTGTCGGCACGCGCTATAGTATGGATTGAGCAATCCTTCAATCCATCAATCCGTCAACTAGTGCTTTCCCCTGGAGTGACCCGTGCCCGATCCCAGCCCCGAGCAGCCGCTGTACGAGATCAAGGCCAACCTGTTCAAGGCGCTCGCCCACCCGGCGCGCATCCGCGTCCTCGAGATCCTGAGCGCCAACGGTGAACCGACTGCGGTGAGCGAGCTGCTAACGGCGACCGAACTCGAGCCGACGCTGCTGTCCCAGCATCTCGGCGTACTCAAGCGTCACCATGTCGTCACCGGCAACCGCACCGGCAACGCCGTATTCTACGAACTCGCGCACCCGAAGATCTCCGACCTCTTGGTCATCGCCCGGACCTTCTTGATCGACACCCTCGGCGCACAGCGCGAACAGTTCGATGCCATCTCGTCGCTACCACCGGTGACACCCCGATGAGCACCAACGTCCTCACCGGTGTCCTCTCTCGAACGGCCAGATTCGTCCCCCGCCGCAGCGACTACGCGGGGCTCCGACGCAGCTGGCGCGCCGATGTCGTCGCAGGCATCACCGTCGGCGTCGTCGCGCTTCCGTTGGCGCTGGCGTTCGGCATCAGCTCGGGTGTCGGCGCCGCCGCCGGCCTGATCACCGCCGTCGTCGCCGGGCTCGTCGCCGCGATCTTCGGTGGCTCACACGTCCAGGTGTCCGGGCCCACCGGCGCGATGGCCGTCATCCTCGCGCCGATCGTCGCCGAGCATGGTCTGAGCAGCATCGCGGTCGTCACCGTCCTGGCCGGCGTCCTGGTGCTGGTGGCCGGTGTCCTCGGTCTCGGCCGCGCCGTCACCTTCATCCCCTGGCCGGTCATCGAGGGTTTCACCCTCGGCATCGCGGCGATCATCTTCCTGCAGCAGGTGCCGGCCGCGTTCGGCACCGTCGCACCGTCCGGCGCACGCACCCTCAACGCAGCCGTCGACGTCGTCGTGAACGCCGACTGGTCGACCGCCTGGCCCGCGCTGGCCGTCGTCGCGATGGTCGCCGTGATCATGCTCGTGTTACCGCGCATCCACCGCAGCATTCCCGAGTCACTCACCGCCGTCATCGTCGTCACCCTGATCGTCCACTTCACCGGCCTCTTCGACGTCGCCAGCATCGGTGAGCTGCCGTCCTCGCTGCCCGCCCCGTCGATCCCGCACGTAGACCCGGCGATGGTGAAGTCGGTTCTCGGCGCCGCGGTCGCCATCGCGGCCCTCGCCGCGATCGAGTCGCTGCTGTCGGCGCGCGTCGCGGCCACCATGTCGCCGACGGGCCCCTATGACCCCGACCGCGAGCTCGCCGGTCAGGGTCTGGCCTCGGTCGCGTCGGGAATGTTCGGCGGTATGCCGGCGACCGGGGCCATCGCCCGTACCGCGGTCAACGTGCGTTCCGGCGCACGTACACGCGTCGCCGCGATAGTGCACTCACTACTGCTGCTCGGGGTCGTCTACCTGGCGACCGGTCCGGTCTCGGCGATCCCCCTTGCCGCGCTGGCCGGGGTACTGATGGTGACCTCGTTCCGCATGGTGTCCGTCGGTACCGTCCGCGCGATCCTCAAATCCACCCGGTCGGACGCGCTGATCTTCGTCGTCACCGCGATCATCACCGTCACGCTGGACCTCATCGAGGCCGTCCAGATCGGCATCGTCGTGGCCGCGTTCTTCGCCCTGCGCCAGGTGGCGCAACGGTCCAGCGTGACCCGCGAGCCGCTGCCCGGCGACCCTCGACCCGGCGACGAGCGGATCGCGCTGCTCCGCCTCGACGGTGCGATGTTCTTCGGCGCGGCCGAGCGGATCTCGACCACGATCGCCGACCACCCCGACGAATCGGTGTCGGTCGTCATCATCCGGATGTCGCGGCTCGGCATGCTCGACGCGACGGGCGCGCACTCGCTGGCCGAGATCGTCACCGAACTCGAGAACCGCGGGATCACCGTCATCATCAAGGGCGTGCAGCCCGACCACCTCGAACTCCTCGAGGGCGTCGGGGTCTTCGACTCCCTGCGTCATGACAACCACCTCGTCGACACCCTCGACGAGGCCATCGCCCACGCGCGGAGTCACGTCGAACGCGAGAGAATATGAACTACCTGCATCGACGCCGACCCCCCGAGGTATCGCGCCGCCCCGCCTCCGGCGGCATCGAACCACAAGACCCGAGGCCCCTGAACGCGAGGCTGATCACAGGGGGCAGAATCGGGGGGTAGTTGTCACACGAGCACACCGCAAGCGTGGTATCGGTGAAGCCTGACTCACAAGGTCGCCGGCGACACCGGTTAATACAGACAGAATCGAGAACATCAGGCATGAGCACCCAAAAGCCGACCATCATCTACACGTTGACCGACGAAGCTCCCATGCTCGCCACCCACGCGTTTCTGCCGGTGGTGCGTACGTTCGCCGGCGCGGCCGGCATCGAAGTCGAAACCAGCGACATCTCGGTCGCGGCGCGAATCCTCGCCGAGTTCTCCGATCTCCTGCCCGAAGACCAGAAGGTTCCGGACAACCTCGGCGAACTGGGCAAGCTCACCCAGGAGCCCGACACCAACATCATCAAGCTGCCCAACATCAGCGCGTCGGTCCCGCAGCTCCACGCCGCCATCAAGGAACTCCAGGAGAAGGGCTACGACCTTCCCGATTTCCCGGGCAGTCCGAAGAACGAGGAAGAGCAGGCGATCCGCGACCGGTACACCAAGTGCCTCGGCAGCGCGGTCAACCCGATCCTGCGTGAGGGCAACTCCGATCGTCGTGCCCCGAAGGCCGTCAAAGAGTACGCGCGCAAGCACCCGCACAGCATGGGCGAGTGGTCGATGGCATCGCGCACCCACGTCGCGCACATGCGCGAAGGCGACTTCTACCACGGCGAGAAGTCGATGACCGTCGACGGCGACCGCAAGGTCAAGATGGAACTCATCCCCGACGACGGCAGCGAGACCCTGGTCCTCAAGCCCGAGATCGAGCTCACCGACGGCGACGTCATCGACAGCATGTTCATGAGCAAGAAGGCGCTCATCAAGTTCTACGAAGAGCAGATCGAGGACGCCTACAAGACCGGCGTCATGTTCTCGCTCCACGTCAAGGCGACGATGATGCGCGTCTCGCATCCGATCGTCTTCGGCCACGCCGTCAAGGTCTTCTACCGCGACGCCTTCGAGAAGCACGGCGACCTGTTCGACGAGCTCGGCGTCAACGTGAACAACGGCCTGTCGGATCTCTACAGCAAGATCGAGTCGCTGCCGAGCGCCCAGCGTGAGGAGATCGTCGACGACCTGCACAAGTGCCACGAGCACCGTCCCGAGCTGGCCATGGTCGACTCGGCCCGCGGCATCACCAACTTCCACTCCCCCAGCGACGTCATCGTCGACGCCTCGATGCCCGCGATGATCCGTGCCGGCGGCAAGATGTACGGCGCCGACGGACGCCTCAAGGACACCAAGGCGGTCAACCCGGAGTCGACCTTCTCCCGCATCTACCAGGAGATGATCAACTTCTGTAAGACCAACGGGCAGTTCGATCCCACCACGATGGGCACCGTCCCCAACGTCGGCCTGATGGCGCAGAAGGCCGAGGAGTACGGCTCGCACGACAAGACCTTCGAGGTCCCGGTCGGCGGCACCGCCAACATCACCGACATCGAGACCGGTGAGGTCCTGCTGACCCAGACCGTCGAAGAGGGCGACATCTGGCGTCTGTGCATCGTCAAGGACGCCCCGATCCAGGACTGGATCAAGCTGGCCGTGAACCGCTGCCGCGACTCGGGTATGCCCGTTCTCTTCTGGCTCGACCCGTACCGTCCGCACGAGAACGAGCTGATCAAGAAGGTCCACAAGTACCTTCCCGAGCACGACACCGAGGGTCTGGACATCCAGATCATGTCGCAGGTCCGTGCCATGCGGTACACCCTCGAACGCGTCGTCCGCGGTCTCGACACCATCTCGGCGACCGGCAATATCCTGCGCGACTACCTCACCGACCTCTTCCCCATCCTGGAGCTCGGCACCAGCGCGAAGATGCTGTCGATCGTGCCGCTGATGGCCGGTGGCGGCCTGTACGAGACGGGTGCCGGCGGTTCGGCGCCCAAGCACGTCAAGCAGCTCATCGAGGAGAACCATCTCCGCTGGGATTCGCTGGGTGAGTTCCTGGCCCTCGGGGCCAGCCTCGAGGACGTGGGCAAGAAGTTCGACGACCAGCGCGCGGTGATCCTGGCCAAGGCACTCGACGCGGCGACCGGCAAGCTGCTCGAGAACGACAAGGGTCCGTCGCGCAAGACCGGCGAGCTCGACAACCGCGGCAGCCAGTTCTACCTCGCCCTGTACTGGGCCCAGGAACTGGCCGGTCAGACCGAGGACACCGACCTGGCCAAGCAGTTCGCGCCGCTGGCCGAGACCCTCGCCGAGAACGAGGAGAAGATCGTCGAGGAGCTGAACTCGGCTCAGGGTCAGCAGGTCGACCTCGGCGGCTACTACTACCCGGACTGGGACCGGACCGCTGCGGTGATGCGTCCGAGCAAGACCTTCAACGAGGCTCTCGCTTCCGTCGAGTTCTGATCCACGCGTCACGGATCGAGGCGCCCCGGGTGATCTGATCACCCGGGGCGTTTTTCGTGCTCGCAGGTATCGCGCGCTGGGGACTACCGTCGACGTCATGGCCGACGTCGACATCGACTTCTACTTCGATCCCGTGTGCCCGTTCGCCTGGATGACGAGCAAATGGGTGCGAAAGGTCCAGGCGCAGCGCGACTACCGCGTCGACTGGCGGTTCATCTCGCTGCGCCTGTTGAACGCGCACATCGACTACGCCGCGCACTTCCCACCCGAGTACGAGGCCGGACACACCGCCGGACTCCGGCTGCTGCGCGTGGCCGCGAGCGTCCGTCGGGAACACGGCCGCGACGCGATCGCTCCGCTCTACACCGCTCTCGGCACCCGGATCTTCGAGGAACACACCGGCACCTACACGGTCGACAACACCGACTATCGAGGTACCGTCGGCTTCCTCGAGCCGGTACTGGAAGAACTCGGACTTCCCGCCCACCACGTCGACGCGCTGGAGAACACCGATATCGACGCGGAGATCCAGGCCGAGACCGACGAGGCGCTCGTGCTGACCGGCCGCGACGTCGGGACACCGATCATCCACTTCCGGCCGCCGGAGGGCGTGGCGTTCTTCGGCCCCGTCATCAGTCGCTTGCCGAGTGACGAGGACGCGCTCACGTTGTGGGATCACGTGATCGGGCTGGCGAGTTTCCCCGGTTTCGCCGAACTCAAGCGCAGCCTGCGCGAGAAGCCACAGCTCCGGGCCTTCGGCGTGACCGACGCCGAGGCGGGTGAGCAGGAGGACTGGCACGGCGGCAGCCGCCGGACCCAGAAGTGATCGGCCGGCAGACAGCTTTCGAATAGCACCGGTCACTCGTTCACGTCGACAGCAACGTTTATCCGATCTGCGATCCGGACACCCTCCAGAGGTCAATATGCGGCCGTCGACGCCGGAGACGTCGGCGTCCGTCATGCCGAACCGACCAGAGGAGTCGCCGTGCACACCGACACCACAGGCGAGAACACCTGGGACTTCGAACTGGATACCGCGATCCCCGAGCTCGGTGGCGATGCCGCCGAGTTCGTCGAGGTGACGTCGACCGAGTTCACCGATACGTACTACGACACCGAGAACCGTGACCTGCTGTCCCATCACGCGACCGTGGTCTACGCCAAAAGCGATGACCGCCGATCCGCGTGGCATGTGACGGTGCCACTGCCCGAGGGACACGCGACGCGAGAGATCGACGCACCGTCGACATCGGTACCCACCGAGGTGGCCGACACGCTGTGGGGACTGCGTCTCGGCAACGACCTGACCGTGGCGGCCATCATCCACACCCGGCGTACCCGCCATCGGTATCACGATTCCGCACGCGAACTCATGTACGAGGTCATCGACGATTCCGTGTCGGCGACGGTCACCGGACCGGTCGCGACGGCCACGAGGTGGCGCGAGGTCGGCGTGACACCTGGCCCCCGCTCATCCAGAGTCCCCAAGGACGTGCGCAAACGACTCGTCGGTGCGGGCGCGCGACCCGCTTCGGCGTCGTCGACCTTCGAACGCGCCGTCGGATACGCCGCGCCGCGCCGGAACGACTCGGCGTCGCCGGCAACCTCAGCCGTCGTCGGCTATGTGCACGAACAGATTCGGGCGATCTTCGCCGGTGACGTGGCGCTGCGTCGCGGGGAGAACCCCGTCCATCCCGTGCGCGTGGCGATCCGCCGCCTCCGCAGCACGTTGCGCACCTGTGCCGCACTGTTCGACGCACCTGGGTTGTCGACCTTCGATGACGAGCTCCGCTGGCTTGCAGGCATACTCGGAGAGGTCCGCGATCTCGAGGTTCTCCGGGCGCGGTTCGCCGCAGCCGTGGCGGACCTACCCGATGAGCTGGTCCTCGGCCCGGTGGCCGCCCGCATCGAGGAAGAGCTCTCGGCACGGCAACGACGTCACCGCCAGGGCGTCACCGAGACGATGACATCTGACCGGTACCGACAGCTACTGACGACCCTGTCGGCGTGGACTGCATCGATCCCGCTGGCCGACAGCCGAATTCGACGACAACAACTTCGACGCATCGCCACACGCTCGTCCCGGAAGGCCGACAGACGCCTGGCCCGCGCCATGTCGACCGGGCACGACGAGGATCTTCATCGTGCACGCAAAGCCGCGAAACGCGCCCGCTACGCAGGCGAACTCGCGGCACCCGCCGTGGACAAGAGCGTGGGTCGCGGTCAGGCCAAGCGCTACAAGAAGATCCAGACCATTCTCGGCGAGCATCAGGATGCCGTCGTGGCAGCTCGGACCCTTCGCGAACTGGGCGCGAGCGCAGGCACCCGCGACGGGGAGAACGGATTCACCTACGGCATCCTGTACCAGCGGGAACTCGACGCCGCGGCGTCCGCGAGGACAAGAGCGTTCAACCGCGGGAAGTGAGGCCGTGACGGCCTCTCTCCGGTCGGACGTGACCCGCAAGAACGTGATGACCTGTCGGACACACGGTCCCCTGTCGGATCAGGCGTCGGAAACCTTGGGCTGCAACGCCGATGCCCACCGATCGGTGTAGTCGGCGATGCGGGTGTCGGTGGTGTAGGTGGAGTCGATCAGGTAGAGACCGGGCAACGGGCACACGGCGCCGAGTTCCACGAGCACCGGCTTGAGCAGCAGGTCGGGTGCCATGGCGTGCGCCGGACCCGCCCCCAACATGAGCGGCACCGCGGTGACGCCACGCAGACCGTCACCGGTCGCGAACTGGTCGAGGAAGAGCTTCAGCACACCGGTGTAGGTCGACTTGAACGTCGGGCTCGCGACGATGACGAGATCCGACGACGCAACGGTCTCGACGGCCGCCTTGACCTTCTCGTCGCCCCAGCCGAGGAGACCAGGGCCGAGTTCGATGACGTCGACCACGTGGTCGGGTGCAGATCCGGTCAGCGCCTCGGCGAGCCGGTTGGCCGCGTCGAGCGTCCGCGAGCCGGGTTTCGGGTTGCCTGCGACGACGGTGGTGGTCATGGCGGTGCCTCTCGTCGGAATGAACCGTGCTGGATGCTATCCGGGCGCCGTCGCGGGCGCACCACCCAACGGGGATACCGATCACGCCGGTTCTGACGTCACCCCGACGCCAGAACCGCACCACCACGACGCCGCACCACGAACACGACGCCCGTCGTGACCACCAGGGCGACGATCGTGCCGATCGCGACTCCGACGACGGCGGTCGTCTCGCCCTGCGCCGTGGCCAGGATTCCGAGGAAGGCCCAGACCAGAGTGAGCGGATAGGCGACCAGCACGGAGCCGACCACCGCGGTCACGGCGAGCCCGAACAGGGCGCACAGGATCAGGACCGTCAGCTGCCAGCCGAGGGACTGCGGGTCGGCGAGGTCGGCGCCGATGGCGGCCGCCCAGTTCTGGAAGACCGCGGCCGTGGCCCAGGCGGCGTAGATGCCGACCAGGACGCGGGTGAGCACTCGCAACCAGCCGGGTGCCGCGTCGTCGGCGGGGCGCGCTGCGATCCGTGCTGCGTCGAGCAGCACCACCGCCATGACGGTCAGCACGATCGGGGTGATCCACGTCCATTCCGCGGCGGACACCAGAATCCAGACGGCCGCACCGGCGAACGCGATCTCGAGGTCGATGAGCAGGCGACGTGGATCGGCGGTCCCTGTCGATCCCTTCCAGACCACCGCGAGTGCGACGACGAGCGACAGCAGGTAGATCAGGCTCCAGATGGAGAACGTCCAGCCGGCCGGCGTGATGAGCAGATCGGTCGTCGACTCATCGGGTGAGGCACCGATCCCCGAGAACGGCACAACGGGCGCCACCACCTGCGCCACTGCGAGAATCACCGCGAGCCAGGTGATCGGACCGGAGACGCGTGCGACAGATGCCATGGCTCCCACCGTAGGCACAGGTTCGACTCCGACCATGTGGAAACCGCTGAACTGCAACATCACCGACGGCCGGCAGCAGTCACGAAGTCGTGTCCGCCGTCTGGCGATCCACCGCCCGGGGAACGGTCGGTGTCGCCACCCGTGTACGCCGGAGCACCAGCGCGATCGCGATCGCCGAGATGACCGCATAGATCACACCGATCGCGACGGCCCCACCGATTGTCCCGGCCAGCTGCCCGGCGATGCCGTCGAGCACCACCATCACCCCGGCCCCGCTGTAGGCGAAGGCCGAGAACGTGGCCGCCACCCGGCCCTGTTGGATGGGCGTGAGCCCGACGGTGATGTACGCCAGCGCGACCCGGTAGCCACCGGCTTGGCCGATGCCGCCGATGACGGTACCCAACAGGATCACCTCAAGTCGGCCCACCGCGAGACCCGCGATCGCGATCGACCAGCCGAACGCCAGGAGCAATCCCACCGACGGCAGCGTGGTGACGACGCGGAGACCCACGCCGGCGAAGTTCGCCAGCATCGAGACGATCAGGCATGCGCCGCCGACACACTGCGCGACGAGCAACGACTCGCTGATGCCCGTCGCGAGAATCGCATTCGGCATGGCTCCCACCGCGAGCGCGCCGATCGCCCAGGCCAGCGCCCCGACGAGGAACGCACCCGGGTCGCGGGACCGGGACGAGTCGACCACCACGTCGAGATCTCCGGTGTGCGCCGAGGGTACGTCCGCGATCTCCGGCTCACCGACCGGCACCGGATCACGTCCTGGCGCAAGGAGATCCGGGGCGGCCCGGAGTCCCGCGAACAGGAAGCCGAGACAGATCGTCATCGCGACCGCGTGGATGGCGTAGACCGTCACCAGCTGCCAGGGCAGGTACACCGCGATCAGGATCGCGGCGATGAGTCCGGACCCGGCACCGATGAGAGAACCCGTCGCCATGAACGCACGACCCTTCTCGCCGCGGGCCGCCACCATCATCGCCGCCGCCGCACCGGTGCTGAGCGCCACCGACGCGCCTGTCATCAACCGCCCGGGGAACAGCACCAGCGGATACCAGGCGCCGACGATCTCCACCAGGTCGCCGACGATGGCCGTGAGGAACGCAATCGGCAGCACCTTGCGCGTGTGCCGGATGAGCGGGCCGCGTGCGGAGATCAGCAGGATGACGATGAGCGCGACGAAGTAGGTGGCGAACAACACCGCGGCCGCGGCCGGACCGAAACCGTGGCGGTCCATGTAGCCGGGCAGCAGCGGCGTCATCGCGTTCGAGCCGCAGACCGCGAGGATGAAACCCACACCCGATGCTCCTGCGAGCAACCGGGTTCCGGCGTCACCTGTGCCCGCCGCGACCTTCACTGTCATATGTCGTGCCTCCTCATGCCACCGGTGGCCGTGAAGGCGCCGGACGGCACCGTCGGCATCACCGTGCAGGAGTACTCAATCCGACGGCTGTAACCGATCGGCAACCTGACCGTGGCGCCCGTATTGCGCACCTCGGCCCTTCACCGGCAACACCCTGACCTGCCCGGATGGCGGACGTGACCCGAACCACGCCGATTGTCGCCATGCCCTGACCCGGTTGGGAGACCCACCGACGACTACCCTGGCTGGTCACAGCGGATCGAGAGGAGTTCGGGTGGGCGGCAGTGTTCTCGCACTTGTTCACGGAGTGCGGCCGGAGTGGCGCGAATCGGTACTCGGTTCGTTGCTCCCCGCCTTCACCGACCGCGGCTTCGATGCCGTCATCCGTGACGTCGTAGACGGATCACTGCCCGACGCGAGCGGGTTCGACCTGGTGTGCGTGACCGGCTCCCCGGATTCGGCTTTCGACACGACGCTGCCGTGGATCGGCCCTGAACTGGAGTACCTCTCGGCGACGATCACCCAGCAGGTGCCGGTCCTCGGTGTCTGCTTCGGCGCCCAGATCCTCGCGAGGGCTCTCGGTGGTTCGGTGGCACCGAGCACGCGTCCCGAGCACGGCTTCACCACCGTCAGCACCACCCGCCCCGATCTGGTCGAAGCGGGTCCCTGGATGCAGTTCCACCGCGACACCATCACCGTGACCGACGTCGCCGAGGTGATCGCGGTCAACGATGCGGGTGTGCAGGCGTACGTCTCCGGACCTCACCTGGGCGTGCAGTTCCACCCGGAGATCACGTCGGACTGCTTCTCCGGCTGGCGCGAGGGTTTCACGAGCGCACGATCCGGCAGCGACGACGGAAAGGTCGACACCCGGGCACTCGCCGCTGAGATCGACGCTGCCGCAGTCGACGCCGCGGCCCGCTGCGACCGGCTCGTCGAAGGCTTCCTCGAGCACGCCGGGATCGGTCATCCCGTCGGCTGAAGTCCGACGTACTTCTCGGCGACGCCCGGGGCGTCGAGTTCCCAGTCGGTGAATTCGTAGAGGTCCGTTGCCATCTCGGTGATGACGTCGCGGAGTTCGAGCGGTTCGAGCCACTGCTCGCCGATCACCCCGATGCCGTCACGCGCGCCGAGAAGGTTCCCGGTGATCGCCCCGGTCGAATCCGAGTCGCCGTCGTGATTGACCGCGATCATCACCCCGTGTTCGAAGTCGCGCGCGACGAGCGCGCAGTAGATCGAGATCGCGAGCGCCTCTTCGGCCACCCACCCCTCGCCGAGACGGGCGATGGCTTCCTCCGGCGCAACGTTCTCGGCAGCGACCTGCTCGGCGAGTTCGACGGCGGCGAGGGTCTCGTCGTGCTCCGGTTTGGTTCGCAGGATGTCCTTCGCGCCGGCGAGCGACTCATCGAGCGTCGCACCTTCGACGAGGTCACGGATCATCACTGCGAGTACGCCTCCGCTCAATGAGCCCGACGGATGACCGTGCGTCAGTGCCGCGAGCGAGGTTGCGAGGTCGAAGGTTCCGACCGCCGACCATTCGGCGCGCGATGCGAACAACCCGACGGGGGCGACTCGCATGACGCCGCCGCAGCCCTTGCTGTTGTTGGATGCCGGCGCACCCGGTCGTGTCGTCGCGCGCAGAGCACTCAGGCAAGTGGTGCCGGGTGCGCGCTGGTCATGGAGTTCCCGGTGGCTCATCAACCAGGTGGCTCGTTCGGTCATCGGCAGCACGCCGTGACGCGGGTGTTCACCCTGCGTGATGAACCAGCGAAGGTAGGCGAGGGCCGTCGTCGCGGCGAAGCACGAGATGCCGCCGTCGCAGTCCCGCACCCACGCGCGCAGCAGTCCCTCGGCAGTGAACAGCGTCATCTGGGTGTCGTCGGTGATGGTGCCGATCCCGCCGTACGCGGGGGCATAGGAGGTGATCCCGGCCGGACCGAATCGATCGACGATCGCCGATCGTGACATGAACTCGACCGATCCCCCGAGCGCGTCCCCGACCGCACCCCCGATCAGGCAACCAACAAACTGATCCTTCATCGGTGTCACCTGCACTTTCCACGGTGTTCCAACCATGTTCACATGCAGGGACGACATTCGCACGACGACAGTTCGATCGAGGCCTACGCCTCGTCGTGCTGTGAGTGTGACCGCTTCGTCGATCACATCGGCCGGGGCAGCCGGTCCGCAGTTCTTGTCAGACCCCCGAGGTAGAACCGAAGACACAGAAATTGACGACGGAGCAGCAGTCACCGACGGGCCTCACCAACCGCATCGACACTCCCATGAGGGGAAGCTGCCGTCATGATCGACACCACTTCGCTCGGCGCCGTCCTCGACCGACTCGGCGAGATCACCCCGCCCGCCGATGACCCCACCGGTCGAGCAACGTTCGAACAGCTCAATCTCCTGCGCCTGATCCGCAACACCGTAGATCACCAGATCGTTTCTCACGCAGCGGCACTCGACGCTCTGCGCGTCGCAGAGAAGGCGGGCTCGACCACTAAGAAGCTACTGATCGAGATGGGATTCGCACCCGCGGTGTCGACGCGCGCCACCCGCATCGCCGAAGCGATGGGCACCTTGAGCAAGGTCGAGGCCTGCGCCGCCGACGGCCGCCTCTCGGGCGAGGTCGTCGACGCCATCGTGCGCGGCATCGCCGCTATCGAGAAGCGCTCACCCACAATGCTTTCCGACGACGATCGGGACGCATACGAGATCGATCTCCTCGCTCAGGCTTTGTCTGGCGCGACACCCGCCGAGATCGGCAAGCACGCTTCGTCCATCGGCAACACCATCGCCGACGAGGAGGGCGGCATTCCCGCGTGCGACGACCGCGCCCTGGACACGTTGTCGCACCACATGACCGACGACAATCGGGTGGAGATCCACGCCGACGTGACCCAGAGTGTGGGTGAGAAGTTCATCGCCATGATCGACGAACGGTCCGTGCCGCGTCCCGAACCCGACGGCGCCGAGGACCGACGCTCGGTCGGCCGGCGGCGCGTCGATGCTCTCGAGTTGTTGTTGGATCAGGCTGCGATCGGAGCCGCCCTCGACACGATCGGCACACCACGAACCCAAGTGGTGCTGACCATTCCCGCCGACGGCGGCGATCCCGCGTTCCTGCCCTGGACCGGACCGGTCACCCAGGCGACCGCGAAACGGTTGTCCTGCGACGGCACCCTGACCGAGGTCATCATCGACGGCGAAACCGTGCCGCTGCAGATGGGTCGCGAACGACGACTGTTCCCACCGCACCTACGCAAGGCGATCGTCCTCCGAGACCAGTCGTGCATCAAATGCGGTGCGCCACCGTCACATACTCAGGTGCACCACATCGAGCACTGGTCCGACGACGGTGAAACAGAACTCGACAACGGCTGCCTGCTCTGCCAGCGCTGCCACTCCCAGGTTCACCACCACGGCTGGGCCATCATGATCGGCTTCGACCGCCACCCCTGGCTCATCCCGCCCGCCCACATCGACCCCCAACGCCGCCCGCAACCGGCCTACAACCGGCGCACCATGCGACTCGACGACGCCGCCTGACCGACCACCCAGATCTGGGGCAGTTTGCGCCACACATCGGATCAATCTGCCCCGACCAACTCGCGGCCCTGCGGGACCGCATTTGATACTTGACAACTCCACAGTGTTGATCGATCGCCGGCGCAGCCGCTCGTTCCTGCTCACGCATCCGGCGTGAGCAGGAACGGGTGGGAGCGAACCAACACACACACCTTTCCGCCGGGCCGCCCTGCGCCCGCGTAGCCCGCGAGATGACCAGCCACCACCGCTGCCATGATTCGAACACACGTGCGATACTTCTGTCGTGAGCATGAAGTGGATTGGCGGGGACAACGGCCAACCACACCGGCCGGCATTCGTGCGGGTCGGCCACAAGGCGGTGCTCATCGACCTGGGTGCCCTCTACCCCAACGCACCCCACTTCACCGGCGAATACAACCCCGACGGCCTGCAGATACGGTCCGTCCACCTGGGCGTTCTGACCGAGTGGGGACGTGACGAATGGGGCGCCTGGTACGGCAAGGTGACCTACACGATCACCGCCAAGGACCGGCAGGAGAAGGTGACGCACTGGGTGCCGTCCTGGGCGCTGCGCCCGGCTGGGGACCCGCCGGCGCCGCGACGCTGAGTCGTCCGCATCCGATGGTCAGGGCAGATCCACCTTGCTCGCCAGCCAGCGACCGTCGATCTTGTCCATGGTCATCAGCACACGGCTACGGTCGACGCGCGGTTCCGGGCTCGCGGTGTTGGTGATCGACTGGTCGACGAACAGCATCACCACGACGCGATCGGTCGTCGCCGACTTCACGCCCGCGTCGATGACGACACCCTTGCTGGTGGCTTTGTTGTCGACGAGCATCTGCTTGAGCTGGTTGCTGGACCGCGAGTACATGTCCTTGAACTCGCCGGTCGCGCCGCCGAGGACCTCGGTGAAGTTCTGGTCGATGCTGCCGGAGTCGATGCTGGTCAACGTCACCGCGTAGTCCTTGGCGGTGGCCACCGCCTGCTGCTCGGCGTGGTCGACCGCATGGTTCTCGTAGAGCTTCCAACCCGCATATCCCCCACCGGCGAGCAGCGCGAGGATCGCGAGGACCGCAACGACACGGCGCGGCCGCAGGAGACCGGCCAGCCGTCCCGCCCGGATCACGGGACGACGACGCGTCCCCTTTCCGGCGACCTCGGGTGTGTCCGACGCCTCGGCGTCGCCGACCTCGATCTCGGTGGTCTCGGCGGCGGTCTCGGTCGAGACGTCGTCGACGACCGTTTCTTCACGGGGTCGTCGGGACTTGCCCCCGCGCACGGGCGACTTCTTGACGACGTCCTTGCCCCGTGGCGCCTTGGTGCCGGTCGTCTTGTTCGTCGTGGCAGTGCTCACGGTGTCACCTCTCGATCGGATGCGGGTGGTCTAGTTGAAGTGGATGTCCGGCCCGCCGAACGGTGTCGGAATGGTCTGCGGGCCACGTGGAGTCGGGTCGGTCCGGGCATGGGGATCGCTGCCCGGCCTCGGCAGGTTCGTGTCGTCCCCCGGCGGTCGTGGCGCCGCACCCGCGCCGCGCGGAAGGAGTTCGGTGTTCTTGCAGTGCGTGTTGAGGAACGGTTCCGGGAAGTCCGGGCGCGACGGCGCCGCCCGGGGCAGTCCGTAATCACATGGGACGCGCGGGAAGACGTCGACACTGCCCCACAGCCCGCCGTCGCGGAAGGCCGTGCTGATCGCGTCGAGTGTCGACCCCGAGCGCTGCGTCGGGAAGAAGAACTCCCGCAGCGCCGGGACGCGCAGGTATGCCATCTGCGACACCGTGACCAGGTTGCCGAGCAGCTGCACCATCGTCGGCGAGTTGTCGGTGAACAGCTGATCGACGTCGCGCAGTGTGGCCGGCGTCTGATCGAGCATCCGGCGTAATCCGGCGTCCATGGAACCCACACCGGCAAGCGAGGATTCGAGGTTGCCCGCAGTCGCCCGCAACCCCGGAGCCGTGTCCGCGAGTGTGGTGAGCACGACCTTGCTGGTCCGGATGACGTTCACGGTCTGCGGCAGCACCGAATCCAGAGTCGACACCAGGAACGTACCACCCCGCACGATGTCGCGGAGCTTCTGCGCACCCTCGTCGCCGGTACCGAGCTCGTTCATGATGAGCTTCAGCTGTTCCGTGTCGATCTGGGCGAGAGCCGGATCCATGCTCTCCAACAGGGTGGCCATCGGCACCGGAGTGGTGGTGCGCTTCTCCTCGACGACGGTCCCGTCGGTGAGGAACGGCGCCGAATCGCTGGCCGGCTGGAAGTCGAGGAACTGTTCACCGGCCGGCGACAGACTCGACACCCGGACTTCTCCGTCGGCCGGGATCCTGATGCCGGCGTCGATGGTGGCGACCACACGCACACCCTCGCCGTCGATCCGTACCGCGTCGACACGACCGACCGGCACGCCGCGCAGTGTCACATCCTGATTCGGAAGCAGCCCACCGGATTGCGCGAGTTCGACCTCGACGCGGATGTTCGACGCGGTCGGATCGCGCTGCAGGGTGTCGAGCATCAGGTACGCCACACCGACGACAAGAATCGTCAGTAGACCCAACACCGACAACCAGTTTCGACGACGACGCCCCCATCGCACCGCGGCGACGATGCCGCGGGCGCCGGTTTCCACGAGGTCGGGCCGCGCGCTCATCGCGGCGCCCCCGGCTCCACGTGCTGACGCAATCGCATCAGCGTGAGCGACAGCGATCCGACGAACTGCTCCCAGTCACGCATGTCCGGAAGTCGCGACCCCGGATCACCTCGGTGATTCGGATCGTCGAAGGCACCGATCGCGAACTGGGAGATCGCCACATCCGTGTGCCCCGAAGTCGCGTTGGTCAGTTTGACGATCGGGCCGAGGATGCGGTTGACCGCGTCGAGACTCGCCCCGGGAACCGTCGCCGCGGCGTTCAGCGACGCGGCGATCCGGTTGATGTCGTCCATCATTCCGCCTGCTGCGGTCCCCTTCACCGAGGGGAACGCGCCGAGTTGCCGGATGATCCGGTCGACCTGTTCGACGGTCGCCAGGATCGACTGCGTGTTGTCGGCCACGGTCCACAGTGCGGGTCCGGCAGCCGCGAGGGCGGAGTCGATGGTCTGCTGCCGCGCCGACACCGTCGACGCCAACCGGCCGGCCGCGCCGAGGACGGCCTCGATCTCGCCGGTGCGCTCCGACAGCGAGGAGACGAGCACCGTGGACTGGCGGACGAGCGTGCCGAGTTGGTGCCCGTCGTCGCCGAGCGATTCGCCCAGACCGTTGACGATGTCGGTGAGGTTGCGGATGGCACCGCCGTTGACCAGCATGGCGGCCGTCGACAGCACTTCCTCGACCGTCGCACCCGCCGAGGTGTGATCCTGCGGGATGACGTCGCCGTCACCGAGGAGGGCGGCGCCCGGCTCCGGTTCGGCGGGCGGTTCGAGGGCGACGAACACGTCGCCGAGAGGCGTGGCCGAACGCAATTCGGCACGGGTTCCGTCCGGTAGACGGGTACCGTCGGCGATTCGCATGCCGACGTCGGCGAGATAGTCGTCGACCTCCATCGACTCCACGAATCCCACGTCGGCGCCAAGGAGCCGGACCTTCGCCTTGGCGGGCAGGTTCAGCGCGTTGTCGAACTGCGCCTTCAGCTCGAAGCCGTCCCCGCTCGTGCCCGGGGACGGAAGCGGGATCTGTCCCAGGCCCACCGAACACCCGGTGAGGACGCAGGCCAGCAGGAACACCACGGCAGGGACGGCCCCGGTGCGGATTCGCTGTACGACGCTCATTTCTGCCCGACCCCCGCCATCGCTGCCAGCATGGCCGTCACCCCGAAGTCCGGCCCGAAATCCTGCGGCTTACCGGTGTTGCACCCGAGGTCCTTCAGGTTCGCCAGATTGCAGACCTCCTTGAGGACCTGCTGGTCGAAGAGGATCCGGTCGGCGAAGGTGTGCACCCGAATGGTGCCGTTCGGCTGGTCGATCGCGTTGTACGCGTTGTTCATCAGCATCGGCGTCAGATTCAGGAACTCGGAAAGCTCGCGTTCGTAGTCGGACAGCGTCCGCGTGACGGTCGTCGCATCGCGTGCCGCGTTCCGCAGCGGAATCCGGTTCTCCTTGAGCAGTTCCGAGGTCCTGGCGAGGATCTCATTGAGTTTCGCGCCGGTGTTGCCTTGGCCCAGTTGCTGATCCGCGATGACCTGACTCATCGCACGGAGGCTTCCGCCGAACTCGCGGATCGTCTTGTCGTTGTTCGCCGCGGCCTCGGTGAGGACGTCGAGGTTGTCGACGAGTTTCACGATCGCCTCCCGGGTGGCACTCGGATCGGCTCCGGTGCGCAGGGCCTTCGACAGCTGCCCGAGTGCGTCGCGTAGCGCCGGACCGTTGCCGTCCAGGGACTCCGAGGTCACCGACAGCATGTCCGCGATCGGTCCCCCACCCCTGCCGTCTCCACCGAGTTCGCCGGCCAGGTTGTCGGTCATCGTCAGCAACCGGTCGAATTCGATCGGTGTGTGGGTTCGGTCGAGGGGCAGGAATGCATCACCCAACAGCTTCGGTCCGCCCGAGTAGGCGGGCGTGAGTTCGATGTGCCGGTCGGTGAGCACCGACGACGACACCGCCACCGCCTCCACGTCGATGGGCAGTGCGATCTCATCGTCGACCTCCATGGTGACGTCGACGACGGTGCCCCGTGGGCTGATGTCGGCGATGTGGCCGACGGTGATCCCCAGCACCGACACCTTGTTGCCCTCGTACAGACCTGCGGCACTGTCGAACTGAGCGACGATCCGGTGGGCACCGGTGGACGGGTTCCAGATCGCGGCGACCGTGGCCGCAACCGCGACGGCGATCGCCGTCACCACCACCAGCGTGCGCATACGTGGTCGTCTCATCGGCAGTCCTCGAAATACGGTGCGCGTCCGACCTGTTCGGCTCGACCACTCAGCGCGCACATCCACGAGTCGATGAGAAAGCCTGCGGGTCCGGTGAAGTCGACATAGTTGCCGGCGCCGGTCGCGTTGGTGAAGTTGCGCACCGGCAGCGGCAGAGCCTGCAGGGTGTTGCGCAGCAGGTCGTCGTGGCGGGCGAGCGCGCCGAGCATCCCGTTCAGGTCCTCGATCAGAGCATCGATCGCCGGACGGTTCACGACGGTGATGCGGTGCAACTGTGCGACGAGAGCGGTGGTGGCGTTGAACATCCCGGTGACGGCGTCACGGCGGCGGGTCAACTCGACCATCAGGTTTCGGCTCTGCACCATCAGCGACCCGATGTTGCTCTCCTGGTTCCGGATGACCGTGGTGACACGTTCGGCGCCGGTGATCAGCTCGCCGAGCTGAGTACGCCGGGTCGCGATGATCTCCGAGAGGGTGTGCGCGGTGGAGATGGCCTCCGGGACCACGTCCGGCGCGCCCTCCAGCTGCGTCGACAGCGTGGTCATGGCGTCGGCGAGTCCACCGGCGTCGACCTTCTCGAAGTTGGTGGTGGCGTCCTCGATCGTGTCCTGCAGGTCGTAGGGAACCTGCGTGTTTCCCAACGGAATCCGGTCGCCTTCCAGCGATCCCGATCCCTGCGGGGTGATCGCGATGTAGCGCGACCCGAGGATGGTGGTCAGTTTGATCGCTGCCTTGGTGTCGTTGCCGAGACGCACTCCGCGGTCGATGTTCATCGAGATGATGACCCGGTTCCCGTCGAGACGCGAACCCTTGACCTCCCCCACCGGCACGCCGGCGAGGGTCACCTGATCGCCGTTCCGGATTTCCCCGGCCTGCGCGAACTCGGCCTCGATGTTCTTGCGCCCGACGTCGATCGCACTGATGCCGACGACGAGCGCCACGACGAGGACGAGTGCGCCCACACCTCCGAGGCCGAGGTAGAGCGAGTTCCGTTCGGCGATCGGCTTCCGGGGCGATCGTTCGGTCATGCGGCGGTTCCCTGACGTCTTCATGGCTGGCAGATCGGTGAGTACTTCGGCTTCCCGCCGGGCGTCGCCGCAGCGACGATCGCCGGGGTCAGCGGCGTGAGGAAGGGGACGAAGTCGGCGGGGTTGAGGTCACAGACGTAGGCGCTGAGGAAACTGCCCTCCTGACTCACGCGGGCCATGCCCTTCAGTAGCAGCGGGACGTTGGCTCCCAGGTACTCGAACTCGGATTTCTTCTCGGCGAAGTGCGCGAGGAAGCCCGGCTGACGGGTGAGGAAGGCGTCGAACGACGGTGCGGTGTCGGAGGCGATCTCCGCGAGGCGTCCACCGACTTCTGTCATGACGTCGGCGGTTCCGACGAGATCCTCACGGTGCGCCGCGAACGCCTCGAAGATCTCCTGGGCGCGTCCGATGACCTCCTGGATGCCACCGGTCTGCCGGGACAGTCCGGCCAGCACCTTGCCGAGGTCGGTGATGACGTCGCCGAGCAAGGCGTCCGGGCCCGCGAAGGATTCGGCCAGCGACGAGGTCTGCGCCAGCAAACGGGTGATCGCTCCGGTCTCACCCTGCAGCGCGCCGACGAGCGAACTCGACAGATCGTTCACCTTATCCGGATCGAGAACACTGAACAACGGCTCGAATCCGTTCAGCAGCGCGGAGATGTCGAACGACGGCTCGGTGTGATCCACCGGGATCTCGCCGCCGGGCTCCAGTGGGGCAGGAGAATCGAACTGCCCCAACGACAATCCGAGATACCGCTGGCCGATGATGTTCTGGTACGTGACCGCGGCCTTGGTGTTGCCGCTGAGATCCTGCCGGGCGTCGACGCGGAAGTGGACGCGGGCGAGGTTGCCGTCGAGCTCGATCGAGTCGATACGCCCCACGCGCACACCGGCCATCCGGACGTCGTCGCCGGTGCGGAGCCCGGACACATCGGTGAACACGGCCGAGTACGCCGACGTCGGGCCGGAGACATCGCGACGCAGGGTGTTGATGATCGTCCACGTCAGCATGATCGCGACGACGAGGAACAACGACAGCCAGATGATCGACCTGCGGTAACTCATCGCCCTCCCTCCGTCGCCCGCTCGCCCGGTGCGCGCCCCGGCTTCTGATCGGGCTTCTGTCCCGGCTTCTCGACCTTGATGTCACTCCCGCGCAGCAGTGGCCCCAGGAGGAGCGCGGTCACCTCGTTGGCACCCGGGCCCAACAGCTTTCGGAGCGCCTCGATCTCCGCCCGACTGCCCACCGGTCCGACGTTGCCGCCCATGAGTCCGGCAGGAGGCCTGTAGTTCTTGGGTTGCAACACCTGAGGCAGTGTCGGGCGCCCGACCGTGGCCGGTGCCCACTGACACGAGTTGCCCACCAGGTCGCCGTACCGCGGGCAGTCCGCGCGCGAGTACATCCGGTGCGGCGTTAGTGCCCACACGAAGTGGCCGGTCCCGCGCTGCTTCTTCGGATCCCAGAACTCCGTCATGAACGTCTCGGACAGGTTCGCGATCTTGACGGTGATCGGCGCCAGGGCGGGACCGCCGTCGGCGAAGACGTCGAGGACGGGTGCGAACGAACTCGTGATGGTGATCATCCGGTCGGTGTTGTTGCCGAGCGCGGTTTCCGAGGTACCGAGCGTGTGCTGCCCGGCGCTCAGCAGATCGGTGAGCGCAGCCTGTTTCTCGGCGACGGTCTGCATCGGCACGATGGCGTGGTGGACGGCGTCGAGCAGATCCGGCGCCGATCGCTGCAGTCCCCCCATCGCGGTGGCCAGCTCACTCAGGCGGGAGCGGGTCTCACCGTCGTCGATGGCGCGGTTCAGCTCGGTCATGATGGTGACGAGCTGCCCACCGGCGGTGCGGATCTCGGAGCCCTGACTGCGGGTGGCGGTGGCGAGTGCGGCGAGCACGCCGACGGTGTCGTCGCGCCGGTCGCGGCCCATGGCGTCGACGATGTCACGCAACTTGGTCAGCACGGTCTGGAGTTCGATGGTCTCCCGACTCGTGTCGGCCTCGACGGTGTCCCCGTCCTGCACCGGGCGACCCGCCTGATCGGGATGGTCGAGCAGCTGCACCGACGACACCGCGAACACGTTGCTGGGGACCACGCGAGCGGTCACGGTGTCCGGGATGCCCTGTGCGCTGGCGGGATCGAGTGAGATCGCCACCCGATTCGGTTCACCGTCGGAGCCGGGTTCGACGCCGGTGACGATGCCGACGAGACTGCCGCGGAACTTCACGTCGGACTTGGCGGGGATGCCGTCGCCGACGTCGGTCAGCAGAGCGGTGATGGTCACCCGGTCGTCGAGCGCCCCGGTCGACTTGAGGAGCAGTGCGGCGACGACGGCGGCGATCACCGCGATACCGATCAGCCCGCGGACCAGCAACATCCGGTCCGTGGGCCCCCCCGCCTCGGATTCGAGGGAGATCGTCCGCACGCTCACCCTCCGAGCCTCGATCCGGAACTGACTCCCCAGAATGCGAGTGTCAGAAGGAGATTGACGACGATCATGGAGCTGATACCCAGGCGCATCGCGCGTCCCACCGCGACGCCGACGCCCTGGGGTCCGCCGCGCGCGTAGTAGCCGTAGTAACACTGGATCGTCGTCGTGATGGACACGAAGACAACGGCTTTGATCACCGAGTAGATGATGTCGGGTCCGGCCATGACGAGATGGAAGTAGTGCTGGTAGGTGCCGATCGACACGCCTCCGGCGAGTGCGACGACCCCCTGGACCACCACATAGCTCAGGACGAGGCACATCACGAACAGCGGGATGACGGCGATCACCGACGCGACCAGTCGCGTGGTGACCAGGTAGGGGATCGAGCGGATGGCGAGGGTCTCCATCGCGTCGATCTCCTCGGTGATCCGCATGGCGCCGAGTTGGGCGGTGAAGCGGCATCCCGCCTGCGAGGCGAACGCCAGGGCCGCCATGATCGGCGCGAGTTCCCGGGTCGACGCCGAGGCCGAGATCAGTCCCGTCGCCTGACCGAGACCGAGCATGCGCAGCGCGTTGTACCCCTCGATCCCGACGATGGCGCCGGCGCTGGCCCCGAGGACGAGGATGACGCCCGCCGTGCCGCCGCCGACGACCAGCGAGCCGTTACCCCACGTCACGTCGGAGAGGATGCGCAGGAACTCTTTCGTGTAGTGCCGGAACATGGCCGGAATTCCCACGATGGCGCGTGCGAGGAACGACAGCATGTGCCCGAGGAGACGGATCGGTCTCGTCACCGAGGCATAGACGGAGGCCAGAGGCCGCACGCCGGGCGGGTAGTACGGGGCGGCCGCCTTCAACGCGCTCATCAGAAGGACGCCCTCGGGAACACCATCACGTACATCTGGGTGAAGAGCACGTTGACCAGCATCAGCAGCATGATCGACCCGACCACGGTGGAGTTGACCGAGTTGGCGACGGCCGCTGGACCACCACTGGTGGCCAACCCCTTCTGGCAGGCGACGATGGCCACGATCATGCCGAACACCAGCGCCTTGACGAGCGTGAGGACCATGTCGCCGACCGTGGCGAAGGACGCGAAGGTCGCGACGAAGCTGCCCGGCGCCCCTTCCTGGACGTAGACGTTGAACAGATAGCCGGCGAGGAATCCGACGAACGTGACGATGCCGGTGAGAGCGGTGCCGACGAGCATCGCCGCGGCCAGGCGCGGCACAACGAGTCGCCGGATGGGGGACACACCCATCACGCGCATCGCGTCGATCTCCTCGCGGATCGTGCGGGAACCGAGGTCGGCACAGATCGCCGATCCGACCGCCGCGGCCATCATCAGCGCCGTGACGAGCGGGGCACCCTGGCGGATCACCGCGAGTCCGCTGGCCGCACCGGCCAGTGAGGTTGCGCCGACCTGGCCGGCGAGGAGACTGAACTGGATCGCAAGCGTCACGCCGATCGGAATCGCGACGAAGAAGGTCGGCACCAGTGCGGTGTTCGCCATGAACACCGCCTCGCGGATGAACGCCTCGAGCGGGAACTTGCCGCGAACGAGGTCGGAGAAGAGATAGCGGAACGACTCGATCCCGAGCTTGATCTGCTCACCGACCGTGATGAACGACTGGCCGGGGTGACGGCGCACGTAACCCGTCGACCACTCGGCTATTTCCGTTGCAGCACTTTCTGTTTGAACATCCGCCATGGGTGGCGGCGCCCCGGGCCGCGGTGCGGCCCGGCCTGTCGCGATGCTGTCGTCTCCCCCGGTCAACTCAGCTCCGATCATGACCCGTGGTCACCCGATTAGCTATCTCAATCGGGTAATCCATCTAACTCATTGCACGGTATCAGCTCTGCCGTGAGAGGCAAGTCACATTGGCGAATCGGCTCGGTCGACCGTTCGATCCGCCCGTCACAGACCGCCACTCCGCCGGCCGAGTAGGCCCGAGGGGCTGCCCGAGGGCGGTATCGAGGTCAACGGGGCAGTCCCAGACCCCGCTCGGCCACCAGATTGCGCAGCACCTCGTTGGTCCCGCCCGCGATCGTGAAGGCACGGGCGTACAGGAACGCGTCCTGCCACCACCCGTCGGCATGGGCGGCGGGATCGCCTTCGACGCGGATCGAATCGCCCGCTTGGACCGACATGCCGTATTCGGCGAGAGCCAGATTGATCTCGCCGAAGAAGATCTTGGACAGCGCGGCATCCGCGGCGTCACCCGTCCCGGCGACCGCCCGCGACTCGCCATACGCCGACAGCAGGGCGTTGACCTGTACGGCAGCCGTCAGCCGACCGACCTCGCGGCGTACCTCGCCTCGGTCGATGAGCCGTGCGTCGTCGCGCGTCGTCGACGAGACGAGGTCGACGAGGTCGTCGAGCGCGCGGAACAAGGTGACGCCGCCGCCGGCACTCGACCGTTCCCTCGCGAGGCTGGACGTGGTCACCATCCAGCCCTTGTTCTCCTCGCCGATCACGTTCTCCACCGGCACCTTCACGCCGTCGAGGAAGATCTCGTTGAAGTCCGCGGTCCCGGTGATCTCGCGCAGCGGCCTCACCTGCACTCCCGGACTCTTCATGTCGATGGCGAATGCCGTGATTCCCTTGTGTTTCGGGGCGTCGGCATCGGTCCGGGCCAGCAGGTAGCCCCAGTCGGCGTGGTGCCCGTTCGTCGTCCACACCTTCTGACCGTCGACGACGTAGTGGTCGCCCTCCCGACGGGCGCGTGTGTGCAGACCGGCAAGGTCACTGCCCGCGCCGGGTTCGCTGAACAGCTGGCACCAGATGTGTTCGCCGGACCGAATCCGCGGCAGATAGAAAGTCTTCTGCTCCTCGGTACCGAAGTCGATGATCGCGGAGGCCGCCAGGAGTCCGCCACCCACCGGCATCGGCGCACCCGCCTTCGCCAACTCCTCGGAGACCACCGCCTCATGACGCGGGTGCGGATCGGGCAGTCCGCCGTACTCGACCGGCCAGTTCACCCCCAGCAGTTGGCGGCCGTAGAGTTCGGCCGTCCACTTCCGCAGCGCCGGGATCTCCGACGCCTCGGGCGCCCTCACCCCTGCTTTGTGCGGCCGTCGGGGCGCGCTGTCGGTGCACAGCTCGCGTACGCGCCGGCGGAGATCGTCGAGTTCGGGATCCTGACCGAGTCTCACGGTGAAACCTTCCCGGGGAGATGTTGTTCTGTCTACACTGTGACGTGTCTCAATCAGTGAACTGTATCGGTACGTTGCCACCTGGCACGGAGGATTGATGGATTTCGAGCTGACAGACGAACAACGTGCGATCCGGGATTCGACGCGATCGCTGTTGCAGAGTCATCCCGGTGCTGCGCGCGCCGTCGCGGATTCACCGTCCGGATTCGACGCCGGATTATGGCGCCAGGGAACAGAACTCGGCTGGTCTGCACTGGCCGCACCGGAAGACGTCGGCGGCCTCGGGCAAGGCGTGGTCGACCTGGCCGTCGTCGCCGTCGAACACGGCCGGTTCGTCACGGCCTCGCCGTTCATGCCGACGGTCGCGGTACTCGACGCTCTGCTGCGGGCCGGCGACGACCACGCCGCGCTGATCGACGCTCTCGCCAGCGGCGAGTCCTCGGCCGCCTGGGCGTTCACCGAACCCCATCGGTCACCGACCGTCGACGCGCTGCAGACCACCGCCGTGGCCGCCGATTCCGGGTATCGGATCACCGGCGAGAAGGTGACCGTCGCCGATGCGTCGACGGCCGATGTCCTGCTGGTCGACGCCGTCCTCGAAGGCAACCCCGCCCGTTTCCTCGTCCCCCGCGACGCCTCGGGGGTGAAGATCCGCCGGATCGAATCGCTCGACATCACCCGCGAACTCGACGACATCACGCTCGACGCCGTCCACGTGGGTCAGGAGGCGCTACTCGGCTCCCCGGACACCGCCCGCGCGGCCATCGAGCGGACCCTGCGCCTGATGACCGTCCTGGCCTGCGCCGAACTCGTCGGTGTCGGCGAGTACCTGCTGGAGACCTCGGTCGACTACGCGAAGGCCCGGGAACAGTTCGGCGTGCCGATCGGCAGTTTCCAGGCGGTCAAGCACAAGTGCGCCGACATGCGCATGTGGGTGCAGGCCTCCCGCGCCGCCACGTTGCACGCGGCGATGTCACTCGACGCCGACGAAGCGGGCTCATCGCTCGAGACCGCGAGAGCGGTCAGTGTCGCGAAGGCCTTTGTGTCCGACTCGATCTGCAAGACCGCCGGCGAGGCACTCCAGGTGCATGGCGGTATCGGCTTCACCTGGGAACACGATCTGCACCTCTACATCCGCCGGGCTCGCGCGAACGCCGCACTGTACGGCGATGCCGACCATCATCACGAAGCGCTGTGCGCTCTCCTGGAGGCGCGATGAACCTCAGCGAGATCGCCGCAGCCCGTCCGGACAACGATGCGATCGTCCTCGCCGACGGTTCGGCTCGCGTCACCTTCGCCGACCTCGATCGTCGTTCGCGACGTCTGGCCGACTTCTTCGCCGCACAGGGACTGTCGAAGGGCGATCACATCGCCATCGTGATGGAGAACCGGCCCGAGTTCCTCGAGGTCGCGTGGGCCGCCCAGCGCTGCGGCCTGATGTACACCCCGGTCAACTGGCACCTCACCGCCGCCGAGGCCGAGTATGTCGTGAACGACTGCGGTGCACGGATACTCATCTCCGGCGTCGGGGCCGGTGAGCTGGCCGCCGAGATCCTCACGGGTGCCGCGGGCGTCGAGACGGCGATCGGCGTGGGTGGTCCGATCGACGGGCACCTCGACTACGAATCCATCGTCGCCGGCACCCCCACCTCGACCATTACGCACGAGCCCATCGAGGGCTACTACTTCTTCTATTCGTCGGGAACCACCGGACGCCCCAAAGGAATCGAGCCCACCCACGACTTCCCTCCGTTCGGCACCGGCCTCCCGCTCGACTCGATGATGCCGGCGTACGGGGTCAGCTCGTCGACGGTCTACCTGTGTCCGGCTCCGCTGTATCACGCTGCGCCACTGGGCTGGTCGCTCGCAATGCAGCGGCAGGGCGCCACCGTGGTGCTCATGCCGTCGTTCGACGCCCGCGAATGCCTCAGTGCGATCGAGACACACCACGTCACGCACGCCCAGTTCGTGCCGACGATGTTCGTCCGGATGCTGAAACTCGACCCCGAGGTCCGTTCGTCCTTCGACGTGTCGTCTTTGCGCCTGGTGGTCCATGCGGGCGCGCCGTGCCCGGTCCCGGTGAAGCAGCAGATGATCGAGTGGTTCGGTCCGGTGTTGTTCGAGTACTACTCCGGCAGCGAGGGCAACGGCATGACTGCGATCACCTCGCCCGAGTGGTTGGAGCATCCCGGCTCGGTGGGCCGTGCCGTGTACGGCGAGATCCACATCGTCGACGACGCGGGCGACGAACTCCCCACCGGCGAGATCGGTTCGGTGTACTTCGCCGGGACACGAGAGTTCCGCTACCTCAACGATCCCGCCAAGACCCAGGATGCCCGCAACGCGCGCGGTTGGCAGACCATCGGCGACCTCGGTCATCTCGACGCCGACGGCTACCTCTACCTGTCCGACCGGCGCAGCGACCTCATCCTCTCCGGCGGCGTCAACATCTACCCACAAGAGATCGAGTCCGCACTCGTCATCCATCCCGCGGTCGCCGACGTCGCCGTCATCGGCGTCCCCGACGACGAGATGGGAGAACGGGTCCACGCGGTGATCGAACTCGCCCAAGGCGTGGAGCCCGGCGACGCGGTCACCGACGAACTGGTGGCGCACTGCCGAATCCACCTCGCCGGCTTCAAACAGCCGCGGTCGATGGCGTTCGTCGACGAGGTGCCGCGGACGCCATCGGGAAAACTGTTGCGGCGCAGACTCCGCGAGGCGCAGCCGACCGCGCACTGAGACGCCCCCGAAGGGTCACGCCTGCGCGAGCAACTCCCGGATCTGCGCCCGCAGTTCGGGTTTGCGGACCTTGCCACTCGCCGTCCGGGGCAGGACGTCCACCACCTCGAGCCGCTCCGGCATCTTCTGCCGCGCCAGCCCGGCGCCGGTGAAGTGGTCGCGGATGCCGTCCAGGTCGAGGTGCCCTCCGTTCCGAAGAACGACGAACACGCACACCTTCTCGCCGTACCTTTCGTCGGGCATGCCGACCGCGGCGGCTTCGGCGACGGCCGGATGCGACAGCAGAGTGTCCTCGACCTCTTTCGACGAGATGTTCTCGCCGCCGCGGACGATGATGTCCTTCTTGCGGTCGGTGATCGTGAGATAGCCGTCGGCGTCGAGGTTTCCGACGTCGCCGGTACGGAACCATCCGCCGGCGAAGCTCGTGGTGTCCAGCGTCGCGTCGGTGTAGCCGAGGAACTGTTCGGGTCCGCGGCAGAGGATCTCACCGTCCACACCGGGTTCGACGGGGCGGTCGTTGTCATCGACGATCAGCACCTCGGTGCCCGGGGTGATGCGACCGTCGGTGTTGGCGCGCTTGTCGAGCGGATCGTCGGTCGACCCCGACGAGATCGTCGGATGCTCGGTGGAGCCGTAACAGCGAAAGGCGTGGACCCCGAATCCGTCTGCACGCCGGATCAACTCGGCGGCGACGTTGGCCGCGCCCGTCGTGTACTCGGTCAGGGAGGACACATCGAGGCCGGCGCGGTCCGCGGCCTCCAGGATTCCGGCGAGATGGATCGGTGCTCCGGCCGACGATTCGATGCGATAGGAGGAGACCAGTTCTGCCGCCACCGCGGGATCCCAGGCGTCCATGAGGACGGTGGTCGCGCCGCGGCCCAACAGGCGCAGGATGCCCAGCACGCCGGCGATGTGCCCGGACGGGAACGCCGCCAGGCTGCTGACCTCGTCCCCGGTGCCGCGATGCTCCTCCATCGAGCGCACCTCGGCGATCAGGGTGGTGTGGCTGTGCTGCACGCCTTTCGGGTCGGCGGTGGTACCCGAGGTGTACACCAGCAGTGCGCGTTCGGCGGGCGAGGCCGGTGTGTACGGCTCGAATCCCGCGGCGTCGTGGTCGAGGAGTTCACGAAACTCCGTCCGCTGATCCGCCGAAGCCTCGCCCGACGCATCGACCACGAACAGATGCTGCATCGTCGGGATCTCCGACGCCGCGTCGAACAGCGGCAAACAATCGCGTCCGCGCCAGGTGCGCGGTCCGATGTAGATCTTGGCCGCGGACTGGCGCAGGATGAACGACAGTTCGGACGGCCCGTAGATCGACACGATCGGCAGCACCGTGGTGCCGAGAAGCCAGGCCGCCGAATGCGCGACCACGCACTCGCGCCAGTTCGGCAGCTGGATCGCCACCACATCCCCGGCGCCGACACCGCGGGCACGCAGCCCTGCGGCCACCGCGGCGGCCTGCTCGTAGAGGTCGGCCAGGGTCGCCGTCTCGACCGGCCGCACCGCACTGTGGAACACGACCTCGGTGGCGCCGTGATCGCGGGCGGTCGTACGGATCTCCTCGGGCAGCGTGGACATGTCCCTCATCTCTGGTCAGCGCTCACAAGAAGTCAGCGGGTCAACAGCAGACAGCCGGCGATGGGTCCGCCTCCGACGGACACCGCGGCGACATCGAGCGGTTTCGCGACCTGACGATCACCGGCCTCCCGCCGCAACTGGAGGCACGCTTCGTGCAGCACCCAGTAGCCGTGCATCCGTCCTGCCGACAGTTGTCCGCCATAGGTGTTGAGCGGCAACTCGCCGTCACGTCCGATCCGGATGCCGCCTTCGACGAACGGCCCGCCCTCACCATCACCGCAGAAGCCCAGCGCTTCCAGCCAGGCGAGCGTGAGGAACGTGAAACCGTCGTAGAGTTCGGCGATGTCGACGTCCGCCGGGGTCAGATCGGTCCGGCTCCACAGCGTCGACGCAGCCTCGGTCGCAGCCATCTTCGGATAGTCGGGACGCTGCGTCCAGCCTCCGACCCCGCTCGCGCCGCCGATGGCGGCGAATCGTATCGCCGGATTCGGCGCCGACGACTCGTGGTCACGGTGAGAGACCACGACCGCGATCGAACCATCCACCGGGACATCGCAATCCAACAGACCGAAGGGCGTCGACACCGTGCGGGCGCCCAGATAGTCGTCCATCGTCATCGCGTCGCGGAAGACGGCCGCGGGGTTGAGCGCCGCGTTCGCGCGGGCGTTGAGCGCGATCGCACCCAGTTGCTCACGCGTGGTGCCGTATTCGTACATATGCCGACGACAGTGCATTGCCAGCCAGTTGGCCGCCGAATACGCGTCGGCCGCCAGGAGGTACGGAACATCACTCATCACCGGCCGGGGATCGCGCCGCGGCCGGGGCTTCTCCCCCGGCCGCTTCGGCCGGTCGACGGTACCGCCCATCATCTGGACCGTTCGATACACCAGGACGTGGCGGGCACGCTTCTCCCCGACGGCCACCGCTGCCTGTTGCACGGGAGCCAACAGCCCCGCATCGCCGTACGGGCCGCCGAGTTTCCCGGGTTCGATGCCCAGCTGCTGCGCGGTCTCGTCGGCCGGAGTGTCACCGAGGGTGAGGATCGCGTCGATGTCCGTGGGCTCGAGCCCGGCATCGGCGATCGCCGCTCTCACGCTCTGCATCGTCAGATCGATTCCCGGCGTGCCGGTCTTGCGACCGATGTCGGAGATACCGATGCCCGAGATGATGGCGTCCTGTTCCGGGTAGGAGCTCATCGACGATCACCTCCGTCCGGGTCCGCACCGGTCCCGCTGTCGGTCGGGAAGAACACCGGGACGAACAGCTCACCATTCGGTTCGTCGCGCGACGTCGCCGGTTCGAACGCCACCCCCACGCGCATGCCGATCTTCACGTCGTCGGGTTCGCAGCCGACGACGTTCCCGGGAATCCGGAGGCCGGCCTGGTCGTCGAGCTCGATCAGGGCAATCACATACGGCGTCGGCAGATCGGGGTTGTAGCGCTGGACGTTCACCGTGTAGGTGAACACCGTTCCGGTCCCGGTGGTGTCCCGGAATCCGACCAGACCGGAACACTGCGGACACGTGTCGGCCGGCGGGAAGAACCATCGGTCACATGCCTCGCAGAACGGAAGGCGCAATACGTCGTCCCAACCCGAGGTCCAATACGTGTAGTCGTTGTCGACGACCGACGGGATGTTGCGCACTCTCCGACCATCCCCCAAGTCCGCCGTCACCGGTTGAGCGGATCGCGGGGCAGGCCGAGGATCCGCTCGGCGATCTGATTCCGGGTGATCTCCGAGGTACCGCCGGCGATCGACATACCGCGCGCCGCGAGCACCAGCAGACCGGCCATCTTGCCCGCTCCCGAGAGGAACGCGACGTCGGGGCCGATGAGTTCGGCCGACAGCCGTGCGCGGTCGCTGATGTGCTCGGCGAGAAGCAATTTGGTGACATTGCCCTCCGGCCCCGGCCCCGCGTCCGCGACCGAACGGGCAACACGACGCAGGTTGAGGAGGCGGAGCGCATCCTCGACCGCGAGGAACTCGCCGATCTTCACCCTCGATCCCTCGAGCCCGTCGGCATAGCGCTCGGCGAGCTTGAGCATGTAGGTCGCGGCACCCTCGCTGCCGGCGGTGCCGCCGCCGATGCTCACGCGTTCGTTGCCCAGTGTCGCCCGGGCCACCGTCCACCCGTCGTTGGGTTCACCCACGACGTCGGCGTCGGGCACGAAGACGTCGGTGAAGAACACCTCGTTGAACTCGGCGCCACCGGTGATCTGACGCAGCGGCCGCACCTCGACGCCCCGCGCGGACATGTCGATGAGCACGGCGGTGATGCCCTTGTGCTTCGGTGCTTCCGGATCGGTCCGGACCGTGGCCAGGCCCCGTTTACAGAGATGCGCCCCGCTGGTCCACACCTTCTGTCCGTTGATCCGCCAGCCACCGTCGACGCGCGTCGCCCGGGTCTTCACCGCGGCCGCGTCAGAGCCGGCGTCGGGCTCGGAGAACAGCTGGCACCAGATCTCGTCGCCGAGCAGGGCCGGCTTCACGAACCGGTCGATCTGATCCTGGGTTCCGTGCTGGATGAGGGTGAGGATGACCCAGCCGGTGATGCTGTACTCGGGACGCTTCACACCCGCCGCGGCCAACTCCTCCTCGATCACGAGCTGCTCGACGGCGTCGGCGGCACGGCCCCACGGCTTGGGCCAGTGCGGCATCACGTACCCGGTCTCGATGAGCTTCTCGCGTTGCGCCGCCTCACCTTCGGCAGCGGCGATGTCGGCGATGTCGGCCCGCACGCGGACCCGTAGTTCCTCCGCCTCGGGCGGCAGATCGAGGCTGTTGGCGCGGGCGATCCCCGACGCCGCGAACGTGAACACGTCCCGGGCCGGTTCCTGCCCGCCGAACAATCCCTTGAGCACCGTCGCCCGGCGCAGGTGGAGGTGCGCATCGTGTTCCCAGGTGAAGCCGATTCCGCCGTGGACCTGGATGTTCAGTTCCGCGTTGGTCGAATACGCGGGCAGCGCCAGCGTGGCGGCCGAGGCGGCGGTGAGACCGAAGGCCTCGACCCCTTCGTCGGCGGCGCGGGCGGCATCCCACACGGCCGCGGTCGCGGCCTCGGCACCGACGAGCATGTTCGCACAATGATGTTTGACCGCCTGGAACGATCCGATGGTCCGGCCGAACTGTTCGCGCACCTTCGCATACGCCACGGCCGACTCGAGCGTGTCCTGCGCACCACCCACGGCTTCCGCGGCGACCAGTGTTCTCGTGAGAGCCAATGCGGTCGAGCCGATCCCGGAGATCCGGGTGACCGGCGTGTCGGTCAGCGTGACCTTGCCGGAACGGCGGGTCGGGTCGAGATCGGCCTTCGTCTCGACGCTCAGCCCGTTCGCGGAGGACTCGACGATCAGCACGTCATCGCCGTCGATGAGCATCAGGATGTCGGCGAGAGGCGCACCGAGCACCGCGCCGACCTTGCCGGAGACGGCATCGCCGGAGGCCTCCAGAGACGACGCGAGTCCGACACCGGCGGTGAGCGATCCGTCGACCAATTCGGGGAGCCATCGACCGCGCAGCTCCTCGTCGGCGTGACCGAGGACAGATGAGGCGATGACGGTGGGCAGGAACGGACCCGGAGCGACGGCGCGGCCCAGTTCCTCCACGACGACGACGAGTTCGGCGATGCCGTATCCCGAACCGCCGTACTCGTCGGCGACGTGCAGTCCGAGCCAACCGACCTCGGCCAGTTCTTTCCAGAACGTGGGCCGCTGCTCCTCGGAGGCGTCGAGAAGTGCACGGGCCTCGGCGCGCACCTTGCGCTCGATGGTGAAGTCTCGGACCACCGAACCCAGTTCGACGTGGTCTTCGGTCAGGGCGATGCTCATTGCTGCTCCCGGGAGGTCTTCTGGGGGTCTGGATGTGGATGGTCGTCGGTGAGCGGAGGCCAGGTGCGTTCGTAGAGCGCACCGGAGGCGGTCCGCATCAGGTAGTCGTCGCGCTGGACCGATCGCCACATCTGCGCGACGTAGTCACCGACGTCGATCGTCCCCTCGATGGTGCGACGCGCGAGTTCGGCGCGACCGGTCTCGATACTCGATGGCTCCTCCCCGAGGAGCGCGGCGAGTTCGGCACGTTCGTCGGCGTCGAGGTCGTCGCCGACCCGGTCGCATTCCTTGAGGTACTTCACCAGTCTCGCCGCCCCCTTGGTCCAGCGTGCAGCGAGTGGGTCACCGGCCGTGCGGGCGGCGGCGCGCAACACCTCGAGCGTGGCCTCGAAGACATGCTGATTCGCGTCATCTCCTGGTTCGGGTGCGAAGTCGAGTCGTGACATGTCCAGTCCCGCAGCATGTCCGAGCGCCTCGATCTGTAGCCTGCGGTGCAGCATCCCGTAGATCATGCTGTTCCCGGCGTCGGGAGAACCGACGACGAGGGCGCCGCGTCGGTCATCGACGCCATCGTGGAACGTCGACATCTTCGCTTCGGCGAGAAGCCGGTAGTACCAGACTCGCTGGACGTCGATGCGGTTCCCGGTGAGCTGCTCGTAGTCGGCGAGACGATCGGGGAAGTGCGTGAACGGGTCCTGCGCACTGCGTAGGGAGAGCCACGCGATGTCGTCCATCGGGTCCCCGAGGTGTGCCAGTTCCCAGTCGACGATCGCGGTGACCTCACCGTCGGCGTACATGAAGTTGCCGGGACCGGTGTCGCCCTGGACGAGGACCGGCGGACCGTCGTAGTCGGGCTTGTTGCGTTCGAGCCAGTCGACGCAGAACGCGAGCAGCGGCGCCGGCGCCGACTTCCGTCCCATTCGTGCACGGATGCCGGCGAGTTCGTCGTCGAGGTGTTCCGGCACCGTCTTCACCGGGCCGAGTGAGGCGATGTCGAGTTCACGTGGGTCGATGCGGTGGATCGCGGCCAGTTTGCCGATGAAGTCGCGGGCGACGGTGACCTGCTCGTCCGGGTCCTTGATGAGGTAGAACCACGTCTCGCCGCCGACGCGCTCGAGCAGCACCGCCTGCAGCGTCGGGTGAGCGGCGACGACGCGTGGTATGCAGGCACCGGCCCGGTTGAGCGCCGCCATGATCTCGGCCTCCACCGACAGCGGATGAAACGCACTGCCCGGCTTCGGTTCCCGCGGATCATAGCGGAGGAACAGCTCGCCGCTGCCGGCCCGGCCACCGTGGGCGTCGACGAACCATGCCTGACGGCTCGCACCACCCGGCACCTGCCGAGCCGTGACGTCCTCTGCACCGGTCACGTCGACGATCCAGGACCGCAATTCGTCGGGCAGGCCCTTCGGAGCCCGCCTCGCCGGACCGGTGGACTTCTTGTCGGTCACCTCGGCTGCCGTCATCGGCCCTCCCGGCTGCGCGCCGCCCGGTCCATCTGCGCGCGTTCCATCCAGGCGCGGACGGCAGCCTTGTGCTCGTCGGTCATACCCGATCTCACCATCTGTTCGCTCTCCAGCGGGAGCGCTTCGGACAAACTCATCTCGGCAGCGCGCAGCACGTTGCCCTTCGTCGCCGCCCAGGCCTGGCGCGGACCGGCCGCGACGGCGGTGGCCCAGTCGAGGGCTGCCTCGGCGAGCTCTGCGTCGGAGACCACCCGGTTGACCAGACCCCAGTCCTGGGCCTGCGGCGCCGACATCGGCTCGCCGGACACCAGGAACTCCATCGCCCGCGACGGACCGAGCAGCCGGGTGAGGAACCAGGTCCCGCCGAAGTCACCGGAGAATCCGAGGTCGCCCCAGCCGGCGACCAGCTTCGCCGACGACGCGGCGATCCGCAGATCCGTCGCGAGCGCAATGGACAGACCCGCACCCACAGCGGCGCCGGGAAGAGCCGCGATCGTCACCTTGGGCATGTCGTGCAGGAGCGTGGAGATCCGTGCGTTGTGGGTGAGGCCGGCGGCCCGCTCCTCGATGCTGCCGCCGGCGTTCTCCACCTTGCGGCGCACGTCCCCGCCGGCGCAGAACGTGGTGCCGGCCCCGGTGATCAGCACGGACCCGATCTCGGGATCTGCGGCGAACTCCATCAGCAGACGCGGTACCGCCTCGTACATACCCGGGTGCAGCGCGTTTCGCCGCTCCGGACGGTTGAGGACCACGAGGCCCACGCGGTCGACGACCGAGGCCGCGACGACGTCGGTGCCGGTGTCGATCACCGAGCCGCCGCGTCGTGCGGCGAGTTCGGCGATCCCCACGGTGCCGTTCACCGATGCGGTCACCTGCCTGCCTTCCGCTCCGAACCGGCGCTGTAGAGGAGTTCCCGATGGCGCCCCATCATCTCGATCGCGGTGCGCTCCAACTCCTCCGCGGGTTTCGGCAGCAGCACCGGTCCGTGTTCGCGGCTCGGCAGCGCGACGGTCGCGGTCGCCGGCGCGGTGACCTCACCCCGCTGGTTGGTGGCGCGGAACTCGAGGTCGACGTGGCCGACACCGTCGACGACCCGCTTGCCGACGACCTCGCCGGTGATGATCTGGGTGTCGCCGATGTAGTTGAACTTGCGCATCTCGTCGTGCTGGCGGACGAGCCAGGCGTCGTCGCCCATCCAGTCGGTGACGAAGTGGGTCAGCCAGCATTCGCGGGTCACGCCGTAGTCGTAGGCCATCGGGTTGCCGATGGACTGCGACCACTCGTTCTCCCAGTGCAGACGCTGCGCCACATCGGGGATACCGGCCTGGTTCTTGATGTAGAACTTGGGCTTTCGTTGCCGGTTCTCGTAACCGAGACGCCCGTGGGCGATCCCGTAGGGCGCGAAACCGTAACCGCCCGAGTGGAAACAGATGATGTCGGTCAGAGTGAGCGGACCCTTGGCCATCGGCCGCAGCTTCTCCCCGATCTCGACGTCCTCGAACCAGCGCTTCTGCGCACCGCGAGGACCCTCCGCCGCGTAGATCTCGTCGATCTCGGCGATCTGATCGTCGGTGTACGACGCGGCTTCGATGCTCATGTTCTTGCCGCGCTCGCGTGACTTCTTGCGTTCGGTGGCGATGAGGATGACACGGTCGATGGAGACGACCTCGGCCCGTTGGTTGACCCGAACCGTCCGGAGCACACGGATCACCGAGCGACCGGCGAACTCGCTGGTCTTCTCCTCGATCGACTCGAGTCCGCCGAAGCCGTAGAGCTCGTCACCCGGCAGCACCGGACGAAACCACTCGCTGGTCTGCCCGGACACGAACAGGTGTACGCCGGAGAAGAGACGTTTGGTGGCCTGGCGGATGTCCTCGGGGATCGGGTCGCCGAGCATCTTGCGCGACAGCGCGATCGGCATCATCGGCGGCGCGATCTGGCTTCCCCACCGTGTCCGTGCGCCGTACGCGGGATCGGTGAACAGCGGGTTGTCGTCACCATAGGCGCGGGTGAAGTTTCGCAGCGCGTCAGGTGTTGCGACGGAATAGAACTCGTCGATGCTCTTGGGCGCCTCGAGGCCGAGGAGGAGTTTGGCCTTCTCGATGTCCTCATCTCTGATCGGGTGATCGAAGTCGGCATCTGCCGAAGAGTCGTTCTTCGTGGAGGTCTGGCTCATGGTCGTGTCACCCACCGACGCGCATCGGCAACGACTTCAGACCGCGCAGCGACAGGGTCGCCTTGTATCGCAGGTCGGTGTCGGGCACTCTCACCTCGAGGGAGGGGAACCGCTCGATCAGGGTGCGCAACGCGACACGGCCTTCGAGGCGGGCCAGGTGATGGCCGAGGCAGTAGTGCGCGCCGAACGCGAAGGACATGTGCTTGTTCGGGAAGCGCGCCAGGTCCAGTGACTCCGGATCGTCGTACACCTCCTTGTCGCGGTTGGCGGAGATGATCATGCCGACCACCTGGCTGCCCTGCGGGATGTGGGTGCCGGCGAACTCGACATCCTCGATGGCGATACGCGGGGCCGCACACGCCACCGGGGTCGTGTACCGCAGCAACTCCTCGATGGCGGTGGGCCACAGCGCCTCGTCCTCGCGGAGCGCCTGCAGTTGTTCGGGGTTGCGCACCAAAGCCAATGTGCTGCTGCCGATCAGGTTCGACGTCGTGTCGTGGCCGGCGAGCAGCAACAGAAAGATCATGCCGAGCACTTCGCGATCGGTCAGACGGTCGCCGTCCTCGCGGGCCTCGACGATCGCCGAGATCAGGTTCTCGTCCGGATGCGCGCGGGCCTCGTCGGCGAGATGCTGGATGAACTTGAGCAGTTTGTTCGCGACGGGCATCCGGCGGACCATGCCGATCGGACCGGCGCCGGAGTCCTCGGTCATCTTGTTGACCAGGTGGTGGAACTCCGCGCGGTCGGCGTCGTTGACGCCGAGCATCGAGGAGATCACCCGGAGCGGGAGCTCGACCGCGTAGTCGTTGACCAGGTCGACGTCCTTCTTGCGGGCCAACTCGTCGACCAGTTCGTTGGCGATGTCGGTGACCTGATCGCTCATCCCCGCAATCAGTTTCGGGGTGAACGCCTTGTGCACCAGGGTACGAAGACGCTTGTGTTCCGGGTCGTCTTTGAACACCATCGTCTCGCTGAGCAGCTTGATGGTCTGCGGGAGCATCCAGTTGAATCGCGCCGCACCGCCGTAGCGCATGGAGTCGGTGGAGAAGCGTTCGTCGGTGTGCAGTGCCTGGACATCGGCGTGCCGGGTCACCATATATCCGGTGCCGCGCACCATCATCGGGGCCTTCAGGCGGGAGACGGGTTCATTCTCGCGGAGGTAGGCGTACCGCGGATACGGGTTGTAGTACATCACCGGATCGGCCAGGTTGGTCACCGACATGGTCGGGGTTGCGACGCTGGTCATGGGAGGTTCACCTTTCGTTGCCATCGGTTGGCATCAGATCGACCTCACGGTCGAGCAACACGGTCGCCGTGCCCTTCAGGACGGTCTCGTCGCGCTGATTGGTTGTCTCGAGCACCAGTTGCACCCGCGTGGTCTCGGTTCGCTCGATCGCCTCGACCTCGGTGACGGTGGCGCGTCCCACGAGGGTGTCGCCGGGCCACACCTGCGCGACGAACCGCGCCGAGTAGTCCTCGACCGCGGCGGCACCGAACCAGTCGGTCACCAGCCGGCCGGTCATCCCCATCGTCAACATCCCGTGCGCGAAAACCGTTGGTACCCCCGCGACCTCGCGCGCGAACAGCTCGTCGGTGTGCAGCGGGTTGTAGTCGCCGGACGCACCCGCGTACTGCACGATCTGGGTCCGGGAGAGGTCCTCGACGAGGATGGCCTCGCGGGTGTCGCCGACGACGGGCTGGGCGGTCGGCGTGGACGTGTCCACGCTCATGACGTCTTCTCCGCGGGGGCGGTGCTCACGGCGACGGCGGTGGCGGTCGCCACCACCTCGCCGGACTCGTCGAGGTAGTCGGTGACGGATTCGGTGAAGACCATCGCTCCCCCTTTGCGCCCCTTCTTCTCCCAGGTGTCACCGGTCCGCACCGACGTGCGCAGGATCTCACCCACCCGCACCGGTCGAACGAAGTGAAAGCGTTGTTCGGCGTGCAGCACATTGCTGGTGTGCTTCGCGTCGGGCGATGCGGCGTCGCGAGGCGTCGCGTTCTGTGCTCCTGTCCGCGGTGCTCCGGCGCCGGTGGGGTCGGCCCCGGACCCGATCCACGCCTTCCCTGGTTTCGGGCGCAGCTGATAGTCCGCATCGAACTGGGCACTCGCCTGCAGAAACGTCGGCGGGATGACCGCGCCGTCGAGCCCGCCGGCGTCGGCGGTCGCATCGGAGTACACCTCGGCGGTGTCCCCGATCGCACGAGCGAACTGCTGAACGTGGCCGGACTCGATCGGGAATCGCCGAACGGCCATGTCAGTCCCGCCAGTTGCCGAGGTCGAAGGGAACGGTTGCCAGACGTGCGGCCTCGGTCTCGAGCTCGGCGATCGTCCAGCGCTCGTCGCCGGGCTTCTCGATGGAGTCGATGATCGCCCACGGCTGGAACAGCTTGACCTTGTTGCCCATGACGAAGAAGACCCGACCGGTGATCGGGCAGTTCTCCGTCCCCAGGTAACCGACGAACGGGGAGACGTTCGCCGGGTCCATCGGCCCGGCCTGCTCACCCTTCTCCGGGTCCGGCACGCCGGGCAGCCCGGCGGTCAGGCGTGTCAACGCAGCGGGCGCGATGGCGTTGACCCGGACGTCGTACCGGGCCAGCTCGCCGGCGGCGATCATGGTCATCGCGGCGATGCCCATCTTGGCCGCACCGTAGTTGACCTGACCGGGCTGGCCGAAGAGACCCGAGGTGGAGCTGGTGTTGATGACCGCGCGCTTGACGCCGGGCTCGATCTTGGACCGTTCGCGCCAGTACGCCGCAGCGTTCTGCAGCGGCGCGAAGTGCCCCTTGAGATGAACCTTGATGACCGCGTCCCATTCGTCCTCGGACATGTTGACGACGGTCCGGTCGCGAAGGATGCCGGCATTGTTGACCAGCACGTGAAGGTCCCCGAAGGACTCGACCGCGGTGTTGATCAGCGACTGCGCCCCCTCCCAGGAGGCGACGTCGTCGTGGTTGGCGACGGCCTTGCCGCCGAGGGCCTTGATCTCCTCGACCACCTGCTCCGCGGCAGAGGCGTCGGCACCGCTGCCGTCACGCGAGCCCCCGAGATCGTTGACCACGACCTCCGCTCCCTCGCGGGCGAACAGCAGCGCATGCTCCCGTCCGATTCCGCGCCCAGCCCCGGTGATGATGGCCACGCGGCCGTCCAGACTCCCCATGCATCGCTCCCAGTAATCGGCTTCTCGATCCAGGTTGTAATAGTACACTGATTTGCATGATTGTCACCACATTCACAGTTTCGGCCAAGAGCGCCGTCGACACCCCGGGAGTTGTTCTGTGACTACGGAACTCACTGACGAGAAGCACTCCGAGGCCCCCTCCTCGATCACCGCCGACACCCTCACGACCATCGAATACGAGGTCTCCGACGACCACGTCGCGACCATCACGCTCGACCGTCCGGAGGCCCTGAACTCCTTCGACGACACGATGGCGGCGGAGATGGAGTGGGCATGGACGACCATCCGCGAGGACGCCGACGTCCACGCCGTGGTCATCCAGGCGAACGGCGACCGAGCCTTCTCCACCGGCGCCGACATCAAGGGTGGTACGTCCTGGTTCGCCAAGGACAACGTCTGGAACACCTTCGATCCCGGCGTCACGCTGTCGCCGAAGATCCATCACCGCGTGTGGAAGCCGGTGGTCGCCGCCGTGCACGGCATGGCCGCCGGCGGCGCCCAGTACTTCCTCAACGAATCCGACATCATCATCGCCTCGGCCGATGCGGAGTTCTTCGACCCGCACGCCAACGGCGGCATCGTCTCGGCCCTCGAACCGATCGGGATGCTCAACCGCGGCGTGCCCCTGGGTGACGTCCTGCGCTGGGCACTGATGGGCACCGAGGAGCGGATCACCGCCGACACCGCACTGCGCCTGGGCCTGGTCACCGAGGTGGTGGAGCGCGAGAACCTGCGGTCGCGTGCCCACGAGATCGCCGCGTCGATCGCCGCCCGCAACCCGGTCGCGGTGCAGGGCACAGTGCGCGCCATCTGGGAATCCCTCGACATGACCCGCAGCGCCGCGCTGCAGAACGGCATGGCCTACACCCACATCGGCAACCAGCCCGCCGAGGTCCGGCGGGCGCAGCCGCGACGGAACGATCCGCCCACCTACCGATGACCCTGGCTCGGGAAACAGATAACTGATACAACTATTTGGCCTCCGCCGTGCGGCGGAGACTGACGGAGGTAGACGTGAAACACCCCTGGGACCGTCGACTCGGCGTCTGGTGGATCGCCGAGGATCATCCCGACCGACCGGCGATCGTCGCCTCCCCGAGCGGACGCACGATGACGTACGACGAGCTGACCGGCAGCGCGCATCGACTTGTACACGCATTGCGCGCACAGGGCCTCGGTGCCGGCGACATCGTCGCCTACGCGCTGCCCAACGACGTCTATCCGGTGATCTGGCAGCTCGCCTGCGCGGAGATGGGAATCCGTTATCTCGCATTGAATCCCGCGCTGTCAGCGGCCGAGTTCATCGACATCCTCGAACACTCGGGTGCGGTGGCCGTGGCGGTCCACCCCGACTTCGCCGACCGGATGAGCGACGTCGGCAACACGGACACGCTGAAACTCGCGGTGGCCGTCGGCGGTGACATCCCGGGCTTCCTGCCGTACGAGGAACTGATCGCCTCGCATCCCGACACCCTTCCGGAGAATCGGGTCCTCGGCGGTGCGATCTCCTACTCGTCGGGCACCACCGGCAAGCCGAAGGGCGTCATGCGTCCGCTCCCCGCGCTCGAACCGTCGGCTGCGGCAAATGCCATGTCCACCTTCGGTCGCGCCTTCCAGTTCCTGCCCTTCGACGGCGTCCACCTCGTTTCGACAGGAATGAATCATGGTGGCTGTCAAGGCTTCTACCTCGGCGCCCTGAACGTCGGCCAGGCACTCGCCATCGGCGGGAAGTTCGACCCCGAGGACACGCTGCGGATGATCGACGAGCATCGGGTGACGACCGCCTACATGGTGCCGACCCAGTTCGTCCGCCTGCTCCGACTCCCCGAGGAGGTCCGCAACCGCTACGACCACTCGAGCCTGAAGGTCGTCGCCCACTCTGCGGCGCCGTGCCCGCTCGAGGTCAAGAAGCAGATGTTCGACTGGTGGGGTCCGGTGATCTGGGAGACCTACGGCGGGATGGAGGGGGCCGCGACGATCGCGAAACCCCACCGCTGGCTGGAGAAGCCGGGCACCGTCGGCCGTGCTGTTGCGGGTATGGCGGTGCGCATCCTCGATGACGACGGTAACGAACTGCCGGCCGGCGAGATCGGCAATGTCTACCTGGAGTCGGCGACCTCGACCTTCGAGTACCGCGGCGACCCCGAGACCACCAGGTCGGCTTTCCGCGGACGGTCGTTCACCATCGGCGACATCGGATACCTCGACGACGACGGTTATCTGTTCATCTGCGACCGCGCCAAGGACATGATCATCAGCGGCGGCGTGAACATATACCCGGCGGAGATCGAGGGTGTCCTGTCGGCGCATCCCGCCGTCGCCGACGTCGCGGTCATCGGAATCCCCGATCCCGAATGGGGCGAACAGGTCAAAGCCCTGGTGGTGACCGCAGATTCGGCGACCGACACCGACGGCCTCGCCGACGAGCTCATCGCCTGGAGCAAAGAACGGCTCGCCCGCTACAAGTGCCCGCGCAGCGTCGAGTTCCGGGAGACGCTGCCGCGCACCGAGACCGGGAAGCTCCTGAAACGCACTCTTCGCGACGAGTTCTGGACCGCCAGCGGCCGGCACGTCTGACGGCACATACCCGCACACGAAAGGGAACGACTCCACATGACCGACACGTCCACATCCACCGCGGCACCGCCGGATTCGGCGGACACCCAGCCCGGTGCGGTGCCCATCGTCGACTACCTCGTCCTCGGCGATCAACCTCACCTCATCGCGCACGAGTGCACCAAGTGTTCGGCGCGGTACTTCGACCACCGGAACGCGTGCGCATCGTGCTTCGGTACCGAGTTCACCGATGTCGACGTCCCGACCACCGGGACGTTACGCACCTACACGATCGTGTCCTTCGCGGCCCCCGGCGTCCCGGTACCCTTCGTCGCCGGCGTGATCGATTGCGACGGAACCCATGTCCGCGGGAACGTCATCAACACCGACCCGACTCCCGAGAACATCACCCTGGGCATGCCGCTGCGCCTGGCGACCTATGTGGTCGGGACCGATGACAACGGCGTCGAGGCAATCGGTTTCGGATTCGAACCGGATACATCCGGAAATGGGGAGGCAGTCTGATGTCGGAGAACGTGTGGATTCTGGGTATCTACATGACCAAGTTCGGCAAGCACCTCGATCGCGACGTGGTCGACCTGGGCGCCGAGGCCTCTCTGGCCGCGATCGCCGACGCCGGGATCACCATGTCGGACATCGACGTGCTGGCCGCCGGGAACATCATGGCACCGCCGGGATTCGGTCAGGCCCTGCAGAAGCAGATCGGCCAGACCGGCATTCCCGTCTACAACGTGAGCAACGCGTGCGCCACCGGCGCCACCGCGCTGCGCACCGCGGTGATGGCCATCAAGGCCGGTGAGGCCCGCTACGCTCTCGCCGTCGGCGTCGAAAAGCTGGCCGGCGCCGGACTCCTGGGCGGGCGGGCGAAGCCCTCGGCCGGCAACGAGTGGACACCGCAGGGCCGGTTCGGTGCCGTGACCGGACTCGACGGACGCGTCGGCACCGAGGCGATGCCGGGCGTGTTCGCCCAGGTCGGCATGGAATACCTCCACGAGGCCGACTACTCCGGCGTCCCGCTCGACCTGTTCGCCCGCATCGCCGAGAAGAACCACGAGCATTCGACGCTCAATCCGCTTGCGGCCTACACGAAATCCATGTCGGCCGAGCAGATCAAGAACGACGTCATGATCGCCTACCCGAACACCCGGTCCATGTGTTCGGCGAACTGCGACGGCGCGGCTGCGGCGGTCCTGGTCAGCGACAGCGAACTGTCGAAGCTCTCGCTCGAGCAGCGTCGACGCGCGGTCAAGATCTCGGCCTCGGTCCTCACCTCCGACCCGTGGCAGGAAGCCTGCCAGGTGCTGCCCGACGTCAACACCCTCACCCGCAACGCGGCGCAGAAGGCCTACGAGCTGGCCGGCATCGGACCGTCGGATCTGGATCTGGTCGAACTGCACGACTGTTTCGCCACCGCCGAACTCGTCCACTACGACAACCTCGGTCTGTGCGAGCCCGGCAATGCGGTCGACTTCTTCGAGAGCGGTGCCACGTGGCGCACCGGCACGACGCCGGTCAATGTCTCCGGCGGCCTGGAATCAAAGGGACACCCGATCTCGGCCACCGGTATCGCCAACGTCTGGGAGGTCTGCCACCACCTTCGCGGTGAGGCCGGTGATCGCCAGATCGAGGGTGCGCGAGTCGGTTTGGCCCACGTCATCGGGCTCGGTTCGGCCTGCGGGATCCACGTCCTGGAGCGGTCCGTCGCCTGAGTCGGACATCGTCGAAGAACCCCTGCGGGCCGAAACACCACTGCGGTCGGCTGGCATGGTGTCTAATAACTAAAAGAGTTAACTTGTTTGTCTGTTTACGCAAGGAGCCACCATGTCAGCTCGACTAGCAGGAAAAGTAGCGTTCGTCACCGGCGTGGCACGAGGCCAGGGCCGAAGCCATGCACTGCGCCTCGCCGAGGAGGGAGCCGACATCATCGGCGTCGATCTCCCCCGTCCGGTGGAGAACATGACCTATCCGCTGGCGTCGCAGGAAGACCTCGACGAGACCGTGCGGCTGGTCGAGAAGACCGGACGGTCGATCATCACGCGGGCGGCGGATGTCCGCGATCGCAGCGCCCTCGACGAGGCGGTCGCCGCCGGCGTCGAGGCCTTCGGTCATCTCGACATCGTCGTCGCCAACGCCGGTGTCTGCCCCCTGGGCCAGACACCGCCGAACACCTTCCTCGACGTCATCGACGTCAACCTGGTGGGCCTGATCAACACCTTCAACGCCGCGTACCCCCATCTGGGCGATGGGGCGTCACTGATCGGCATCGGCTCGGTCGCCGGACTCACCCCGGGCGCCGTCGACAACCCGGCCACCGGCCCCGGCGGCGCCGGTTACGGCTACTCCAAGCGGGCCATCGCCCAACTCGTGCACGACTTCTCGATCCTCGTCGCACCGCGTGGCATCCGCGTGAACGCCGTCCATCCCGGCAACTGCGACACCGACATGTTGCAGAACGACGCTATGTACCGGATGTTCCGGCCCGACCTCGAATCCCCGACGAAGGACGATGCGTCCCTGTCCTTCCCGGTGATGAACGCGATCCCGGTGCCGTGGGTCGACCCGCTCGACGTCAGTAACGCCGTCGTGTACCTGGCGTCGGATGAGTCCCGATACGTCACCGGCTCGCAACTGAAGGTGGACGCCGGCGCGATCGCCAAGGCGGTTCCCCTCTGACCTCCCGCAGCGCGGGAACAGTGAGGTGGGGAAGCACGGGAGCGAGGGAACATGACAGCACGCAACACGAGCGAGGCCGACGACGTGGCCGTCGATTCGGTCAACGGGACACCACCGGGATTCCACAACGGGGAGGTCGCCTCGACCGTCTCCGGGGCCCTCTCGCTCGCCGACGTCGGTAACGACGTGTTCATCGCAGGGCCCGCCAGTGCCGACGATCCGCGTGGCCTCTACGGGGGTCGTCTGACCGCCCAATCCCTGCGCGCCGCCTCACTCACCCTGCCGGACAACCGGCTCGCCCACTCGATGCACTGCTACTTCCTGGTCCCGGGTGATGCGACCAAACCGATCACCTTCACCGTCACCCGCGAACGTGACGGCGGCCGGTACTCGGTGCGGCGCGTCGTCGCCAGCCAGGACGGCGTGGACATCCTCCATCTCGCCGCTTCCTTCCAGCGGGAGCAACCGGGCGCCGACTACCAGGCGCAGGACATGCCGGCCACGGTTGCTCCCACTGAGCTGACCTCGGTCCCCCAGGACCCCCGGATGCTCGACCTCGACGTCCGCATCCCCGACGACGGCGACCAATACCACCGGTGGCCGACGCGTCTGTGGATCCGCATCACCGAACCCCTCGACACGGACCCGAACAACCCGGACCCGAACCTCCGGGCGTGCGGCCTGGTCTTCATCTCCGACATGTGCACCGGACTCTCCAAGGCGCCCATGGTCAAGCACGTCGGCATCCTGCCCAGTATCGACCACACCGTCTGGGTCCACCGTCCGTGCGACCCCAACCAGTGGATGCTGATGGACCTCGCACCTGAGTCGACCTCGAGCGGCCGCGGCATGTACACCGGCCGCATCTACAACGAGGACGAAGTATTGCTCGCAAGCCTCGCGCAGGAGTCGCTGTTCCGTAACCGCGAGAAGCGCAACGGTTCTCACACCGCCGGCCGCAACGGCCACGCCAGCTAGAGCATCACAACAGAGTGCGGGATGAGTGCCGATTTCCGACACTCATCCCGCACTTTGTGTAGAAGCTGCTCAGGGAGCGGAGGCGGCGATCCGGTCCATCTCGTACCGCAGGATGCCGTCGCGAGTGTCGGCGGGCGGGTCGGGCAGCTCGACCGGCGCCGACCGGGTGGGCAACAGGACGGTCGCGGTTGCCGGCGAGGTGATGGCACCGCGCTGGTTCTCGCACCAGAGCTCGATGTCGACCTCGTTGCGACCGTCGACCTGACGCTTGTCGACGACCTGCCCCTTGAGCCACGTGGTGTCGCCCATGTAGTTGAAACCCCGGTGCTGCACCGACAGCTTCCACAACCAGCCGTCGTCGCCGACCCAGTCACTCAGCAGGTGCGTCAGCCAGGTCTCGCGCATGGCGCCGTAGTCATACGACGTCGGGATCCCCAGTTCGCGTGCGCGTTCGGGTTCCCAGTGCAGGCGTTGCACAGTGTCCGGGATGTTCAGCGAGTTCGGGGGATACAGACCGGGAGCCTTCTTCCGGATCTTGTACGCGTGCCCGAACGCTCCGTTCGGGGTCAGCTGCATACCCCAGCCGACGTGCCACACGACGACGTCCGTCGTGACCAGCGGGCCCTTGACCTTCGTCGGCAGCGGATCACCGACCTCGACGTCCTCCCAGTACCGCGGCACCGCACCCCGACGCTCCTCGGCCTCGTACGCCGCGTCGATCTCGGCGAGCTGTTCGGGCGTGTACGGCTCCGGTTCGAGGGTCTCCTTCTTACGCTTCTTCGACGCCGTACGCTCGGCGTTGATCCAGGTTCCGCGTCGGATCACGCAGGGCTCACCGCGTGCGTTGTCGTAGATGAAAGCCCGGGTCACGTGCGCCGACCGGCCGCCGAAGCTGCTCGTCTTGGGGACCACACCGACCTGGGAACGCAGGCAGTTCAACCGGTCCCCGATGTGGAGCGGTCGCCACCACTCGAATTCCATGACCGCCTGATACGACCCAAGGCCAGCGAAGGGATCGCCGCGGAACAACGCCTTGGTCTCCGCATCCGGCTTCGGCGCGGCATCCTCACCCATCGTGTAGTGGAAGGCCGGCGGAGCGATCAATCCGCCCCAGCGGGTCGTCGCGCCGTACTCGCGGTCGCAGAACAGCGGGTTGTCGTCGCCGTAGGCCTGGGCGAAGTGTCGCACTCCGTCCCAGGTCACTTCATAGTTGTGCGGCGCATGCGGAATACGTTCGGGCACACCGTTTCGCAGTCGGCTGCGTTCGATCTTCTCGTCGGTCAGCACACCGAAACCGCTGTCGGTCACCGTCATGAATCACTCCGCTCTGTCAACGATCGCCGGATCTCGATGAGCCGGTTGAGCCTTCGTTCGCCCTCGGTGGTCGCGGCGTCGTCGCCGGCATCCTTCGCCGACTCGACGCGCGCACGCTCGGCCTCGATCTCCTCGTCGAGGAGCAGGCCGGCACCGTCGCGGGTGAGGAGGTCCTGGTCGGTCCAGTCCGCCGCCGGGATCTGCTCGACGGGTTCCGGGCTCTGCCGGTCTCCCACGGCCTCAGCCCTCGGCCCGCGGGAAGTCGAACAGCTTGCGGGCGTTGAGTTCCACCATCTTGTGGACCTCCTCGTCGGGCACGTTGCGCATCGACTCGGCCACCACCTTGCGGCTGTTCGGCCAGTTGGAGTCGGAATGCGGGTAGTCGCATTCCCAGGTGATGTTGTCGATGCCGACCGCATGCCGGTTGTCGATGCCGTGCTGGTCTTCGATGAAGCATCCGAAGATGTGCTCGCGGAACAGATCCGACGGTCGGACCGTCTGATTGATGTTCTGGTAGTAGCGATGCTTCTCCCAGGTCAGGTCGATCCGCTCGAGCATGTAGGGCACCCAGCCGATGCCGCCCTCGGACAGCGCGAACTTGAGCTTCGGATGCTTGTGGAACACCGGCGAGAAGAGCAGATCCGCCGTCGCATACATCGAGTTGCAGCCGAACAGTGCGATCATCACCGCCATCGGTGCCTCGGGTGCTGTGATCGGCGGCTTGCCCGACGTGCCGAAGTGGATCGACAGAACCTGTCCCGTCTCCTCACAGGCCGAGAAGACCCCGTCCCAGTGATCGGTGTGGAACGACGGCAACCCGAGTGGCACCGGGTTCTCCACGAAAGCGATGGCGCGCGAACCCTTCTGGGCGGTCCGATGGATCTCGGCGATCGCCAGTTCGGTGTCCCACAGCGGCAGGATCACCATCGGGATGTAACGGTCCGGCGCGGTCGGACACCACTCGTCGAGCAGGTAGTCGTTCCATGCCTGCACACACGCGTGCGCCAACTCCTTGTCCTCGCCCTCGAGGAACACCGTGCCGGCGAACCGAGGGAACGACGGAAAGCACAGCGCCGCATGGACGCCGTCGACATCCATATCCGCCAGGCGAGCCTTCGGGTCGTAGCAGCCGGGCAGCATGTCGTCGTAGCGGACGGGTTCGGCGCCGTACTCCTGCGGCTTCTTCCCGGCCACCGCGTTGAGCCCGATATAGGGGTAGATCCGATCCTCATAGCGCCAGACCTGCGCCGGCGGCCGGCCCGGCCGCAGCTCCTTCTCGATGATGTTCGGCCCCGCCTCCAGATACTTCCGCGGAAGGCGATCGGTCCACAGCTTCGGGTGTTCGATCAAGTGGTCGTCGGTCGAGATCAGTTGCATGTAGTCCTGCAGTGGCATTGCATCTCCTCGCGTTTCGCCCGTGTTCGTCCGGGCAGATCGGACTGCCGGCAGCGCGTGACGACGCACTGGGCCACGAATCCATCGTGGCACGTCGAAACGTCGCTCCACAAGAGAATCAGATCAATGAGTTATCTGCTTTTCCTTCCCGAATCCTCACTAAATGAGTTAACTCTATGCTAGCGTCCGGGGTGTGACTGTTGAGGACAATGCCGGCGAGATCACCGCCGACACCCCGTTCGCGCCGGCGGATGACACGTACCACGTACCACCCACCGACGACCCGTACTGGGTGGAGACCAACTGGTGGTCGTTCAACATCCCCGCACGGCACATAGGCGGCTGGCTTCATGCCCGCTACGACGTCAATCGCGGCACGGTGACCTGGCGGGTCTTCGTGTGGGATCCCAGCGGCGCCGACCTCGGTCGCATCGCCTACTACCGCAACGCGACCGACAAGCCGATGCCCGAGAACCCCGACCTGCGCGACATCACCTTCCCGCACGGCGGTTTCTCGGTGAAGATGATCGAGCCGCTCACGCGCTACCAGATCGCCTACTCCGACCCGGCCAACGACTTCTCGATCTCGTTCGAACACACCGCAGTCCATCCTCCACGCCGCTTCACACCCGGCGAGCCGCCGGCGATGTACAGCCCCCACCTCGACCAGCTCGGTCACCAAGTGGGCGAGCTCGTGCTGCGCGGCGAGTCGATCCCGATCGATTCGTACTCCATCCGCGACCGCACCTGGGGCCCCCGCGGTGGGCACCACATGCAGTCCAAGAAGCCCGAGTACCTCCGCGGCGAACACAAGGTGCTCCATCCCGGTGGGCCGCGGTGGCGCGAGATCGAACGTGAACGCGGCCGCGGCCGTATCCAGTACATCTTCGGTCATTCCGGTCCGGAGACCGGATTCCTCGGCTTCGTGCGTCCCCAGGACGGCGACGCCGAGGGCTGGTCACCCCTCAATCACGGATGGCTGCTCCGGGACGGGAAGTTCGAGCGCCTCGACAAGACGCAGTCCCGGATGCGCAACTTCCGCGACCCGCAGACCGGGTGGAGCGCCCACATGCAGGTCGACCTGACCGACCTCACCGGCCGGACCATGTCCGCCGAGGGTTTCTCGGTGAGTCACATGTGCGAGGGCGGACTCGGCAGTAATGCGCTGATGCGCTGGGAGTTCGACGGTGAGATCGGCTGGGGTGAGGACCAGGACGGCTGGAAGCGTTCACACTGGATCAAGATGATGAACGCCCTGCGCGCCACCGGCAACCACAAGGAGGAGGCGTGAGCATGACACCCACCGAGAATTCAGCGGCAGCAGCTCCTTTCGACGGTGTGCGGGTCGTCGAGATCGCCGCCTGGACCTTCGTCCCCGGGGCGGGCGCCATCCTGGCCGATCTCGGTGCCGACGTGATCAAGGTCGAACCGCCGTCCGGCGATCCCCAGCGCAATCTGCAGAACGCCCTCAACCGCAAAGAGGGTGCCCCGAACCCCTTCCTCGAGGTCCCCAACCGCGGAAAGCGGAGCATCACACTCGATCTCACCACCGACGACGGCCACGACCTCCTCCTCAAACTGGTGGAAAAGGCCGACGTCGTTCTCACCAGTTACCTCCCGGCGCAGCGGACCAAGCTCCGCGTCGACGTCGACGACCTCCTCGCGGTCAACCCGAAGCTGGTCTATGTCCGGGGAACGGGCTGGGGTTCCAAGGGCGACAAGGTCGATGTCGGCGGATTCGACGCGGCAGCAGCGTGGTCGGCCGGCGGCACGATGCACAAGCTCACCCCGCCGGGAGCCGACCGCCCGACGATGCAACCGGCGGCCTACTACGACCTCCAGGGCTCCAGTGCGATCGCCGGTGCCGTCGGGATGGCGCTGTTCCGCCGCGAACGCACCGGCAAGGGCGGCGTCGTGGACGTCTCGCTACTCAACACCGGCATGTGGCCGCTGAGCCCCGATCTGACCGCGGCCCCTTACATCGGGGAGATCCCGCGCCAGGATCGCACCGACGCCCCCAACCCCATCGTCAACGCGTACCGCACCAAGGACGACCGCTGGATCAACCTGGTCTGCCTGCAGGCGCAACGCTTCTGGGGTGAGCTGTGCGCCCTCGTCGACCGCGTGGACCTGATCGTCGACGAACGGTTCGCCGACGACATGGGCCGCTACACCAACCGTCACGAGTGCATCGCCGAACTCGACAAGGCGTTCGCCGAGAAGACCCTCGACGAGTGGCGTCACATCCTCGCCGAGTTCTCCGGTGTGTGGGCGGCCGCCGCGACCGTCGCCGAACTCCACGACGACAAGCAGGTGCTCGACAACGGTTTCCTGCCCGAGGTACCGACCGAGGACGGCGCGGGTTTCCGCGTGGTCGCTCCTCCATATCACTTCGACGACCAGCCCACGACGCCGCGACGGCGGGCTCCGAGGCTCGGCCAGCACACCGAGGAGATCCTGCTCGAGGCCGGACTCGATCCGCAGCAGATCAGCGACCACCGTGAACGGGGCGTGCTGGGCTGACCTCAGCGCCCCGTCCAGCGGGGCGTGCGTCGTTCGGCGAAGGCCGCGGGCCCCTCTTTCGCGTCCTGCGAGGCGAACACCGGGTCGGTGAATTCCACCTGTCGCGTGAAGGCCTCGCCGTCGGGCCACAGCCGGGACCGGTCCGCGAGTGCCTTGCTCGCGCGGACCGCGAGGGGTGCGTTTCCCGCGACGACCGACGCGAGTTCGAGTGCGGCCTGCAGGGCGGCGCCGTCGGCGGTGACCCGGTTGACCAGGCCGAAGTGCTTCGCGGTTGCCGCCGCCATCGGCTCACCCGTGAGCAGCAGTTCGAGGGCAACCGCACGCGGCAGCACGCGAGGTATCCGGATGGCACCGCCGGCCCGGGCGATGAGACCTCGCTTGACCTCGGGCAGTCCGAACTTCGCGCCCTCGCCGGCCACCACGAGGTCGGCGGCGAGAACCATCTCGAAACCGCCGCCCAGAGCCCAGCCCTCGACTGCGGCGATGAGTGGCTTGGCCGGTGGCGACTCCACAAGTCCACCGAATCCGCGTCCGTCCACGACCGGCCGCTCACCGAGTTGCTGAAACCGCTTGAGGTCCATGCCCGCGCAGAACGTCTCGGTGCCGCCGGTGAGGATGCCGACCGCGAGGTCGGGGTCGGCATCCAGCCGGGTGAGTGCCGCGGCGATCGCCTCGGCCGCGGACTTCGACATCGCATTGCGCTGCTCCGGACGGTTGATCGTGATGACGAGGACACCTCCGCGGATGTCGGTCAGCACCTCGGCCGGTCCGGCCACCTCGAGTTCGGCGGTCATCTCGGTGCCATCCTGATCGCACCGTCGAGCCGGATCGTCTCGCCGTTCACGTACGGGTTCTGCAGCAGGGTGAACGCCATCTGGGCGTAGTCATCGGGGTTTCCGAGACGCTTGGGGAAGGGCACCGACGCGGCGAGGCCATCGCGGATGTCCGAACGCAGCCGGGCCAGCATCGGGGTGTCGAAGGTGCCGGGGGCGATGGTGTTCACCCGGATGCCGACACTCGCGAGGTCGCGCGCGGCGACGAGGGTGATGCCGTGGATCGCCGCCTTCGACGCCGTGTACGACGTCTGGCCGATCTGTCCGTCGAAGGCCGCCACGGACGCGGTGAGCACGATCGCGCCCCGCTCGCCGGACTCCGTGTCCACGGGCTCGGCCTGCGCGATCTGCTCGGCGCCGAGACGAAGCACGTTGTAGGTACCGATGAGGTTGATCTCCAGGACATCCCGGAAGCTCTGCAACGGCGCGGCCGCGCCCTGCCTGTCGAGGATGCGAAGGCGATCGCCCCCACGGCCGGCGCAATGCACCACTCCGCGCAGCTGTCCATGGGATGCGCTCAGCGTGAACGCCTCACGCAGACTGTCCTCGTCGGTGATGTCGGCCGGGACGAAAGCGGCTGCACTGCCGAGTCGTTCGGCCACGATCTTGCCGTCCGAGGACGGTAGATCGGCGATGACGACTCGTCCACCGGCCCCGACGATGGCCGTCGCCGTCGCCTCCCCCAGCCCCGAAGCGCCGCCCGTGACGAGAAATACGTTGTCGGACAGTCTCACTGTTTCGCTCCTCCAGCGCTCGGCACCGGCCCGGCGATGTCCCGGCCGATGATCTCCTTCATGATCTCGGTGGTGCCACCGACGATCGTCTGCACCCGTGCGTCGGCGTAGGCCCGAGAGATCGGGTATTCGTCCATGTAGCCATATCCGCCGTGCATTTGCAGGCAGCTGTTGATGATCCGGTTCTGCAGCTCGGTGGTCCACCACTTCGCCTTGGCGCCGAGTGTCGCGTCGAACTCTCCGGCGTTCAGCGCGAAGATCCCCTGCTCGAGGAAGGCTCGGGTGATCTCGACCTCGGTGGTCATCTCGGCGAGCCGGAACCGGGTGTTCTGGAAGTCGATGACACGCTGGCCGAAGGCCTTGCGTTCCTTGGTGTAGCGCACCGTCCATTCGAGTGCGGCCTCGGCGGCGCTCAGCGCCCGCCAGGCGATGGACAACCGCTCCAACGGAAGCTGGGCGGTGAGATGGGCGAAGCCCCTGCCCTCCTCGCCCACCAGATTCGTTGCCGGCACCCGCACGTCGGTGAACGAGATCTCCGCGGTGTCCTGCGCATGCAAGCCCAGTTTGCGCAGTTTGCGGCCGCGCTCGAATCCCGGGACGTCGGTGGGTACGAGGATCAGCGAGAGCTGCGGTCGTCCGTCCTTGGTTCCCGTCCGGGCGGCGGTCAGTACCACGTCGGACGAGAACCCGCTGGTGATGAAGGTCTTGGCTCCGTTGATGACCCACTCGTCACCGTCCCGGACCGCCGTGGTCTTCATTCCCCGGAGATCGCTGCCGATGGCCGGTTCGGACATCGCTATCGATGCGACGACCTCGCCTTGCGCCATCGCCGGCAGCCAGCGGCGCTTCTGGTTTTCCGTACCCAGTTCGGTGAGGTACGACCCGACGATGTCCTCGTTGATCGACAATCCGGAACCGAGTGCTGCCGCACCGACTTTCGCTAGCTCTTCGTGGACGACGCACCGGAACCGGTAGTCGGTGACACCGCCGCCGCCGAATTCCTCGGGGAAACGGAGTCCCAGGATGCCGAGGGACCCGGCGGTTTTCCACACCTCACGACCGGTGGCGCGCGCTTCTTCCCAATCGTCGAGGTTCGGGGTGACGTCGCGGGCCACGAAGTCGCGCACGACCTCCCGGAACGCCTCGTGGTCGGGCTCATAGAAGTGTGTCGGCACAGCGGTGTCCCCCAATAGTCGATGCAGCAGATCGGTGTAGCCAGGTCGGTGTCAGTCGACGAGTTCGTAGAGGGTGGCGTTGGCGGTACCGCCGCCCTCACAGATCGCCTGCAGGCCGTAGCGGATTCCGTTGTCGCGCATGTGGTGGATGAGGCGGGTCGTCAGGATGGCCCCGGACGCGCCGAGTGGATGACCCACCGCTATGGCCCCGCCCAGTGGATTGAGCCGGTCGAGGTCGGCGCCGAGTTCGGCCTGCCACGCGAGGGGCACCGGGGCGAAGGCCTCGTTGATCTCGACCGCGCCGATGTCGTCGATCGACAGTCCGGTGCGGCTGAGCAGTTTCTGCGTCGCCGGGATGGGTCCGGTCAGCATCAGGACCGGGTCGTCGCCCACCACCGATCCCGCCGCGATCCGGGCGAGCGGGGTGAGTCCGAGTTCCGCTGCCTTCGCCGACGTCATGATGATCACACCGGCAGCACCGTCGGAGATCTGGGAGGCGTTGCCCGCGTGGATGACCCCGTCCTCACGGAACGACGGCTTGAGCGCGGCGAGCTTCTCCGGTGTCGTCCCGCGGCGCAGACCTTCGTCGACGGAGAACGTCCCGTCGGAGGTCTGCACCGGAACGACCTGGGTGTCGAAGGCGCCGCTGTCGATCGCGGCGGCGGCGAGTTCGTGGGAGCGCGACGCGTATTCGTCGAGCGCCTGCCGCGAAAGGCCCCACTTCTCGGCGATCAGTTCGGCACCCTTGCCCTGATTCAGTTCATCGGTTTCGTAGCGGTCGAGAACCGTTTGCCCATAGGGGAAGCCGGTCTGCCGTGCCGCACCGAGCGGCACCCGCGACATGGTCTCGACCCCGCCGGCCACGACGATCTCATGTGCTCCCGCGATCACCGCATGTGCCGCCGATTCGATTGCCTGCTGCCCGGACCCGCACGCGCGGTTGACCGTCACCGCCGGCACCGAATCGGGCCAGCCCGCCGCGAGCACCGCGAACCGGCCGATGTTGCTGGACTGATCGCCGAGCTGCGTCACGCAACCCCACATGACGTCGTCGACGATCGCCGGGTCGATCCCGGCGCGGGACACCAGTTCGTTCAGCACCACCGCAGACAGATCGGCGGCGTGCACGCCGGCGAGCGAGCCGTTGCGCTTGCCGATCGGTGTCCGAACCGCCTCGACGATCACCGCATCGCGGGGAGAACTCGTCTCGCCGTACCTCATCCCGTGCTCCCCTAGTCGCTGGCCGGCAGCGGCTTGGCGTCCTTGAGGACGAGGGGAACGGTACCGATGGCGAGGGTTCCCGCGCCGGCCTTGGTGACCAGCACCTCCAGGCCCGGCGCGTCCTCGGCGGTGTACCGCTTCCCCAGTTGGTTTCCCTCGTCGAGACCCGCTGTGACCGAGTAGTTCTCGATGTCCGATCCGATCGGGACCACCGGTGCGCCACCGCACGTGAGGTCCACGTCGCCCGCCGGCGGGCTCACGACGATGATCTCGGTGTCGCAGACCTGGCTGCGGAGTCGGGCTCCTGGCTTCAGCGTCATGACTTCTCCTGTACTCGTTCGAATTGCGCCACCAGTTTGCGGCGCAACACCTTCCCGGTGGCGGTCTGTGGCAGTTCATCGACCCAGATCACCTCGTCGGGTGTCCGGGAGCCCCGAAGCCGGGCGCGGACATGGGATCGCACGTCCTCCTCGGAGAGGTCGGCCTCCGGATCGGGCACGATGACCGCCACCAGCCGCTGGCCCCACTCCTCGTCGGGCAGACCGATCACCGCCGTCTCGCGCACGGCCGGGTGGGTCAGCAGCACATCCTCGATCTCGGCGGGCCCGATGTTCTCGCCGCCGCGGATGATTGTGTCGTCGGCGCGTCCCGCGATGAAGAGGTAGCCGTCGTCGTCGGTCCAGGCCTGGTCGTTGGTGGGGAACCAGCCGGCGTCGTCGAGCACCGAACCCTTGCCCAGATAGGAACCCGAGACCTGGGCGCCGCGGACGAACAGCGAGCCGGTCTCGCCCGGCCCGACGGGTTGCCCGTCGGCGTCGCGGATCTCGATCTCCATGCCGGGCACCGGCCGACCGACGCTCTCGAGTCGTCGTCGGATCCTCGGGTCGTCGGAGGTCATGGCGGCAGCGTGATCATCCGGACCCAACAGTGCGAGCGTCGAGCTCGTCTCCGTCAGTCCGTAGGCGTTGCAGAAACCGGCGTCGGGGAAGGCACGCATCGCACGTTCGAGAACCGGGAGCGGCAGTCGCGCACCGCCGTAGGACATCAGACGCAGTGCCGGCGCCTCGGCGAGGCCACCGCCGAGCGCATCGACGATGCGGGCGAGCATGGTGGGGACCACGGTTGCCGAAGAGATCGATTCGCGGGCAACGAGTTCCAGCCAGTCATGGGCGTCGAAGTCGGGTAGGTGCACGACGCGACGCCCGCCGTAAAAGTTGGTGAGCGTCGCCCCCACTGCCGCCACGTGATAGGGCGGCACCGTGATGAGGGCCGCCTCGTCCTCGCCGGCCCCGGCGAAGTCGACGGTGGCGAAGACATAGGCCTGGAGGTTCTCGTGCCGGAGCGGGACGACCTTGGGTTTCGACGTCGTACCGCTCGTGTGCAGTAGAACGGCAGGAGCGTGATCGGGAACATCGTTGGGCGGCAACGGTTCCGACTCCCGAGCGGCCGCGAGGAAGTCGTCGAGACCGATCACCTGCGCACGTCCGGCGACCCGGTCGCGGTACCGCTCTTCCACGACGATCAGCGGACGCTCGAAGTCGTCGATCAGTTCGCCGAGCACCTCGTCGCCCAGCCGGTAGTTGATCGGGACGAAGGGCACCCCGGCCAGCGCGGCCGCGAAGAAGACCTGGGGATAGCCGGGACCGTTACGGCCGAGATAGATCACTTCGGAGGGTCCGAACCCGGAGATGACCGAGGCCCCCCCGCGCGCGGTGGCGACCACGTCGGCATGAGTGAGGCCCGATGCGCGGTCACCGAGCGCAACACGATCACCGAGCCCGGATTCCACCATGTCCAGGAGAAGGCCGACGCCCATGTTTCCCGCCAATCCACGTGAGGTCACAGTTGGTACGCAGCGTAGAGCCGCACACCGCTCATCGTAGATGATTCAGTGCAATCAGTTACACTATTCGGGACAAGTGGTTGCGCTCACGGCGACCATCTGCATCTCAGTTGAAGAGATCCACCACGGATTCGGTGGCGAACCGCCCCCACAACATCTTCTTCGCGACCAGATTCATGTGCCGGCGCCAATGCGCCTCGGCAGCGTCGGCGTCACCGGCCTCCACCAGGCCGACCAGTTTGCGATACGCCCGGATCGACTTCTTGAACTGGGTGGCGACCTCGTCGATGTCCGTCGTCCGGGAGACCACACGCGACATGTGCGTGGCGACGACGTCGGCGAGGACATGTCCAAGCAGGCCGATCGTCTGGTTGCCAGCGCGCTCGAGGATGAGGTCGTGGAAGCGGAACGCCGTCGTCGACCAGGTGTCGAGATCCGCGGACTCGGCACCGGCGTCGACGCGGTCGGCGAGCTCGTCGATCACTGCGACGAGGGCCTTGATGTCGTCATCGGTCCGACGTGCGGCCAACATCCGCACCGCAGCGGGTTCGAGGACCATCCGAGCCTCGTACAGGTCGGACAGCGTCGTGTTCTGGATCTGCAGCAACAGGCCGAAGTAGCGCGCGGCGACCGAGACATCGGGCGAGACCACCTGCACGCCGCCGCGCGAACCGCGGCGGACGACGATGAGGGACTCGTTCTCCAGGATGCGGAACGCCTCGCGCAGCGTGGGCCGCGAGACGTCGAATCGTTGTCCCAGTACCGTTTCCGGCGGCAACATGTCACCCGGCTTCAACACTCCGCGCACGATCTGACCGCGGAGTTGTTGAGCGATGAGTTCAGCGGTCTTCGGGACCTGAATCCGCTGGGGCAGTCCGTTCTCGTCGAACGAGTTGTTGGCCAATTCCCACACCTTCCGAACGCCGGCGACCGCCGAGCGGGGTTCAGCCTAACACCCGAACTGATCGGCCCCTCGTTTTGGCGAAACCGATATGAAAATGAACACACCCATTGTACGGTTGAATCATATAACTCATCTAGTGATCCGCCGTGGGGCGCAAGGGAGGAGCCGACGCGATGTCGGATGCATCAACTCAGAGCACGCGTACTGGTCAACTCTTCATCAACGGCAAGTGGGTCGACGGTCGGGGCGATGAGACGATCACCGTGATCAATCCCGCCACCGAGGCGGTGATCGGAACGGTCCCGCAGGCGACCGTCGCCGACGTCGACGATGCGGTCGCCGCAGCACGCTCCGCATTCGACGAGGGCCCGTGGCCGCAGATGTCGGTGCGCGAACGTGGCGCGGTGTTACGCCGGATGGCCGAGGGTTTCGCCGACCGCCGCGCCGAGCTGGTGGACCTCTCCGTCGCCGAGGCGGGATCCACCCGTGCGCTGGCGGAGTTCCTGCAGGTCGGCACCCCGATCGACCACTTCTTCGACCTCGTCGACCGCGTACTCCCCAGCTTCGAGTTCGAGACCCCGCTGCCGCCGATGATCGGCAACGGCATCGGTCAGGGGGTGGTGGTCCGCGAGCCCTTCGGTGTCGCCGCCCTGATCACGCCGTTCAACTTCCCGCTGTTCCTGAACCTCTGCAAGGTCGCGCCGGCACTGGCCGCGGGCTGCACGGTTGTTCTCAAATGCTCGCCGTACACGCCGTTCGAGGCCCTCGTGGTCGGCGAGATCGCCGAGGCCGCGGGACTGCCGCCGGGCGTCCTGAACGTCATCACCGGCGACGTCGAGGCGGGCGAAGCGCTGACCACCCACCCCGGCGTCGACCTCATCAGCTTCACCGGCAGCGACACGGTGGGCACGAAAGTGTATGGGCAGGGGGCACAGTCGCTGAAGAAGGTGGTGCTCGAGCTCGGCGGCAAGTCGGCAAACATCCTCCTCGAGGACACCGATCTGGACAAGGTGATGCAGAGCGTGCTCGGGGGCTTCATCACCCATGCCGGACAGGGATGCGCGCTGATGACCCGCATCCTCGTGCACGAATCGCTGCACGACGAGCTCGTCGGCCGCGTCAAGATGGCGCTCGACTACGTCCCGGTGGGCGATCCGGCCGATCCCAACGTGGTGATGGGTCCGCTCATCCGTGAGGCCCAGCGCGCCCGGGTGGAGGAACTGATCCGGGTCGGCCAGCAGGAAGGCGCCCAGATCGCCTACGGCGGTGGCCGACCCGCCGGACTCGACAAGGGGTTCTTCGTCGAGCCCACCCTCTTCGTGGGTGTGGACAACGGTATGAAGATCGCCCAGAGCGAGATCTTCGGACCAGTCGGAGTGGTCATCCCCTTCTCGGACGATGCCGAGGCCGTCCGGATCGCCAACGACAGTCCCTACGGACTCTCCGGCGGCGTCTGGTCGGCCGACCCCGTACGCGCACATGGCATTGCGCGCAAACTCCGCACCGGCATGGTCGTCGTCAACGGCGGTGGCGGCGGATTGATGCCCGACGGACCGTTCGGCGGATACAAACACAGCGGCATCGGACGCGAGTTCGGCGCACACGGGCTGTCCGAATACCTGCAGCACAAGACGATCCAGTGGGCGGCGGCACGGTGAGGGTCGTCGTCGACCAGGACAAGTGCGGCGGCCACGGTCGCTGCATCGCCGTCGCACCTGATCTCTTCGACCTCGACGACGACGGAGTGAGTTTTCCGATCACCGAAGTGATCGGGACCGATCAGGAAGCAGCGGCCAAGGAGGCCGTCGCCAACTGTCCGCAGAGCGCGATCCGCATCGAATGAGACCTTTGCCGGTCATCGGGAGGACTGAATAAGCAATGTCGAGTTCACTTGGGGAGAAACCCGATTCGGGTCCGGTCGGGCAGACCTCACCGGATGACCCGGTCGCCGCACCGGTGGCCAAGGAGTCACCGCCGATCGTGTGGCTCGCCCGGCTGGGGGCGGTCTTCGTCGCCATCCAGGCCTACGTCTACATCCGGTGGATCTTCTCCGACTCCTTCACGCCCATTCCGACCGGCCCCGACGATGTACCGACCCACACACTCGTCATCATCCGGGCGTCGGAGGTCATCTGCGTCGTCGGCGTGATCGCCTCGATCATCTGGCTGGTGCGCCGGACACGACGCGACGGACAGTTCCCGACCATCGGTGTCTTCATGATGGGCTGGCTGCTCACCTGCTGGCAGGACGTCGGCGTCAACGCGGTGGTACCCGTCTTCTCCTACAACTCGGCCTTCCTCAACATGGGCACATGGGGCGAGTTCGTCCCGGGTTGGGTCAGCAAGGGACCCGAGACCCCCGCGCCGATCCTGTACGAGCTGGCCGACTACATGCTGTTCCTCCCGCTGGCCGTTGTCGGCATCGACAAGCTTGTGACGTCCGCGCGTGCGCGATGGCCGCGGCTCAACAAGGCCGGCATCATCGCGGCCCTGCTGCTGATCTTCCTCGTGCTGGACACCATGAGCGAGCAGATCCTGCAGCGCCAAGGGCTGTGGTCGTACCTGCGGGTGAACGAGACCTGGTCCATCTTCACCGGCACGCTCAACCAGTTCCCGCTGTACGAGGGCATCGTCTTCGGTTCGGTCGTCATGGTGGCGTCGATGTGCTTCTACCTGTTCCGCCGCGACGGTGACCGGCTGATCACCGACGCCGGCATCGAACGGCTCAAGATCACCCGCGGCGTCGCCGTCGTGCGCATCCTCGCGTTCTCGGCGGTGATGAACGTGATCCTCGCGGTCTTCTTCCTCGGCTTCAACCTGGTCAACATGCACGCCGACGTCGCGCCCACCGACGTACCGAGCTACCTGCACCAGAACATGTGCGGACTGGCCGAGAACCCGCCCTGTCCGCACCTCGAGTAGCCGAACGCCGAATCACGGGATGACCGTCAGCGCTGCACGCCCGGCGCGACCGGACGATCCGGGTCCGACGACCACTGCGAGAACGACCCGGGAAACAGGGTCGCGTCGATGCCGGCGACCGCCAGGGCGGCGATCCCGTGGGCCGCGTTGACCCCGGAGCCGCAGTAGACCACCACCTCGCGCTCGTCACCCGGTACGATGCCGACCTCGGCGAATCGGCGCCGCAGTTCGTCGGCCGAACGGAAGCGCCCCGTCTCGTCGATGTTGTCGACCGTCGGGGCGTTGACCGCGCCCGGGATGTGTCCGGCCCGTGGATCGACCGGCTCGACGTCACCGCGATACCGTTCTCCCGCACGAGCATCGACGAGCAGCGCGTCACCGTCCGCTACGTCGTCGATCGTGGCGACCGGGAGGTTCCCGGCGGTCAGCGTGACCGTGCCGGCGCGCGGTCGCCCGCCCTCTCCCGTCGTCGTGCGCAGACCCTCGGCACGCCAGGCGGCGAGACCACCGTCGAGCAGGCGGACGTCGGCGTGCCCCGCCCAGCGGAGCAACCACCATGCCCGCGCGGCCGCGAGGTTGCCCGAATCGTCGTAGACGACCACGGGCACGCCGTCGTTGATCCCCCACCGACGAGCGGCTGCCTGCAGATCCTCGATCGCGGGGAACGGATGCCGGCCGCCGACCGGCCCGGACGGCGGGGCGGCCAACTCGGTGTCGAGGTCGACGTACACCGCGCCCGGAATGTGGCCCTGCCGGTAGTGTTCGCGACCGTCGGGATCGCCGAGCCGCCAGCGCACGTCGAGGACGACCGGGGGCGTGCTCAGAAGATGTTCGGCCAGGTCGAGCGGGGTGATGAGGTACTCGTGCATGGCGCGAGGATACCGATCGGCAGAATGGTCCGGTGGCGCTCATCCCCGCGGTCTTGTTCGGCCTGCTCACCTTCTGGCTACACCGCCGGATCGTCCGCGCGACCGCACTTGCCCGGCCCTGGTCGATCGTCGCCGATGGTGCGCTGGTGGTGCTGTGGGCGCTGGCGGTCGTCGGGTTCGAGAGCGGACGATCACTGGACCCCTCGTGGGCGCGTCCCATCGGCACGATCGGGCTGATCTGGCTCGCGACCTTCTTCTACCTGTTCCTCGGCCTGACGATCATCGGCCTGCTCTCGTTCGGGGCGCGCGTCATCCGGTGGGCGCGACGCCGTCTCGCGGGTGCACCGGACACCCCGCAGTCGGCCGCGCGCCGGTTGCGCCGGATGCGGATCGCGACGGCAACCGTGGTCGTGGTGGCGCTCGGGGTCACCGGGTACGGCGTGTTCGAGGCGTCCCGGCCACAGGTGACCGAGGTCAGCGCCACCTTCGACAACCTGCCCCCGCAGTTCGACGGACTCCGGATCGCCGTGGTCTCCGACCTCCACGTCGGACCCGCTCGGGACGCCTCGTTCACCCGTCGCATCGTCGACGAGATCAATGCGCAGAATCCCGAACTGGTGCTTCTCGTCGGAGACCTCACCGACGGCACGATCCCCTATGTCCGCGACACCCTGGAACCGCTCGCCGATCTGCGGGCGCCGCTCGGGGTGTACGGCTCCAGCGGCAATCACGAATACTACTCCGACGACGGGGGGCGCTGGCTGGACGTCTGGGAGGAGTACGGCGTGCGGACGCTGCGGAATTCGCGGGTCCCGCTGACGGTCGACGGCGGCACGATCCAGCTTGCGGGCGTCCACGATGCCACCGCCCCCGAACCGTACGAGCCGGATCTCGCTGCTGCTTTGCAGGGTTCGTCGTCCGACGATTTCGTGCTGCTCCTCGCCCATCAACCCAAGCAGGCCGTCGAGGCCTCCGAACTCGGCGTCGAACTGCAGTTCTCGGGCCACACCCATGGTGGGCAGATGTGGCCGATCCGATATCTCGTTCCGCTGCAACAGCCGTCGGTCGTCGGGCTGGATCGGGTCGGAGACACCGTGCTCTACACGACGCAAGGCGCCGGCGCCTGGGGGCCGCCCGTTCGTGTGCTCGCTCCGCCGGAGATCACGATGTTCACGTTGCGGACGACCCCGTGACCATGCGGGTAGGCTCACCCACGATGACCGAGTTCACGGTGGATGTCGGCGGACGACGGGTCCGTGCACGGGCTGTGGGCGAGGAGTCCGCGCCGACAATCGTGCACTTCCACGGAACACCCGGCTCACGACTCGAGCTCGCGTTCGGAGATGAGATCGCCCTACGGTCGGGCGTCCGAGTGGTCAGCTTCGATCGTCCCGGCTACGGGCTGTCCGATCCGGCACCCATCGGTCTCACCGCGGTCGCCGCCGATGTCGAGGCACTGGCCGATCGCCTCCGGCTGGATCGGTTCGCGGTCTTCGGCTGGTCAGGCGGCGGACCGTTCGCACTGGCAACCGCGGCTGCGCTACCCGATCGGGTGCGCCGCGTCGGAGTGTCCGGCGGTGCCGGACCCGCCCTCGAAGTCCCCGGCGCGCGTGAACAACTCACAGACAACGACCTCCAGGCGCTGTCACATCTACCGGAAGACCCGGCGCGGGCTGCCGAGATCTTCCTCGCCGGCAACCGGGAGCTGCTCGACGCCATGATGTCCGTGCGAGCCGATCCCGAGGCGCCCTGGATCGAGTGGATGTGGGGTGCCAGCGACCCCGCGGTCATCACCGACCCCTCCGTCCGTCGTGCCCTCCACGAATCCTTTGCCGAGGCGCTGAGACAGGGCCCGGACGCGATCGCGTGGGACAACGTCGCATTCGTCGGCCCCTGGGACTTCCGGCTCGACGCGGTGTCCGCACCGGTGCATCTCTGGTACGGCGCCGACGATGCGATGGCCGTACCCGCCACCGGTGAGTGGCTCGCCGGACATCTCCCCGACGCGGAGCTCACCGTCTTACCCGGTGAGGGGCACCTGCTCCCGTTCCGGCACTGGGACGCGATGCTGTCCACGTTGATCGACGGGTGATCCGCACCCGGGAACGCGACACGACACCGCCCCGGCGACGACGGTCTCCGGGGCGGCGTGCGGTGTTGTCAGGCGTTGACGTCCGACGGATGCGTCGCGAGCGGGGTCACCTTGATGTCCATGTACGGGAACAGTGGCAGACCCGACAGCAGCGTGTGCAGCTCATCGTTCGAGTCGACGTCGAAGATCGAGTAGTTGGAGTATTCGCCGACGATCCGCCAGATGTGCGGCCATTTGCCGGATCGCTGGAGATCCTGCGAGTACGCCTTCTCCCGGGCGACGGTCTCGGCCCGGACGTCCGGGTCGAGATCGTCGGGGATGTTGACGTCCATCCGAACGTGGAACAGCATCACTTCTCCGGATCGAGCACGAAGTCGTAGGCCACCGTGAAGCCGCCCTTGCCGTCTTCCTTCGGGTCGAGCACGAGCTCGGGCTTGACCGCGCTGGCGACGTCGTCGTCGTTGTGCGGGTCACCAGGGAAGTAGAGTTGCGCGGTCAGCTGCTCGTGACCGGGCGCCGACACCTTGAGGTGCAGGTGCGCGGGACGCCACGGGTGCCAGCCGGCGGCGGCGATCATCTTCCCGCATGAACCGTCCGTCGGAATCATGTACGGCGCCGGGCGGATCGTGGTGATCTCGAAGCGACCCTCGTCGTCGGTGGTGAAGGTGGCGCGCAGGTTCCACTCCGGGATACCGGGCGCGAACTGCGAGTAGAAGCCGTCGTCGTCGGCGTGCCACAGCTCGACCTTGGCACCGGCGAGCGGGGTGCCGTCGCACGAACGGACCTGACCGTTCCACAGCAGCGGATCGCCCTTCTCGTCCTCGCGCATGGGCACCGCACCCTTGGAGCCCTGGTCCGGCGCATTCGGCACGTAGTACGGGCCCTCGATGCTGCCCTTGTTGCCCTCGCGGTGCTCGGTGGCCACATCTTCGACGACGTGCTCGACCCAGACGTCGAGGAACAGCGGCCACTCACCGTCTTCACCGACGTTGATGAGCCACGCCTTGAGGGCGTTGTACTCGTCGTAGGTGACCTTGTGCTTGCGGATCGTCGCGTGCACGCCCGCGAGGACCTCGTTGATCAGCGTGGCCACGCGCTCCGGCGGGGTGTCCTTGACGGCCTCGAAGGGCGACTTGTCGGCGTGGAATCGTTCGGTTGCGGAGGCTCCGGAGGCTGCTGCGGTCGCGACCTCGTTCGGGTGCTCGGTGGTGGTCATGATTTTCTCCTTGTACTCACTGCTCGTGGGGCTGCCACGAAACGCTTTGCGGGAAAGCCTTTTCAGTTGTCGGTGCGGTAGCGGTCGAGTTTGGCCGGATCGATCTCGAAGCCGATGCCGGGTGCGGTCGACCGATGCAGATGGCCGTCGCGGATCTGGAGCGGTTCGGCGAGCAGGTCGTCGCTCATGTCGAGGAAGTTCGACAGTTCGCCCGCGTACCGCGACGTCAGCTCGAAGGCACTGCCGAAGGCGAGCGCGCAGGCGGTGCCGACCTGGCCGTCGATCTGGTTGCCCATGACCACCGGGACGCCGAGTCCCTCGGCGAGGTGATGTGTCCGGCGTGAGGTGGTGAAGCCGGTTCGGGCGGTCTTGATACTGATCGCGGTGGCCGAACGGCCGAGGATCTCCCGGGTCACGTCGGCGGGAGTGGGCACCGACTCGTCGGCGATGAACGGTACGTCGAGCTGCTCGACGAGCCATCGGCGACCGAGCACATCCGCTGCGTCGCAGAGCTCTTCGGCGAACAGCAGATCGAGATCGGCCATCTCCTTCATGGCCCGCGCCGACTCGGCGGCGGTCCAGCCGCGGTTGCCGTCGACATACAGTTCGATCTCGTCGCCGAACCGCTCCCGCAAGGCACGCACGACCGCCGTGTCGAGGGTCACCGGATGGCGGCCGACCTTCACCTTGAAGGTCCGGATGCCGTACGTGTCGACCATCTTCTCGGCCTCGGCGACCATCGCCGCCGGTTCGGCGAAACCGAGCATGTGGCTGACCCGCATACGGTCGGTGAAGCCGCCGAGCATGTCGCCGACGGGAAGTCCCTGGATCTTTCCCAAGGCATCCCAGATCGCCATGTCCACTGCGGATTTGGCGGCCGGGTTGCCGATCGTCTTGGCCAGGCGCGCCGCCACGACCTCACGTTCGAGCAAGGTGAGACCGACGACCGCCGGCGCGAAGATCGTGTTGATCACGGCGATGATGCCGTCCTGCGTCTCACCGTAGGTGAACGGGCGTGGTGGGGCCTCGGCCACCCCGATGGCTCCGGCGTCGGTGTGCACGCGCACGAGCACGTGATTGGCGACCTGCACCTCACCCGACGCGAACTTCAGCGGCTTCACGTAGGGAATCGCGAATGGAATCGCTTCCACCCGAGTGATCTTCATGGTTCATCTCCGTATCGAGCGCTCGCGTGAGCGCCGGCTTGGGTTGGTTCGACGGCGAAGGCGGCGGCGATGACGTCGGCCACCGCGGCCGTGACGGGGTCGTCGTTGCCGGCGCGCCAGGCCAGTGCGACCTCGACGGTGTCGGCGTCGACCAGGTCCCGGACGACGAGTCCGTCGAGCGGCAGCGAGCGCACGGACGCCGGCAGCACCGAGACACCCAGACCGGCCGCGACGAGCGCGAGGAGTACCGCGGTTCCCGGCGCCGAATGGGCGCGATGGGGCACGAAACCGGCTGCGCGGCAGGTCCTCATCGCCGCGTCGTTGACGGCGGAGTCGCGGCTGTCGTACATCACGAAGGGTTCGTTGCGCAGGTCGGTGACCGAGACGACCGGCTCGACCGCCAGGCGGTGGTCGATCGACACGGCGAGCACCATCGGCTCGACGTCGATGACCCGTGTCTCGATGTCCTCGCCGACCGCCGGCGGTCGCAGGACGCCGAGGTCGAGTGCGCCGGCACGTAACGCGTCGCACTGGCTCGGGGTGAGCATGTCCGACTGGATGTGCAGGTCGACGTCTGGCAGCTCACGCTTGACCACCCGCGCGATCCGTGGCAGATGCGAGAACGCGGCGATACCGGTCAGTCCCACCCGAACCAGACCGCTCCGCCCGGCAGCGATCCGACGCACGCCGTCGACCGCATCGTCCACGCCCGCGAGGATTCGCTCTGCCTGACCCTTCAGGTAGGCCCCGGCCGGGGTCAGCGCCACCTGGCGGGTGGTCCTGGTGAAGAGCGTGACGTCGAGTTCGTTCTCGAGCTGACGGATGGCGTAGGAGAGGGCCGGCTGCGCGACGTGCAGCGACGCAGCGGCCTGACCGAAGTGACAGGTGTCGGCCACGGCGGCGAAGTAGCGCAAGTGCCGTAGCTCCATGACCTGGCCTTATCTCGATCTCGGTGGATGTCGGCCCCGGTGCTGTGACCGGGAACACGTCTCCACGGTAGGGCTTCGCATAGATACAGACAATGACCCATTTTCCGTCTATTAATGCCTTCTCTTTATCACTCTGGGCCTAGGTCAGGACTGGTCATTACCCCAGTGTGATCGGCACCACGTGGTGCCACAGTGCACATACAGCCCACATCTGGAGGAACACGATATGACCGCGTCCGTAACGGAACACCTGCACCACGTGAACTCGGTTCTCGGCGACGCGGTCGTCGACGACCGCGAGGCCGGCATCTACCGGGCCAACCGGCGGATCTTCACCGACGAGGACATCTTCGAACTGGAGATGAAGCACATCTTCGAGGGCAACTGGATCTACCTCGCCCACGAGAGCCAGGTGGCGAACCCCGGTGACTACTTCACCACCTACATCGGACGTCAGCCGGTCGTGATCACCCGAGACAAGAGCGGTGAGCTGCACTGCCTGATCAACGCCTGCGCCCACCGCGGCGCGATGATCTGCCGCCGCAAGACCGACAACCGGATGACGCTCACGTGCCCGTTCCACGGGTGGACGTTCCGCAACGACGGCACCCTGCTCAAGGTCAAGGATCCCGAGGGCGCCGGATACCCGGACACCTTCGACGTCGACGGTTCCCACAACCTGACCAAAGTCGCACGTTTCGACTCCTACCGCGGATTCCTGTTCGGCAGCCTCAACGACGACGTGGCCTCGCTCGACGATCACCTCGGCGACACGCGCCTGGTCATCGACATGCTCGTCGACCAGTCCCCCGACGGCCTCGAGGTCCTTCGCGGTGCGTCGACCTACACCTACGACGGCAACTGGAAGGTCCAGGCCGAGAACGGTGCCGACGGCTACCACGTCACCGCGACGCACTGGAACTATGCCGCAACCACTTCCCGCCGCGGCACCGGCGAGTCCAAGAACGACACCAAGGCGCTCGACGCCGGCGGCTGGGGCAAGTCCGGGGGCGGCTACTGGTCCTACCCCAACGGCCACCTGTGCCTCTGGACCTGGGCGGCCAATCCGCAGGACCGCCCGCTGTGGGACAAGATGGACGACCTGAAGAAGACCCACGGCGACGCCAAGGGCGAGTTCATGGTGAAGGGTTCGCGCAACCTCTGCCTGTACCCGAATGTCTATCTCATGGACCAGTTCTCGACGCAGATCCGCCACTTCCGGCCGATCGCCCCGGACAAGACCGAGGTGACCATCTACTGCATCGCCCCCAAGGGTGAGAGCGATGCCGCACGCGCGCACCGCATCCGCCAGTACGAGGACTTCTTCAACGCATCCGGGATGGCGACGCCGGACGACCTCGAGGAGTTCCGCAGCTGCCAGCTCACCTTCCGGGCCCAGGCCGCACCGTGGAACGACATGAGTCGCGGTGCGCAGCACTGGCTGACGGGTCCCGACGAGGTCGCCGAATCACTCGGCATGACCGGCGTCATCTCGGCCGGCGTGAAGAACGAGGACGAGGGTCTCTACCCCGTCCAGCACGGCTACTGGCTCGAGACCATGCGCGCCGCAGTCGCCGCCGAAGAGGCAGCAGCCGCCCGGACCAACGGCCGACGGTGAACCGGCCACAAGCGATTACGGGGAACACACGATGACCACCTCAGAGACCACATCCGGCGCCACCGGCACACCCGCGAGCAGCCGGGCGGACGGCGGAAAACTGATCACCCAGAACATGATCGAACAGTTCCTCTATCGCGAGGCGCGCTACCTCGACGACCGCGAGTTCGAGAAATGGCTCGGCTGCTATGCCGACGACGTCGTCTACTGGATGCCGTCGTGGGACGACGCCGACCGGCTCACCGAGGACCCGCAACGAGAGATCTCGCTGATCTACTACGCCAACAAGGGCGGCCTGGAGGACCGGGTCTTCCGGATCCGGACCGAACGCTCGTCGGCGACGTCGCTACCCGAACCGCGGACCAGTCACAACATCTCCAACGTCGAGGTCATCGAACGGCGCGGCGACCTCGTGGACGTCCGGTTCAACTGGCACACGATGTATTTCCGGTACAACACCGTCGATCCGTACTACGGGACCTCGTTCTACACGATCGACTTCTCCGGGGGACAGCCGCTCATCCGGCGCAAGACGATCGTGCTGAAGAACGACTACATCCACCACGTGGTCGACGTGTATCACTTCTGACCCGAGCCCACTTCTGACCCGACCCCACTTCGAGGAACCTCTCCATGACTGTCACCACCGACGCGGACACCGGCACTGCCACCGGCACCGCCACCAGCCACCAGGTGGCGCTGTCCTTCGAGGACGGGGTCACGCGCTTCATCACCTGCCGCGAGGACCAGACCGTCGCCGACGCGTCGTACCGGCAGCGCATCAACATCCCTCTCGACTGCCGCGATGGTGCATGCGGAACGTGTAAGGCGTTCTGCGAGTCCGGAGATTACGACGGTGGCATCTACATCGAGGACGCGCTGTCCGACGCCGAGTCGTCGGAGGGTTATGCACTCCCCTGCTGCATGAAGCCGAAATCCGACCTCGTGCTGCAGATCGCGTCCACGTCGGATGTGGCGAAGACCCAGGCGGCGAGGTTCACCGGGACGGTCGTCGGGCTCGACCGGCTCTCCGAGTCGACGATGCGCCTGGAGATCCGCATCGAGAACCGCGGCGAGCTGGCGTTCCTGCCGGGCCAGTATGTGAACATCGAGATCCCCGGCAGCGATCGTGGCGACGGTGAACCGGTCAGCCGCTCGTACTCGTTCGCCAACGGCCCTCACGAGGACCGCCTGATCTTCCTGATCAAGCTCACCCCCGGCGGCGCGATGTCGACCTATCTCACCGACCGTGCGACACGCGGTGAAGAGATCTCCTTCACCGGTCCGCACGGGTCGTTCTTCCTGCGGGAGGCCACCCGTCCGGTACTGCTGCTCGCCGGTGGCACCGGGCTGGCGCCGATCCTGTCGATGTTGCGGAAGATGCACGCCGACAAGAGCCTTCGCAAGGTCCACCTGATCTACGGCGTGTCCAGCGATACCGACCTGGTCGCCACCGACGAGATCGAGTACTTCGCCGACAAGCTGCCGGGCTTCACCTGGGACCATTGCGTCTCCGATCCGGCCAGCACCGCGGCGAACAAGGGCTATGTGATGAGCCTGATCCGGCCCGAACACCTCTACGACGGCGACGTCGCCATCTACCTCTGCGGCCCGCCGCCCATGGTCGAGGCCGTGCGCAAGCACGTGGCAGAGGTCGGGATCGAACCCACCGGCTTCTACTACGAGAAGTTCGCGCTCGCCGCGAAGCCGGCGACTGACCGTGATCGCACGGCGAAGCCGGCGGTCGAGCCCGAACCGGAGGCGGGCAGCGTCACCGAAACCGAGGCGATCAGCGACGAGGCCGCCGCTCCTGCTGCCCCGACCCCGGTCGGTCGAGACGGTGACGACCCCATCCTCGAGGTCGCCGACGCCCGCGCCATCGCCGGCCGGATCGCCTTCCCGCCGACCGGTCTGGACACCTGGTCCGGCTCGAGACCCGCACCGCGCGAAGATGACTCGCTGGCCCGCATCGGTGGGCAACGGATGTGGGACGGACAGACCGGCGATGCCGGACTCGACGTCGACGCGGGTGCCCTGCGTCCCGCCGGGACCGCACGGTCGATCGCCGGGCAGGAACTGTTCGCGCCCGGCGACACCTCACAACTCCACGAGAGCGCGCCCAGCACACCCGAACCCGACTCCGTCGAGGCACCGCCCCTGCCCACCGTCGTCGGCTCACAGGGTTATCAGATCGGCGAGGAACACCCCGAGATCCACGAGTCCGACGCACTTTTCGAGGCACGCGCCGCGCTCGAGCTCGGCGCTCTGGAGCTCACCTTCGGCCGGATGACCCATCAGCAGCTCACCGGCTATCGGCTGCTCGCCGAGGCCACGGTCCCCTACGTGGACGGCGACCGCTTCGTCGACGCCGCGCAGTACACCGAGACAAACGCGGCCTTCCATGACTATCTGTTCAGCCAGACCGGCAACGACCATCTCCTCGAGGCCTACAAGGCCCTCGGCGTGAAGGGCCGCATGACCGAGGTGCTGCGCAACGCGACATGGTGCCACCCGCTGTGCGCGCAGGACCACCTCGACATCGTCTCGGCCTTCGAGTCCGGCGACCACGACGCCGCCCGCGCGCTCATCTCGGCTCACGCCGACCGGTCCAAGCAGACGATGCGCCGGGCGATGGCCGACGAGATGGCCTCGCGCCGGCCGCGTTTCGTCACCCCGGGCCGCTTCGCGAACAAGGTCGTCGTGATCACCGGTGCCGCACAGGGGATCGGCGAGCAGACGGCTCGACGGATCAGTGCGGAAGGCGGTCGGGTCGTCCTCGCCGATCGTTCGGAACTGGTGGAGGAGGTCGTCCGCGACCTCGAGACCGCCGGTCCCGGTGCGGTGGCGGCGATCGCCGACCTCGAGACCTACGACGGCGCCGAATCGGTGATCCGGCGCGCGATCGGCACCTACGGCCGGGTGGACGTGCTCATCAACAACGTCGGCGGGGCGATCAACTTCAAACCGTTCATCGAGTTCACCCACGAACAGATCCGGGCCGAGATCGACCGCTCACTGATGACGGCGCTCTACTCGTGCCGCGCGGTGCTTCCGTCGATGGTCGAACGCGGCGGCGGGGTCATCGTCAACGTCTCCTCCGCGGCGACTCGTGGCATCCACCGCATCCCGTACTCGGCGGCCAAGGGCGCCGTCAACGCGATGACCGCCTCGCTGGCCATGGAGTACGCCGAGGACGGCATCCGCGTGGTCGCGACCGCCCCGGGTGGGACGGAGGCCCCGCCGCGTCGGATCTCCCGCGGTACCCCCGAACCCCGCAACGAGGTGGAGGCCGGGTGGTTCCGGGCCCACATCGATCAGACGTTGTCGTCGTCGCTGCTGAACCGGTACGGGACGCTCGACGAACAGGCCGCGGCGATCTGCTTCCTCGCCTCGGAGGAGGCGGCCTACATCACGGGCAGCGTCCTGCCGGTCGCCGGCGGCGACCAGGGCTGACCACCCACGCCGGGAAGACGAGGGCGAGTCGGTACGACCCGGGGTCTGTGACCTGGGTCCTAGTATGGAGCGATGATGGTCACTGCCGTGTGCGTCGGGCGGGACCGTGAGGTCGATGCGCTGTGGTCGCGGCTGCGGCACGTGACGGGCGCGGAGTTCCTCGCCGTCTCCGGTGACCCCGGGAGCGGGAAGTCGACCCTGCTCGCCCATCTGGTCGCGCGACATCGCGCCGAGTCGCACGGTACCGACGACACCGGGGCGACCCTGTGGGCGCGCGTGTCACCGTGGCAGGCGTCGACGCCGGGTGCCCTGGTCCGGCAACTGCTGCAGGATCACTCACCCGATGGCACAACCGATGTCGAAACTCTGGTCGGCGGCCTGCTCGCCGCACTCGGCCCGTCCGCGGACACCCCGTCGCTCATCGCCATCGACGACGCCGATCTCGCGGACGAGGTGTCGCTACAGGCATTGCTCACGCTCACCCGCGACCATCGCGCCTGCCGGGTCCTCGTCGTCGCCACGACATCCCGGCCCGGGGCGCGTCTGGTGGGTCAACCCCTCGACGAGTTGCGGCTCGAGAGCATCGACCCACAGGGCACCGCCGAGATCGCGGGCCGGCGGGGCATCGTGCTGCACCCCGCGATGCGGGAGGAGCTGACCCGCCACACCGCGGGCAAGCCGCGCGACATCGTCGCTCTCCTCGACGAGGTGCCCGCCGGGACGTGGTCGCGCAGCGGCGCCCAGCTACCGGCCCCCCGATACGTCGTCGCGCAGGTCCGCGACCGGTTGCCCGACATCGGCGTACCCGCGCGCTCGCTCATCGAGGCGCTCGCCATCCTCGACGACGCCGAACCGCTCTCCACCGCAGTGGAACTCGCCGGGATCACCGACCCGCTCGACGCCATCGACGAGGCGCGACGCACCGGACTCGTCACCTGTGACGGGGCGCTGACACCGGCCGAGGCACGACCTCGGATCGTCACGCCCCTCGTCCGTGCGGCAGTGCTCGAGGTCCTCGGGATGGGAGCGGTCGGCGAGGCCCATCGTCGTGCCGCGCAGATCGTCGCCGACCCCGCCCGACGACTCCACCATCGAGTTGCCGCGACGCCGACCGCCGATGCCGCACTCGCCGACGACCTCGCCGAACTCGCGCGCGCCCGCGGCGCCGACGGGGCCTGGGCCGAGGCGGCCGGCCTCTACCGCCAGTCCGGTCGGCTGACCCCCGACCCGCTCGAACGCGACACGCGGGTGACACTCGCGGTGGATTCGCTTCTGGCCGCAGGCGATTGCACAGGCGCCGGTGCACTGGTCCCGACCGTCGAGAGCCTGCGGGAGACACCGCTGCGCAACGCAACCCTCGCCTACCTGGCGATCCTGCGCGGGCGTTCCGCGGAGGCACAGCTCCGCCTCGACCGTGCCTGGGGAATCGTCAACGTCGAACGAGAACCCGACGTCGCGGCCCTCATCGCGCAACGCCACGTGCTGCACAATCTGGTGCGCTGCCAGGGATCCGAGCTCGTCGCCTGGGCAGATCGTGCGATGGAGATGGCCGGGAGCCAATCGGCGGCACGGGTCGAGGCGGCCGTCATCCGTGGTCTCGGCCTGGCGTGGTCGGGTCAGCCGGAGGCCGCACGCGCCGAGTACGAGTCGGTCTCGGCGACCATCCGCTACGGCGCGCAGGCACAGCGAGCCGTCATGGGTCGCGGCTGGTTACAGCTCGGGCTCGACGAGATCGACGCCGCGCGTACGAATCTCGAGGCCGCGGTCTCGATGGCGCAGCTGGGCGGTTCGACGCGGATCTCGTTGTGGGCGCTGGCCTGGCTGGCGCGCGTGCAGTTCCTCACCGGGGACTGGGACGATGCGATGCGCAGCGTCGAGGCCGGCCGGGCGCTCGCCCGTAGCAGCGGAATCGCACTCACCACACCGCTGCTGAACTGGACTGCGACGCAGATTCATTCGCTTCGCGGCGACTGGGAGGAGGCGCACCGCAGCATCGCCGCATCGGCCACGTCGATCGGTGACTACGAGATCATGCGGATACCGGACTTACTGGCGCGTGCGCAACTCGCCGAGGCCGCAGCCGATTACGGCAAGGTGCGTCGAATTCTCACACCGCTGGTGACGATGGCCGAATCCGTCCCCGCCCTCTCCGAACCCGGACTGTGGCCGTGGGTCGACGTCCTGGCCAACGCCCAGGTTCTCGAGGGTCAGTTCGACGATGCCGACCGGTTGCTGCGCACCTACGAATCCCGTTCCGCCGAACGCGGCCACCGGTCGTCGGTCGCCCGGATGAAGTACGCGCGGGGCCGCCATCTCGGTGCCACCGGAGACATCCACGGGGCCAAGAGGACGTTCGAGGAAGGACTCGAACTCCTCGACGGACTGGGGTTGCGTTACGACCAGGCACGGGTGAACTTCGCCTACGGACAGACACTCCGACGCGCGGGTAAACGCCGCGCCGCCGATGCCGTCATCGGTACCGCGCGGGACCTTTACCTCTCGCTCGGAGCGGCCAGTTACGTCGACCGTTGCGACCGTGAACTCAAGGCAGGCGGACTGGCCGGGACGCGAACCGAGAACCGGGGCTCGTCGAGAGACGCCGGCGAACTCACCCCGCAGGAGGAGGCCGTCACCGCACTGGTGGCGCGCGGGCTGTCCAACCGCGAGGTGGCGGCGGAGCTGTTCATCTCGCCGAAGACCGTGCAGTACCACCTGACCCGGATCTACGCGAAACTCGGACTGCGGTCGCGGTCGGAGCTGGCGGCCTCGCGCCGTTGAGAGGCCGCCGTCTCAGACCGCGGCGTGCACCGCGGTGCGATCGGTGACCGGCGCACCGGTCTTGGCCTCGACGATCGAGAGATCGACACCGGGAGCAAACTCCACGACCTCGAAACCTGTTCCCGCGACATCGAATACACCGAGATCGGTGATCACCCGGCTCACCACGCCACGACCGGTGAGAGGTAACGAGCACGCCTCGAGGAGCTTGGGCTCACCCTTCTTGGTGACGTGCTCCATCAGGACGATGACCTTGCCCGCGCCGTTGACGAGGTCCATGGCACCGCCGATCCCCTTGACGAGTGCGCCGGGAACCATCCAGTTCGCGAGGTCGCCGTTCATCGCAACCTGCATGCCGCCGAGGACGGCGACGTCCACGTGCCCGCCGCGGATCATCGCGAAGCTGGTCGCCGAGTCGAAGTACGACGCCCCCGGCAACACCGACACGGTCTGCTTGCCCGCGTTGATCAGATCGGGATCGACCTCGTCGTCGTACGGGAAAGGCCCGACGCCGAGGATGCCGTTCTCGGCGTGCAGGTAGATCCCCGAGTCGTCCGGCATCTGGTCGGGGATCATCGTCGGCAGACCGATCCCCAGGTTGACGTAGTCACCGCGGGTCAGTTCCCGGGCCGCGCGGGCGGCCATCTCGGTACGGGTCCAAGTCATCTGAAATTCTCCTGGCTCAGTGCGCCGCGACGGGACGCTCGCGGACGGTGCGCTTCTCGATGCCCTTGCGAGCGGCCTGTTCGGGGGTCAGCTCGACGATCCGCTTCACGAAGATCCCCGGCAGGTGGATCTCGTCGGGACCGAGCTCGCCGACCTCGACGACCCGTTCCGCCTCGACGATCGTGATCCGGCCCGACATCGCCGCGGGCGGGTTGAAGTTGCGTGCGGCCGCGTGGAATCGGCAGTTGCCGGCGGTGTCGACGACCGCCGCGCGGATCAGGGCGTAGTCGGTGACGATGGCCTCCTCGAGGACCATATCCACCCCGTTGAAGGTGCGGACCTCCTTGGGCGGGGACGCTTCGGCCACCGAACCGTCGGGGTTGTACCGCCACGGCAGACCACCCTCTTCGACGAGGGTGCCCACCCCGGTCGGGGTGAAGAACGCACCGATTCCGCTGCCGCCGGCGCGCATACGCTCGGCCAGAGTGCCCTGCGGGGTGAGTTCCACGGTGACCTCGCCCGCGAGGAACTGGCGGCCGAATTCCTTGTTCTCGCCGATGTAGGAGGCGATCACCTTGTCGATCCGCCGGGCCTCGAGCAGCAGACCGAGGCCGGCGCCGTCGACACCGCAGTTGTTGGAGACGATCGTCAGGTTCTTCGCACCCTGCTCGAGGAGGGCGTCGATCAGGAACCCGGGGATGCCGGCCAGGCCGAAACCGCCGACTGCGAGGCTCGCGCCATCGGGGATGTCGGCGACCGCATCCGCCGGCGACGCGGCCAGTTTGCTCACCGCACCGGTGGCGGCGGTCTTGTCGATGGTCATGGCTGCTCCAGGTGTTCGATCAGTGCGGGGTTGATGATGTCGGGCCGCTGAGCGTTGGCCAGGTGCGCCGAGGCCGGCACCACGAGCAGACGGCCCTGCTGCACGTTGTCGGCGATCTCCTCGAGTTTCGCCGGTGGGGTGGCCGGGTCGTCGGCGCCGGCGATGGCAAGAGTCGGCGCGACGATGGACGGCAGGTCACCCCGCAGATCCATGGCCGCGATCACCTCGCAGCACGCGGCGTATCCCTCGGCGGGGGTCGAGGCCACCATGTCCTCGTGATACTTCCTCGACGCCTCGTATGTGCTCCGGTACTCGTCGGTGAACCAGCGCTGCACGACGGCTTCGGCAACTGCCCCGGTGCCTTGTGCCCGGACCGTCGCGGCCCGGTCGATCCAGGCCTGGGCCGGGGGGAGTTGCGCGCCGGTGCAGAGGACGGCGAGACGCCGTACCCGTTCGGGATTGCGTGCGGCGACCCGCATCATGGTCATTCCGCCGAGCGAGAGGCCGACGAGATGTGCCTGCGTTATCTCGAGTCGATCGAGGAGGGCGATCACGTCGTCGGCCAGATCGTCGATCGTGTACGGCCCCTGGGGAACCGGGGATTCGCCGTGCCCGCGGGTGTCGTACCGGACGACGCGGAAACGTTCCTCGAGTGCGGCGAGCTGCGCGTCCCACATCCGGTACGTCGAACCCAGCGAATTCGAGAGGATCACCGCGGGGCCGTTCTCGCGACCGGTGACGACGGCGTGCACCTCGACCGCCCCGGTCTCGCGCCCGCTCATCGGGTCGCCTCGAAGATCGCGGCGAGTCCCTGGCCGCCGCCGATGCACATGGTCTCGAGGACGTAGCGCGCCTCCCGGCGTCGGGCCTCGTACGCAGCCGTGGCGAGAATGCGGCCGCCAGTCGCGCCGATCGGATGACCCAGGGAGATGCCGGAACCGTTGGGGTTCACGCGTTCATCGCTCGCGTCGATCTTCCACTCGTCCAGGCAGGCGAGGACCTGCGCGGCAAAGGCCTCGTTGAGTTCGATCAGGTCGATCTCGTCGAGGGTGAGCCCGGCGCGGCCGAGTGCGGCGGCCGTGGCGCCGACCGGGCCGAGACCCATGGTCTCCGGCGCGCACCCGGTGACCGCCCAGGAGCGCAGTGCGAGAAGGGGTTCCAGTCCACGGCGACGCGCCTGGGAGCGGGTGGTCACCACGCACATGGCCGCGCCGTCGTTCTGGCCGGAGGCATTGCCGGCGGTGACCGTGGACTCCGCGTCGACCTTGAGCCGGATGGGACGCAGCTTCCCGAGCGAGTCCGCGGTGGCATCGGCGCGCGGATGCTCGTCGCGGTCGACGACGGTGTCAGGCTTTCCGCGGCGTCCGGGAATCGTGACCGCGACGAGTTCGTCGGCGAAGCGGCCTTCCTCATGGGCGGCGACGGCACGGTGGTGCGACCGTGCGGCGTATTCGTCCTGGTCGGCACGGGAGATTCCGTACTTCGCGCGCAGGTTCTCGGCGGTCTCGATCATCCCGCCGGGGACGGGGTGGGATTCCCCACCGGCGGTGAGACGACCGCGGTCGAGCCGGTCCATCAACTCGACGCCGCCCTGCTTGATCCCCGAGCGGAGTCCGAGTGCGTAGTGTTCGACCGTCGACATCGATTCGGCGCCGCCGGCGACCACGAGTCGCGCTCCGCCGGTCGCCACCGAGGACGCGGCGGTGAGGACGGCCTGCAGACCCGATCCGCACCGGCGGTCGACCTGCATGCCCGGGACGCCGACACCGAGCCCGGCGTCGAGAGCGGCGATCCGGCCGATCGCCGGCGACTCCCCGCTCGCGTAACCCTGCCCGAGGATCACGTCGTCGATGTCTCCCTCACCCAGCCCGGTGCGCGCGGTCAGTTCCCGCAGCAGATCGGTCGCCAATCGGGTCACCGGCACGGTGGACAGCGCCCCGCCCATGCGGCCGACGGGCGTACGCAGCGGCGAACAGATCACGATGTCGGAGTCCGAGGTGCCAGAGGATGCCATGCCACAAGGGTAGTGAGCTGCAGCGATATGGAGAAGTATCCATTTGCTGGCTTTTGATATGTCACACATATCAATCGGTAGAGTGGGGTGCATGGAACTGCGCCACCTGCGGTACTTCCGCGCGGTCGCCGAGGAACTGCACTTCGGCCGTGCGGCCCAACGGCTCCACATCGCCCAGCCGCCGCTGTCCCAGCAGATCCGGCAACTCGAGGACGAACTCGGGGTCCCCCTGCTGGTCCGGTCGACGCGGCGCGTCGAGCTGACCGCCGCGGGTGAGGACTATCTGCGTCAGGTCGAGGCGATCCTCGACTCCGTGGACGCCGCGGCCCGTCGTGCACAGCGCATCGCCGACGGCCGGCAGGGCAACCTGGCGATCGGCTGCGTGGGGTCGGCGACCTACTCACTGCTGCCCCGTTTCGTGCGCGCGCTGCGCGACGAGTTGCCCGACGTGGACGTGAGCGTCCGCGGCGAGATGCTGGCACCCGAACAGATCGGCGCGCTGGCGTCGGGCGACATCGATCTGGCGTTGCTGCGCATGCCCGTGGAGACACGCGGTCTCATCGTCGAATCGATCCGGAAGGACCGGCTGATCGTCGCACTCCCCGCCGATCATCCGCTCGCCGATACCCCCGAGGAGCAGTTCGTGGAACTCGCCGCACTTCGCAGCGAGGACTTCATCTCCCATGTGGGCGGCGGAAGATCGGTCCTCAGCGCGGTTCTCGCCGCTGCAGCGGAGCGCGCCGGCTTCGTGCCGCGAATCCGTCACGAGGTCGAGGAGACGTCGACGCTGGTGACGCTGGTCGCGGCCGGGCTCGGAGTGGCCATCGTGCCCGAGCCGACCTCCGCACTCGGGGTGGCCGGCGTCGTCTACCGGCCGTTGGCCGCACCGATCGCCCACGTCGACCTGGTGGCGGCATATGCGGCCGCGCGGCGCACCCCGCTGGTCGACCGGGCCGTGGCGGTCCTGCGCAGCCTCTCCTGAACGCCGCACCTAGCCGCTGCCGAGCGAGCCAGCGCAGCGCAACCCCCACTCCCTGAGGAGCGAGCTTGCGAGCGTCCGCCCCGTGCTCCCTGAGGAGCGAGCTTGCGAGCGTCCGCCCCGTGCTCCCTGAGGAGCGAGCTTGCGAGCGTCCGCCCCGTGCTCCCTGAGGAGCGAGCTTGCGAGCGTCCGCCCCGCGCTCCCTGAGGAGCGAGCTTGCGAGCGTCCGCCCCGTGCTCCCTGAGGAGCGAGCTTGCGAGCGCAACCCCCGCTCCCTGAGGAGCGAGCTTGCGAGCGTCTCGAAGGGCCTGGCGAGAATCTCTCACCATGCCCTTCGAGGCTCGTCGCTATCGCTCCTCGCACCTCAGGGAGCGAGAGATCGGTTGCGACGCAGCGATGTTCGCGAACTATCAGCGGTGCGTGAAGTTCGGGTCCCGCTTCTCGACGAAGGCGGCCATGCCCTCGGTCTGATCGTCCGTGGCGAAGGTCGAGTAGAACAGGACCCGCTCTGCGTGGACACCCTCGGCCAGGCTCGACTCGAAGGCGCGGTTGACCGCGTCCTTGGCGAGCGCGGAGGCGATGAGCGACTTGGAGGCGATGACCTCGGCCACCTCGATCGCGGTGGCCAGGGCGTCCTCCTTGGGCACGACACGCGAGACCAGGCCCGCACGCTCGGCCTCGTCGACCTTCATCTGACGACCGGTCAGGACCATGTCCATCGCCTTGGCCTTGCCGACGGCGCGGGTCAGGCGCTGCGAGCCGCCGATGCCGGGGATGACACCGAGGTTGATCTCCGGCTGACCGAAGACGGCGTTGTCGCCGGCGATGATGGTGTCGCACAGCATCGCGAGCTCACAGCCGCCGCCGAGCGCGTAGCCGGTGACCGCGGCGATGATCGGGGTGCGCGCACGCGCCAGCTCGTCCCAGGCGCCGAAGAACTGCTCGTTGACGACGTCGGCGTAGGTCTTGGAGGACATCTCCTTGATGTCGGCGCCGGCAGCGAAGGCCTTCTCCGAGCCGGTGATCACGATGGCACCGATGCCCTGGTCGACGTCGAGTTCCTTCACGACGCCGACGACTTCGTTCATGAGCTCGGAGTTGAGGGCGTTGAGCGCCTTCGGGCGGTTGAGGGTGATGATGCCGACGCGGCCGCGGCGTTCGACGAGGATGGTCTGGTATTCGGTCACGTGATTCCTTCTTCCGGTTGTGGTGGTCGGTCAGGCAGTGACGTCAGGCAGGGAACGTCAGGTCGTGCGGCAGCGGCGCGAAGAACGCGTCGACGCCCGCCTCCGAGAATTCTGCCCAACTCGGGTTGCGGTCCTTGTCGATGACCTGTGCGCGGATGCCCTCGGCCATGTCGGGATGCAGGAGGCACCGGAGGGATACGCGGTATTCGCGCACCAATGTGTCCTCCAGGGTCGCGTCGGCCGCGGCCTCGCGCAGCGAGCGCAGCGTGACCGCGAGTGCGGTGGGGCTCTTGGCCGCGATGGTGTCGGCAGTCTTGGCCGCCGCCTCGGTGCCGACTGCGCGGCAACGGTCGATGATCTCCGAGATCGTTTCGGCAGCAAAGGCTTCGGCGATCCAGTCACGCTGCGCGGCGAGCTCCGACGCGGGAGCGTCGGTGGCGTACTGCTCGATCGCCGCGTCGACCCCGGAGGTCCCGATGGCCTCGATGAACGCGGGCAGCGAGTCCGAGGGGACGAAGTGGTCGGCGAGACCCATGGCCAGCGCGTCGGCGCCGCGGAGGTGAGCCGCGGTGAGGCCGGCGTAGAGGCCGAGCCCGTCGGGAACACGCGAGAGCAGGTGTGTGCCACCGACATCGGGGACGAATCCGATGCCGACCTCGGGCATGGCGAGGCGGGTGCGGTCGGTCACGATGCGGATGTTGCCGTGTGCGGAGACGCCGACGCCGCCGCCCATGACGATGCCGTCCATGATCGCGACGTAGCTCTTCGGGTAGCGGGAGATCGCGGCGTTGAGCCGGTACTCGTCGAACCAGAACTTCGCCGACGGCGAGTTCTCCGCGTCGACATCGGTCGAGTCCGGGTTCCCGCTGAGAGCGGAGGCGTCGCGATGGATCGCGACGATGTCGCCACCCGCACACAGGCCGCGCTCGCCGGCACCGTAGAGAACGACGGCCTCGACGGCGTCGTCACCGGACCAGGCGTCGAGGCGTTCCGCGATCTCGGTGACCATCTCGTGGTCGATCGCGTTGATCGACTTCGGACGGTTGAGGATCAGCGACCGCGCCGACCCGTTCTCCTCCGTCAGGACAGACGGGACCAGCACTGATTGTTCCGACACGACCGAAACTCCTCTCCACACCGACAGGCCTCCACAGATGGTTGCATATCCTAGTAACAGAGGCCAGACCCCGGGTGCCCCTCCATTACGAGGTTAGGGTGGCCTCATGGGCTACTCGAGAGCACGCGTCCGCGGGGTCGACGACCTGACGCCCAACCTGCGCCGCCTGACGTTCGACGTCGATGACCTGACCGGCCTGGGACTGCCCGGCGTCGCCGACGAGGCGGTGGGCATCTACTTCCCCTTCGAGTCGCACCGCTCGACCCCGGACATGGAGTGCCGGGACGGGACCTGGGCCTACTACGACACCGACCCCGCGCCGGCCGGGCGCAACTACTCGATCCGCGCAGCCGACCCCACGGCCGGCACCGTCGTCGTCGATTTCGTCATCCACGCCGCGGGACCGGCGACCACGTGGGCCCAGCGGGCCGAGCCGGGTCATGAGGTGGTTCTGACGCACGCGCGTAGTTGGTTCACGCCACCGGCCGGTACGAGCCGACTCGTCCTGGCCGCCGACCTCGCCGGACTCCCCGCCCTCGCCCGGATTCTCGAGGAACTCTCGTCGACCGTCGGCGTGACGGTGGTGGTCGAGGTGCCGGCGCCGACCGACCTCGCCTACCTACCCGAGCGGGAGGTCGAGACGATCACGCTGGTCGGCGGCAATGGACGGACGCCGAGCCGGCTCGCGCAGACGGTCGCCGAACTCGACCTTCCGGCACCAACTGACACCTCCGCGTACTGCTGGTTCGCCGGCGAGGCCGCCGAGTCACGTTCCGTCCGTAAGCATCTGCGCAGCGAGCTGCGATGGGGCCGTGATTCCTACGACGTGATCGGCTACTGGCGAGCGGACAGCGAACGCTGGACCCGACGCTATACCGAGCGCAGCACCGAACTGTTCGCGGTGTACCGGCAGGCGCTCGCCGACGGCAAGACCGAGAAAGAGGCGTCCGAGGAGTTCGACGAGGCGCTCGAGCGCGTCGGCCTGTAACCGACGATCCGGACCGCGCAACCGGCACTGCTCAGGTCCGGTCTGCCCGAGTTCGGGGACCGCGCTCCACGTTGCGGGTGATCCGCCGCAACAGCTCGATGAGGGTTTCGATCTCCTCGTCGTCGAGGCCGTCGAGCATCTGCCGTTCCGACTCGAGACGACGCGGGAACTGCTCTTCCACCAGCTCCCGTCCTTCGGGGGTGAGTGACAGCAGGACCACCCGCCCGTCACGTTCGAGCCGCTCGCGTTCGACCAAACCCATCTTGACCAGGCGCTCCACGTTCTTCGTCGTCGACGCCCCGGAGATCCCGGTGACCGAGGTGACCTCGCTGGCGCGCAACGGGTGATCGGCGCGCGCGATCGCACTCAGGACGTCGTATTCGACGCGGGTGACCCCACGCGGGTCGAGTTCGCGCTCGAAACGCGCCAGCGCGAGGGCACTGATCCGCGTGATGCGACCGATGACGTCGATGGGCCTGCCGTCGACCTCGGGATACCGGGCCTCCCACTCCGTGCGGGCCCGGTCGACGGCGTCCGGGAGGACTTGGTCACCGGGTCCGGATGCAGCGGAAGGAGTTGGCACGTGACACATCGTACTCGATCATTTCCAACTGTTTTATAGATATTTTACTTGAGAACTATTATGGTGGTCGAATGCCATCCACCTTCAGCGGCACCACCCGCCGCAGTCGCCTGCAGCACTCGAGGAGGGCGCTCGCCCATTCGGTGTCGCCGTCCGCATGGCGCAGCACGCTCGAGATCCGGCGGGCGGACCCGACGATCGCGATCGGCTTCCGCGTCGGCCTCGCCGGTGCCATCGCGCTCGTCGTCGGAGGACTCATCGGCCATACCGAGGTCGCGGGCTTCGCCGCTCTGGGGACCCTGTCGTCGGCCTATCTCCGTTACGAGCCGTATCCGCGCATGGCGGGCAGGCTGGCCGGGGTGGCGTCGCTGATAGTCGCCTACACCGCTCTGGGTGCCCTCCTGGGCGTGCTGGGCGTGTCGATCTGGGCGCAGATCCTGCTCGTCTCCGGGGGCGCCGGACTCGCCTTCTGGTTGTGCGCGGCGTTCCGCATCACCGGACCGGGCCCGGCCATCATGATCTTCGCCGCCGCCGGCGCCGCCGGATTCGCCCACACCGCAGCCGACGCCGTGACGGCCACGGTCGCGGCGGCATTCGGCGGGCTCGTGGGCTGGCTCGTGGCCATGGCGCCCGCACTGTCCCATCCGCACGGCCCGTCGCGGGTGGCCGTCGCCCGGGCACTCGCCGCCGTGTCGGGGATCGAGCACTACGGTCCGGGCTCGGTGGCCGCGGCTCGAGCGTCGATCGGGCAGGCACGCGAGGTGATCGCCCGGACCCCGGCACGACGCGTCGACGCCCATGTCGCCGAATTGATCTCATTCCTCGACGCCGCGGAGTCGGTGCTCGACAGCGGTTCTCACGACTCCCTGACCGCTCGGCGCGAGGACTTCTCCCACCTCGAAGCGGAACTGCGCAAGGTGCGGCCGAACCTCACTCCCCCGCGCGAGCGCACCGACGTGACCATGCCCGGAACCGCGCCGAAGAACACTCTGCGCGAATCACTCCGGGGATTGTCCGACCGGGAGATCGGAGTGAACGTCGCCCGGGTGACCACCGCGTCCCTGCTGGCCGGTGGGCTCGCCACCGCGGCCGGTCTCACCCACCCGCTTTGGGCGTCGATCGGTGCGCTCGCCGCGCTGCAGGGAGTCAACTATCGACACACGGTTCAGCGAGCCATCCAGCGCCTCGTCGGCAATGTCGGTGGCGCGGTACTCGCGGCGATCATCATCGCCGCCGGACTCGGATACTGGCCGCTCGTCGTGGTGATCGTCGTATGCCAGGGTGCCGCCGAGATGGTCGTGACCCGCAATTACGCCCTCGCCTCGGTTCCCATCACGGCAATGGCGTTGCTGGTCACCAGCATCGGCAACCCGGTGGGTGCCGACATCGGCGCGACCCGGGTGTTCGACACCCTCCTGGGCGTGATGATCGGTGTCGTGGTCGCGGCCGTCACGATCCGCCTCGACGACCGGCACCACCTCGACACCACGTGATGCTCCCCGGACAACTGCGGGTCTAGTACCGTGCGACCTGCCCGTCCTTGGGTGCGCGGTACATCTTCCACACCAGCTTCGGAATCCCGCGTACCGGCAGCGGCTTCGGCCAGTCCCGCGTGCGCATCAGAGCCTCGGTCCCGCCGTCGACGGTGATGACGGCGCCGGCCATGAAGTCGGCGGCCGGCGACAGCATGATCATCACCCACGCGGCGAGCTGCTCCGGGGTTCCGTACTCGCGCACCGGAACCGGGAACGACTTCACGCTCTTGGCCTGCGGGCTGTCGAGCTGGGATCGCAGCAGGGGCGTCATCACCGGGCCGGGCGCGATCACGTTGATCCGGATGCCCTCCCCGGCCCACTCCGGCTTGGTGCCCTGCCAGCGTGACCACTGGGTGACCGCGATCTTCGATGCCGCGTACGCGACCGGCGCGGTGACGCCGCGACGTCGCAGGATCTGCCGGGTCGCCCCGGCGGTGTCGCCGTTGATGAGCCGCCGGATGGCACCGCGCGGCACCAGCGGTGTCACGGTCGTCGAATTGGAGCCGAAGACAACCACTTTCGCCTTGTCCGCAGCAGCGAGGGCCGGGCGCCAGGCAGTCAGCAGATCGGTGACGCCGAGGACGTTGACCTCGGTGATCATCCGCTCGCGCCCCTTGCTCGGCCCCATCCCGGCGGCGAGGACCGCCCCGTCGAGCGTGCCGCCGGCCTTGGCGAGGACCTCCTCGGCGGCCTTCTGCCGACCGTGCGCGGTCGACAGGTCGGCGACGACGTCGGCATCGCGCAGATCGACGCCGATCACCGTGTGCCCTTCCGCGCGTAGGGATTCGGCCACAGCCGCGCCCATCCCCGACGCCGACCCGGTCACCGCGTACGTGCCGCCTCCAGTGGTCATACCATCCCTCTCTTGAATCTCTGATCGCTCTTGCTGTCACGCTGGCCGGCGCCGTGCCGGTCCTGCGTCCGTTCATAGGCGTCGTTGAACGCCCGCAACTCGTGGAGCAACGCCTCCGGGCTGCCCGGTGCGAGATCGGCAAAGACCTGCTCGAGTCGCTCGGCACGAAGCAATCCGTCCCGCCGGAAGGCCTCGCGTCCCGCATCGGTGGGACGGATCAGCTTGGAGAGCGAGTCCTCGACCTCGAAACGCTCGAGGTAACCGTGTTTGATCGCGGCATTGACCTGCCGATTGACGGTCGACTGCTCGAGTTCGAGTTCTTCGGTCAGCTGGCGAAGCGTGCGCGGCCGACCGTCGGACAGAACCCACAGGATGGCGAAGGCGGACTTCTCCAGCCCGACCGACGGCGGGAGCAGCCCCTTGCGCCGGGACATACGCAGCAACTCGGCCACCAGGTCTCGGTGTACCGGCGATTGCCACGGCTCGTGGTCCTCGGACATTGCCCCTCCATCGCATCGACCAGGACAAATCTACTGTCCGGTTTGCCTATGTACGTTACATATGTATGCTGCATACCTCGAAGGAGGTCTCGCATATGAGCGAAACACAAGGCCAGTTACCCCAGGAGGGAACCGAACAGGCCCCCGCCGGCGCCGTCGGCAGCGTCGTGGCGCTCTGCTTCGGCGGACTCGTCGCGTCACTGATGCAGACCTTGATCATCCCGATCCAGCCGGATCTTCCGCGTCTGCTCGGAACCTCGATCGGCAATGCGTCGTGGATCATCACCGCCACCCTGCTCGCCGCGGCGGTCGCCATGCCCATCGCCGGCCGCCTCGGCGACATGTTCGGCAAGCAGCGCGTCCTACTCGCCAGCGCCGTCCTGCTGACCCTCGGATCGCTGCTGTGCGCAGTGGGCGACTCACTCGTTCCGCTGATCATCGGTCGTGGCGTCCAGGGCCTCGCGATGGGTTTCATTCCGGTCGGCATGAGCTTGATCCGCGAGATCACCCCGCCCCACATCACGTCGATGGCCGTCGCCGCGATGAGTGCGACGCTCGGCGTCGGCGGTGCGATCGGTCTGCCCCTGTCGGCGTGGATCGTCGAGACGTGGGACTGGCATGCCCTGTTCTACGTCGCGACCGGCCTCGGTGTGCTCATCATCGCCGCGGTCCTGCTCCTCGTCCCGCGGGTCAACACCTCCGCCGGCGGCCGCCTCGACATCCCCGGTGCCGTCGGTTTGGCCATCGGCCTCTCGGCCTTCCTGATCGCGGTGTCGAAGGCCAATGACTGGGGCTGGACCTCGGGCAAGACCCTCGGCCTGGGCCTCGGCGGCATCGCCGTCCTCGTCGTCTGGGGAATCTTCGAGCTCCGCCAGAAGGAGCCCCTGGTCGATCTTCGGACGACGGCCCGGCCGGCCGTCCTGCTGACGAACATCGCCGCGGCCGCCATCGGTTTCGGCATGATGGCGCAGTCGATCATCCTGCCGATGCTGCTGCGGCTGCCCGAGGCGACCGGTTACGGCCTGGGCCAGTCGATTTTGGCTGCGGGTCTGTGGATGGCGCCCGGCGGTCTGATGATGATGTTCTTCGCACCGCTGTCGGGCCTGCTGATCAACAAGATCGGCGCGAAGTACACCCTCGCCATCGGCGCCGGCATCCTCGGCTGCGGCTACCTCTTCGCCTTCTTCCTCATGGACGCGGCGTGGAAGCTGATGCTGGCCTCGATCATCTGCGCCATCGGCGTGGGCGTCGGATACGCCGCCATGCCGACCCTGATCATGGGTTCGGTGCCGGCCACCGAAGCCGGCGCCGCGGTCGGACTGAACGGCCTGATGCGCTCGCTGGGCACCACCGTCGCCTCCGCCGTCATGGCCCTCATCCTGGCCAGCGCGACCATCTCGCTGGGCGGCACCGAGGTCCCCGACGAGTCGACGTTCACCTGGTGCTTCCTGATCGCGGCCGCCGCCGCCTTCGTCGGCGTGGCGATCACCCTGCTCATCCCCTCCAAGGGAAGAACATCGGGCATCGTCGAGGAGCAACCGGTACGCGCCCGTCACTGACCCTCCCCGAGATGCCAAGCGGCCCGGTGGTCCTCGTGATCACCGGGCCGCTTCGCGTCTGCTTCACATGCCGCTACGTCGCAGCGTCACGCGGTACGTGTAGTGCTCGGGCAGGAAGTAGCTGATCGCGAGTTCGACGGCCCGCCCGCGTGAATCGGTGTAGAGCCGGTCGACGCGCAACACGGCGTGACCCACCGGACAGCCGAGCCGCCTTGCGGTCTCGGCATCGGCGGTGGTGGCCGTGATCGATTGCGCGCATTCCTCGATCGGATACTGCAGGTGCGGTTCGAGCAGACCGATCATCGTGTGCTCGCTCGTCGCACCGGCCTTCACCTCGGGCGCACCGATCACGAGCCGAGCCACCGACTCCGGCCATGACACGGTCGTGACCACGAACGGCACCCCGTCGTGGAATCGCTGGAACACGATCCGGTAGACGACGTCGGTGTCGAGCCGCAGGCGTCCGGCAGCCTCGAGATCGACTCGGCGCGAGGGTGATTCGAGGACCTGCATCTCGGTGTCGGTCGAGAGGTTCATCAGGTCGTCGATCGAGCCCAGTTGCCGCAGGTACTGACCGGCGTTCTCGGTCGCGAAGGTCCCACGGCCGGGTACGCGATACACCGAGCCCTCGGTGACCAGCTCGAGAAAGGCGCGGCGTACCGTCTGCCTGCTCAGGCCGTACTCCTGTGACAGTTCGGACTCGGTGGGGAGCCGTACACCCCCCTTGTAGCGGCCTTGGGCGATGTGCGATCGCAGTTCGGCGGCCAGCACCTTGTACGCCGGCTCGGACTGCCCGACCTCGCTCATCCCACTCCCCTGTTCGAGTACGGCTGCTCCTGACGAGTCGACGCCGTCAGATACCGCCCCGTGCCACGAGCTGCGCGGCGATCACGTTGCGCTGGATCTCGTTGGTGCCCTCACCGACGATCATCAGCGGTGCGTCGCGGAAGTACCGTTCGACGTCGAACTCGGTGGAGTAACCGTAGCCGCCGTGGATGCGGACGGCATTGAGGGCGATCTCCATCGCGACCTCGGAGGCGTAGAGCTTGGCCATGCCGGCTTCCATGTCGCACCGCTCGCCCCGGTCGTACTGCTCGGCGGCGTGCCAGGTGAGCTGCCGGGCCGCGGTCAGCTTGGTCGCCATGTCGGCCAGGTAGTTGCCGATCGACTGGTGCTTCCAGATGGGCTGCCCGAAGGACTCGCGCTGCTGCGCATAGGCCAGCGAGTCCTCGAGTGCTGCGGTCGCGACACCCAGTGCGCGACAGGCAACCTGGATGCGGCCGGTTTCCAGCCCCTTCATCATCTGGCCGAAGCCCTTGCCGGGTACGGCGCCGAGGATCGCCGACTTCGGTGCGCGGTACCCGTCGAAGGAGAGCTCGCAGCTCTCGACTCCCTTGTAACCGAGCTTGGGCAGGTCGCGCGAGACGGTCAGTCCGGGACCGTGTTCGACGAGGACGATCGAGATGCCCCTGTGCCGCGGCTGTGCGGCCGGGTCGGTCTTGCACAGCAGGGCGATCAGCCCGGAGCGTCGGGCATTGCTGATCCAGGTCTTCGCCCCGCTGATGACCAGCTCGTCGCCGTCTTCCTTGGCCACGGTCGACATCGCCTGCAGGTCGGAACCACCGCCCGGCTCGGTCAGCGCCATGGTTGCGCGCATCTCGCCGGTGGCCATCCGCGGCAGGTAGTTCTGCTTCTGCTCCTCGGTGCCGAACAGGGTGAGCAGCTTGGCGACGACGGTGTGACCGCCCATCGCGCCGGCCAGGCTCATCCAGCCGCGTGCGAGTTCCTGGGTGACCTGCGCGTAGCAGGGCATCGAGACCGGCGAGCCGCCGTACTCCTCGGGCACGGCCAGACCGTAGATGCCGATCTGCTTCATCTGCTCGATCCACTTCTCGGGATATTCGTTGGCGTGCTCGACCTCCTGCACGGTCGGCTTGACCTCGCGGTCGATGAACGACCGGACGGTCTCGACGAGAAAGGATTCTTCCGCTGACAGCGTGCTCATGAAGGGGCTCACCTGTGTTCTTCGAGGAGGGCTGATTTGTACGGCCATTTTGTCGATAGGCCGTACCTATGTCAACCTTCCCATCGGACATCGAGGTCTGATAGAACCGTGAAGGCACGACTTTGGCCGCACATTTGAACCCGACATCCGGGTTGACACGATCACTGGGAGCAATGGTGCAGAGAAGACGAGGCGTCCTGGTGGCGCCGGCCTCCGACGACCGCAAGGCACGCAAGGCGCTGGCCTCCATCGCCGACGAGGTGGTCCTCGACCTCGAGGACGCGGTCACCCCGGCCAACAAGGACTCGGCGCGCACCGCCGCCGCCGAACTCGTCGCCGAGTTCGGGGCTGATCGCGCTGTCTCCCTGCGCATCAACGCCATCGACACCCCGTGGGCATCGGACGATCTGGCCGCCTGCGCCCAGATGCCGAACCTGACGTCGGTGGTGCTCCCCAAGGCCGACACCCCCGGTGATCTCCAGGAGGCCGACAAGCAGCTCGGCGATTCCGCCGTTCGTCTCCAGGCACTGCTCGAGACCCCTCGTGGGATTCGCGACGCCGGAACGATCTGCGCGGCCACCGACCGTCTCGACGCCGTTCTGATCGGTTATGCCGATCTCGGCGCGTCGCTCGGCCGGGCGTCAGGACTGCCGATGCGGACCTGGCACGTCGTACAGGACTCGGTCCTGCTCGCCGCACGCGCCGCCGGGGTGGACGTGATCGACGGCCCCCACCTCACCATCGCCGACGACGACGCGTTCCGTGACGCCAAGCGCTGGGTCCGCGACCTCGGCTTCGACGGTACCTGGGTGATCCACCCGGCCCAATTGGCAAGTGCGATCGAGATATTCACTCCGGACGCGGATGCCATCGAGGACGCGCGACGCGTACTCGAGGCACTGGAGAAAGCAGCCGCCGCAGGCGCCGGTGCCGCCGAGCTCGACGGCCGGATGCTCGACGAGGCCCTCGCCGTCTCCGCGCGCCGAGTCCTCGCGAAGGGAGCGGTCGATGAGTGAGCCGATCGCGGTCGGCGGGCCGTACTTCGACGAGCTGACGCACGGGCAGGTGTTCGACGACGCACCGTCGCTGACGCTGACCTCCGGGCTCGCCGCGTCGCATCAGACGATCCTGGGTGACCGGCTACGCCTGTCCCTGGATGCACATCTGGCGGGCCGCGTGCTGGGCGAGGGCACGCTCGCCCATCCCGGACTGGTGACCGACGTCGCGATCGGGCAGTCGACGCTGGCCACCCACCACGTGAAGGCCAACCTCTTCTACCGTGGGCTGCGTTTCCTCAGCTGTCCGAAGATCGGCGACACCCTCACCACCGTGACCGAGGTGGTCGGGCTGCGGGAGAACAAGTCCAAGCCCGGTCGCGCCCCGACCGGTCTGGCCGCCCTGCACATGGTCACCACCGACCAGAACGGCGCCACGGTTCTCGACTTCTACCGCTGCGCGATGCTGCCGCTGTCCCCGGCCCCCGACCCGGGACGCACCGTGCACGCCGACGACCTGAGCACCATCGGCCCCGGCGCGGATGCCGAACCGGCACTGCCCGACTGGGACCTGGCCACCTACCGGTCATCGGTCCGCGGACAACATTTCTCCCCCGAGCTGGCCGGACGCGTCTACCGCTCGAGCGCCGATGTGGTCTCCAGCGCACCGGAACTCGCGCGTCTGTCGCTGAACATCGCCGCCACCCACCACGACGAGCGAGTGGCCGGCAAGGCGGCCGGCGGACGGCTCGTCTACGGCGGACACACCATCGGACTCGCTCTGTCGCAAGCCAATCGGGCCCTGCCGAACCTCGTCACCGTGGTGGCGTGGGACTCGTGCGACCACACCGGGCCCGTCCGCGAGGGCGACACGCTCAGCTCGGAGATCCACGTCGAGGACGCCACCCCGCTCGACGGCGGGGGTGGAATCCTGCGCCTCCGATCGAAGGTCGTCGCCCACGGCGACCGTGACGACCAAGCAGGGGAGGACCGCGATGTCCTCGACTGGCGCTACCACGTCCTGATGGCCTGACCCGAACACCCTTTCTCGGAGGATCTTTCGCATGAGCACCACACCCCGCCCGCTCGAGGGCCTGCGCATCGTGGAGGTGTCGAGCTTCGTCGCGTCACCGTTGTGCGGTCTGACGCTGTCCCAGCTCGGCGCCGAGGTGATCCGCGTCGACCCCCTCGGCGGCGCCGCCGACACCAACCGGTGGCCGGTCACCGCCGACGGCAACTCCATCTACTGGACCGGCCTCAACCGCGGCAAGAAGTCGGTGACCGCGAACTTCCGGGAACCCGAGGGCCAGAAGCTGATCCAGGATCTCGTCACCGAGAGCGGGCCCGGTGGCGGCATCCTCGTCACCAACGCCGGCGGTCGTGCATGGATGAGTCACGAGACCCTGTCCGCGAAGCGCTCCGACGTCATCACCCTAGAACTGCTCGGACGCACGGACGGGACACCCGGTGTCGACTACACCGTCAATGCGGCACTGGGTTTCCCGGCGATCACCGGCCCAACCGACTACGCCGGTGTGGTCAACCACGCCCTGCCCGCGTGGGACGTGGCCTGTGGTCTGTACGCCGCCCTCGCGATCACCGCGGCGGTACGACGCCGCGACCAGACCGGTGCCGGCGCTCAGATCACGTTGCCGCTGGAGGACACCGCCCTGGCGATCGCGGGAACGCTCGGTTACCTCACCGAGCCGCAACTCGGCGGCGGTAGCCGGCCCGCGACCGGCAACGACGTCTACGGCACGTACGGAACGGATTTCGTCGCCTCCGACGGTGGCCGCTTCATGCTCGTCGCCCTCACCCCGCGCCACTTCCGGGACCTGGTCGCGATGACCGAGACCGGGGATGCGGTGGCAGCGGTCGAGAAGGCGCTCGGTGCGGACTTCACCGCGGAAGCAGACCGCTACACCCACCGCGGAATCCTCACCCCGCTGTTCGCCGCGTGGTTCGCCCGCCACTCCACCGCCGAGGTGGAGGCCGCCCTGGCGAAGAGTTCGGTGCTGTCGGAGCGCTACCGCACCTTCGACGAGGTGGTGGAATCCGGCGTTCTACAGAAGAATCCGCTGTTCACGGAACTGGACCAGCCGGGTATCGGCAGATACCTCGCGGGCGGTCTCCCGGCCCGGTTCGACGGTGAGCACTACTTCACCGGCCCCGCCCCGGAGTTGGGATCCTCGACGGGTTTCTGACCCTTCGATACGGCCCTCCGCAAGCTCCGGGCCTACTCAGGGAGCGGAAACATCCCTCCGCAAGCTCCGGGCCTACTCAGGGAGCGGAAACATCCCTCCGCAAGCTCCGGGCCTACTCAGGGAGCGGAGAAATCTCGCTGCCTGAGGTGCGAGCGAGCATCCCTTCCGCTGCCTGAGGTGCGAGCGAGCATCCCTTCCGCTGCCTGAGGTGCGAGCGAAGCGAGCCACGAAGGCCCTCAGCGAGATTCACTCACCAGGCCTTCGAGGCTCGTCGCTTACGCTCCTCACACCTCAGGCAGCGATAGGCGGCTCCTCACACCTCAGCCTGGATGCACCGATTTGGGGTGAGGTTTCTGGTGTTTGATGGGGTGTTGAGAAGCGAGATGCCTTGCTGCAGTGCAAGAATGGGACTTGTCTAAGGAACACATTCAGGCACGAAGAAA